>CAZQCK010000056.1:0-20677 GCA_964591925.1 uncultured Desulfobacterales bacterium
ACCACCGACCTTCGGGTTATGAGCCCGACGAGCTACCTGACTGCTCCACCCCGCGACAGAAAGAGTAAATGTAGCAACCTTTATTGGGCTCGTCAACCCCTATTTTGATCGGCAGGTGGTTTTCCGCAATCCCTTATGCCCGGGGGAGCCGAATCACAAAAGTCGCGCCCCTTCCGGGCCGATTCAGGGCCGCGATTTCTCCTCCATGGGCCTGGATGATCTTGTAGGAAATGGCCAACCCCAGGCCCGAGCCTCTCTCCCGGGTGGTGAAAAACGGCTCGAAGATGTGCTGGAGGTCCTCCTCGGGAATGCCGCGGCCCTCGTCACTGATCCTGATCTCGATTCCATGGTGAACGCGTTCTGTGTTGAGGGTGATCACCCCGCCCCGACCCATGGCCTCGATCCCATTGATGATGATGTTGATGAAGACCTGCTTGAGCTTGTCCGGATCACAGGCGATCTCTTCGAGCTCCGAATCCAGAGACTCGACAAAGACGCAATGGTCAGAAGAATAGGCTGCACCCATGACTTTCACCACATCCCGCAGGACTGAGTTCACATCCGCCTGCCGGAGCACGAGACGATACTCCTTGGTAAAGTCTCCGAGTTCGCCTACGAGCCTTTCCACCCTCTCCACCTCCTCGATGATCATGCCCAGCTTCTGCAAGAGTCGTTCGTCCTCTATGCTGTTCTGAATCTGGCTTGTGAAGCCGCCGATGATCATGAGGGGATTCTTGAGCTCGTGGACCACGTGGGCCACGGCCTCGCCCACTGCGGCCAGGCGCTCGGACTGAAGGAGCATTTTCTCCAAACGCTTCCGTTCCGTGATGTCCCGTATTATCGCAGTGATGGTGATACCCGCATCCATCTCCAGAAAGCTGAGGCTCAACTCGATGGGGAACTCCTCCCTGTTCCTGCGAAGCGCCGTGAGGCTGATGGTCCTCCCTACGAGAGAACCCTGACGTCGCTTCAGGAAGCGTTGCACATACCGGTTGTGATCACCGTACTTGGACGGGATCAGGATACTCAGGTCCTCGCCCAGCACCTCGTCGCGCGAGTAGCCGAAGATCCGCTCCGCGGCGTTGTTGAACAGGGTGATGCGATGACTCTCATCGATGCTCAGAATAGCGTTGGTGGCCGTATCCAGGATGGAACGAAACCGCCTCTGGGAAGTGCGGAGCTGCTCGATCAGGTTCCGATAGCGGGTCTCGTCCCGGGCGATCTCCATGAAGTAACGGGCCCCGCCCTCTTCGCCGGGGACCAGGATGGGATACATGATCAGGGAGAGCTCTCTGAGACCGCCTCCCGGTTCGTTGTGTTGATAGCGCGTTTCCACCCGGGTCTCCGTCTCCACGGCCCGGCTGAGGGGACAGCTGCTGTTGTCGCCCCTGTGACACGGAGCGCCACACGCCTCTTTCAGCTCGAAACACTTCCGGCCGAGCGCGGACTGCCTATCCAACCCGTAGCGCTCCAGCATGACCCGGTTGATGTCCCGGACAGTGAACTCCCGGTCCACCACCATGATCTCCTCGCTGATCCCGTCAAACACGGTTTTGAGAAAGAGGTTCTCGATTCGAACCGATTCCAGGTCCCCCTCCAGGCGGGCGACCTCGGCCCGAAGGCGCTGGGCCTCTTGGTCCTCACGGTTTCGCTGTTCATCGTCCATGGCTTTTCCCCACGCCCGGAGTATAAAACACATACTCCGCCGCCAGGATGGCGAACATGTCCGCCACCCCCTCCCGAATAACGCCGTAGAGCTGCTGGAGGGTCTGTGCCGCAGCCAGAGAGTGCCGGTACTCATCAAAATTGTAATAGGGGCCGTCGATGGGAAACAGAACCTGCTCGATGGGACCATACCAGTTCACGTTCAACGTCTGCTTGAGGGTGGCGATCTTGCGGTAGAGATCGCGAATGGCCTCTGTGCGAAGAAGAGGGCTGACCTGATTGATCATACAGTCCACGAGCCCGGCAAGGTAATAGACCTCCCGCATGCTTGTCTCGTTTTCCTTGTGAAAATAGAGCCCGCGGGCGGTATAGGCCATGCTTCCTCGAAGGACAAAATGGACGGGAAGGGCGGAAACCCCCGGCCGACCTGCTCTCAGGTTTTCCCCCCGGCGTTTTTCCAGGTCCTCGGAAAAGGCGCGTCCCATCATGACGAATTCGGAATTATCCCAGAAGGCCCGCCTGAACTCCAGAGGCCGGGAGGTGATCAGGTTGTCCGGCGGCCGATTCCGCCTTTGTTCCAGGTCGATGATTCTGGCCATGGCTTGATTAGCCCTTCAGGAAAAGCCCTCTGTTCCGTCTCGGATTTCAAGGCCTTGGATGGTGCTTTTCGTGGATTCGCCTCAGACGATCACGGGTCACATGGGTGTAAATCTGGGTGGTGCTTATGTCCTCATGGCCCAGCATGATTTGAACGGACCGCAGATCCGCTCCTCCTTCCAGGAGGTGGCTGGCAAAGGCGTGCCGAAGGCCGTGCGGGGTAATGGATCTTCGAATGCCCGCTGCTCGACCGTACCGTTTGATGAGCTTCCAGAAACCTTGCCGGCTGAGGGAGCCTCCGCGTTTGTTGACGAACAGGAAGGACGACGGGCGCCTGCCCAGCAGGGCGTTGCGGCCATCGGAAATGAACGCCTGAAGCGCTTCCCGGGCCTTTTCTCCCATGGGCACGACCCGCTCCTTGGAACCCTTGCCCACCATGCGGACAAAACCGGCCTCGAGGTTTACGTTCTGGAGACGCAGCCCGGTGAGCTCTGAGACGCGCAGACCGGTTGCATACAAAAGCTCCAGCATGGCCCGATCCCTCGAGCCGGCGGGTTGAAGGGGGTCGGGCTGGGCCAGGAGGCGGTCCACTTCACCCGGGCTCAAAATCTCCGGAAGCCGCCGCGGGAGCCTGGGGGCCTCCACAAGCCTCGCCGGACTCGTGGAGATACTCCCCTCTGAGACCAGAAACCGGTAAAACATGCGGATTGCGGAAAGACTGCGGGCCGCGCTTCGGGCCGACAGCCTGCCTCGAAGGCTTACCATGTAGTCGGAGACGTCCTCACGCGTGACCTCTGCAGGTGGCCGGCCGAGCCCTTCCAGGAACTCCAGGAACCGAACCAGATCCCGACTGTAGGCCTGAATCGTGTTTGAGGCGAGTCCCCGCTCCACCCGAAGATGAGCGATAAACTGGTCCAGTAGACGGTCGGACTGGATCGTATCCATGGTGCATACCTTGAGGCGGACGGCAAGGCAAAGGGGTGGAGGATCAAAGGTCGAGGAAATGGTCCGTCCGGGTCAGGATTCGCGGGCCGGTCTCCTCGACGAGAACCATCTCTTCGAGACGAACCCCGCCTTTTCCGGGGAGATATATGCCCGGCTCCACGGTGACCACATGTCCCTGTCGAAGCCTCACAGGCTTTCGCGGGGCCAGGCGGGGATTTTCGTGTGCTGCAAGGCCCACACCGTGACCCAGGGAGTGACCGAAGTAGTCCCCGTACCCGGCCTGCCGGATCACCTCTCTGGCCACCCCGTCCGGATGGGTGGTCTCGATGCCTGGCCGAATCCATCTGAGCGCGGCGAGCTGGGCCTTTCGAACCGTCTTATAAATGGTGCGGAAAGGCTCCACAGGCGTGCTGCCTTCCGGAAACACCGTCCGGGTCATGTCACAGCAGTAACCGTCTATGCGCGCACCCACGTCCACTACGACCGGCTCGCCCGGGCGCAGTGTTCGATCCGAAGGAACCGCATGGGGAAGCGCTCCGTTGGGTCCGGAGGCCACAATCGAGTCAAAGGCCATGCCATCGGCACCCCCCTCCCGGGCGAGACCCATGATCTGCCGGGCAATCTCCTTTTCCGTTCTTCCGGCCCGCATTCGAGGGATCACCTCATCGAGCACCGATCCCATGAGGTCCGAGGCCCGTTGCATGGCCTGGACCTCCTCCGGAGCTTTGAGCTCGCGCATGCCCTCGACGAGGCCCTTGACCGGCTGCAGCCGCACGGAATTTTTCATGGCCTTGAGGGCCCGGGCCACGCGCCGGTGAAGGCCCCAGATCAAATAGTCCGGATCAAACCCCAGAGTGCGGGTTCCGAGGCGTTCCAATAGATGGGGCAGGCTTTCCACGAAGTCCTGCTTCACCGTGACCACTTCGTGATCCACGACTTGGGCCTCGGCCTCGGTGGTGTATCTGGAATCCGTGACCAGCAGGGCGTGATCGCGGGTGATGAGAAGATAGCCGGCCGTTTCGTCGAGGTGTACGTCATCCGCCTGAAAACCGGAGAGGTAACGCCGGTTTTCAGGCCTGACCACCCATAGGGTGTCGGTCGCGCGCCGGTCCAGACGCCTCCTCAGTTCGGCCAGGTTTCTTCGGTGAAAATCATTGTCCATATCGATTGCGTGGCATCCTGTTCAATTTCGGTTCATACAAGCCGGGTCCAGCATACCAGAGAGCCCCCGCATTTGCAATTTCCCCGGCGGCCGTAAGTGCGGGGGCGCACGAACCACGCGGAGACAGGATGACAGGTCCATTTTCAGAAGGAAACCGGCTAGAACTCGAATTTAAAACCCAACCCCAAATCCTTGCCTGTGGTGTAGACACCCAGTCGACCGGGAAGGGCTTCGAGAAAGGACTTTCGTGCGTTTTTATTATGCTTGTGGGCGCAGTTGACCGCACTGTAAATGTTCCCGCTGTAGAAACCCAGTTCCAGGAACCCCAGGATTCCTCCCAGCACCTCGTGGTCTTGATCAAAGGCCTCCACCGCGGCCCAGGCAAACGCCCCATTGATGAGAAAGGAAACCGCGGCGTCCTGGTACCTACCGCAATAAGCGTGCCCCAGTCCGGGGAGCACCCCTGCCATCACACCTGCGGCCCCAGGGGATTTCCTGGGAATATCGAGGCCTTCCATGGACTTGTCCGCCAGGTCCAAGGCCGTTTCCCTGAGAGGGCTCTGCTCCCCCACTCGCGCAAACGTCTGTGAGGCCTCGCGCCATTGCCCGGCCTCCATGTGCACCCAGCCCAGACGATACCTCGCCTCCTCTGCGGTCCGGGCGTCGGGGTACTCGGCCAGCACACGATCGAAGTAGTAGGCCGCCTCCTTGCCGATCCCCTGCAAACGGTAGGACTCTCCAATGAGATACAGGGCCCTTCCGCCCAGGGCATGCCCACTATGAGCCTCGTGGACCTCCCAAAGGATCTTGCGGGCCCGCTCGAAACGCCTTTGCTTCAGATAGCACCACCCGGTCATGTAGCGGGCCTCAGGGACCCGGGAGTCCTCCGGAAAAAAGTACGTCAGACGTTCCAGCTCTTGCGCCGCGCGGTCATACTCTTCCTGTTCCATGTAGTGCCTGGCGAAGGCCATTTGCTTTTCACTGTCCAGGACGATACGCTCGGCACGGAGCACGGCCGGTTGCAGCAGAATCGCGAGAAACACAGCCGAGGCCCACAAGGGGATGATTTTGTTCATGACCTCCTCCAGTCACGCCGGGACCGGCGTGATGGGACTGAGAAGACGTTACCGAACCTGCAGGAAATGCGGAAACCATTCCTGAACGGACACCTTTTAGGAGAAGTAACGAAGAGCGGCGGTGAAGTCAAGCAGCGAGGGGATGTTTGCAGGTTCCGGCCTGACCGGGGTTTGTTGACAAGGCGTGCCCCAGTTGATAGTTACAGCCCCGGATGATGTTTTCGAAGTTTCCGCTCCGTTTTCGGCGGGCCCCCAGGGACGCCGGTGGGGCACACCTTTTGATCTCCCGGACGCCATGCCACAGGGACACACCGTTGAGTACATTGATCAGGGCCGGTTCGTATGCACCTTCTGCCTGGAGGACCGCAATGGACGGCTCCACCTGCTCACCACCCAGAATCGGGAGGTGAATGTTTCCACCAAGCGTGTTCTCCTGATCTCAAGTCGCCCCCTGGTCGATCCCTCCCTGCCCAGGGAGAAGCTGCTATCAGCCCTGCGACAAGCCGAGGAGCGCCGTGAGGCCCTCAGCCGGAAGGTCCGGGTTCATGAGCTCTGGGAGCTCATCCATGATGAAAACGAGAGCTTCGGCTATGCATACCTGGCCGAGCTGGCCTTTGGGGAGGGAGTGGAAGACGACCACGTCTCCGCCGTGGTGCGGGCGCTTTTCCAAGACAAGCTCCATTTCAAACTCAAAGACGGTCGATTCCTGCCCAACACCCCCCGGCGCATCGAGGAGATCGTTCGCCAGTGTGAGGAGGAGGCCCGGTGGGAGCGCTTCCTGAGCGAAGGCTCGGAGTGGCTGTGCCGCCGCCTGGACGGTGAAACTCCGGAGCGCCCGGACAGTGCGGACGAGGTGGTGCGCCTTCTGTGTTCACTGGCCCTGTACGGAGATGACTTTCCGGATTACAAGCGTATTCGGGAACTTCTGTCCCGGGCCGGGTATTCTGATCCCCGCATGGCCAGAAGGCTCCTGGTAAAACTCGGCGTATGGGAGGAAGATGAAGATCTGGATATCCTGCGGCTCGGTGTTCGGACGGAGTTCCCTGAGGAGGTGATGGAGGCCTCCAAAGACTTAAAAGGGCGCCCTCTCGAAAAATCCCTGCTGGAAGACTTGCGCCACCTGGAAGCCGTGACCATCGACGGGGCGGACACGCGGGACTTCGACGACGCGCTGAGTCTCGATGTGCGGGACGGCGTGTTCGAGGTCGGCGTCCACATCGCCGATGTGGCCGGCCTGGTTCCGCAGGGCTCGCCCGTGGACCGCGAGGCGCAACAGCGCGGCTCCTCTCTCTATCTGCCGAGAAGGCAGATCCCCATGATCCCCCCCTCCCTCTCTCAGGACACCCTGAGCCTGCGGGAAGACTGCGACCGGCCGGCCATCAGCCTGATCTGCCGCATGAACGATCGAGGTGAGGTCCTGGAATCCCGGTTCACGCCGAGCTTGATCCGTGTCAAGCGCCGCCTCACCTATGACGACGTGAATCTGATGTACCGGGAAGATCCTCTGCTGGTTCGAATGCACCGGCTCGCCACGGCCTTTCAGCAAATGAGGAACGAAAAGGGCGCGCTCATCCTGTCGACCCCGGAGGTGATTATCCAGGTGGACGAGCAAACCGGCGTTTCCATTCGCCTGGTCGAGCAGGACACACCTGCACGCAAGCTTGTGGCCGAGTTCATGATCCTCTACAACCGGCTGGCCGCCAGGTTCTGCCGAGAACGGTCCATTCCGGTCCTCTACAGGGGCCAGGACGAACCCAGCGAAAGGCTGAACGAACGGGAGATGGACCCCCTCTTCTACGTCTTCATGCAGCGGCGCAAGCTCCAGCCCATGATGATCGATACGGATCCGAGCCCCCATTCAGGGCTGGGGCTGGACGCTTACACCAATGCCACCTCCCCCATCCGTCGGTACCTGGACCTGGTGACTCAGCGCCAGATTCGAAGCGCCCTTATCGAGGAGCCCATTCCCTATGACGAAGACACTCTGGAGCAAATCCGCATTTCCGTGGAGGCGAGCCTGAAGGACCTTGCCACGGTTAGAAGAAACCGCACCCGGTACTGGATACTCAAGCACCTCCGTGAGAATCCGGTGCAATCGCTAGAGGCGCTTGTGCTCTGGTCCACGCGCAGCCGGCACCGGCTTCTGCTTACAAATTCCATGCTGTTCGCGGATTTGAAACGAAAAAACGGCCAGGACCTGGAACCGGGACGCCGAATCCGGGTCTGCGTGGAACAATGCAATCCATGGGAGGATGTCTTGAACCTGAGTCTCGTGGACAGCGCTCCGGACGAGACTTTCTAATCGGTCGGCAAAAGAAGACGTATCAGGGCCCTGCCGATAACCTTGTCGTCACTGTTGCGGGTGGCTACGATCTCGTATAGGGTCCGCTCTTTGTTCAGGGCATACCGGGCCATGAGATTGTCCTCATCGGTATGAATCAGATAGCCGCGGTCCTCGCCCGTATTGTTACTGTGGTTTCCCACAAACCCCTTGAAATTCACGGTTACTTGTTCGGGCCCCCAGGAAGGCTGGGAATCAAGGATCTTGAGCGTGTCCCCGCGGGTGAGCTCCAGGGTCTGCCCGTTTTCGAGCAGGTGTCTCCCGCCAAGGGCCTCCACCACGAAGCCGTCCAGGCGATCCGGGGATCTCGAAGAGACGGGCTGCGTGGAGGCCGAAGAGGCCGTCCTCGTCGGGGCCTTCTTCTCAACAAGCCTTATGGGAATCTCTGCAAAGGTGTGATTGTCCTTCCGGACGATGACGCTCGTGTTTCGAACGACACGAAATTCCTGCCTGACATCGTTCAAGTCCCCCACACCCAGGATATCCAGACTGAGACCGCGTTCATAGTTGGCCTCCACATGGGTTATATTGATCCGGTCCCCGGCGGAGATTTCCAGGGCCTCGTCTTCCTTGACCACGATGGGGGTATTGTCGTTGATCGATACGATAAGGTACTTGAGCACAGGCGGGTCCAGCCGGAGCCCGGGGGACTCGGGCACGATCCCGAACAGCCGCTTGAACTCGTTGATGATCAAATTATGATAGCGGACCTTCAGGTCCACCGACGGAAGGAACTTGGAGGTCTCCACCCCGAACGCCGGTATGTGGTGATGGGTGAGGGCGTAATACGTAGCCGACATGCGCTGCTCCCGGTGGGCGCTTTCCTTTTCGCCGGTCCGGGTGTTCATGAAGTGGAAGCGGTAGAGCTCGTTCTCGATCTTGGGGTTTACTGCGTCGATCACCTTGCGGGCCATGTCCCCGAGCCGGATCACGCGGTCCGTACCCGGCACCCGGTAGGTCTCGCAGTCAGCGATGATGGACTGGCCGAACCGCATGGGATTGCGCCATTTGTTGATGTAGGTGGGGTGGTAGTACCCGGAGCCGTCGTGGAGGTTCAGAAGGTAGTCGCTCTCGCTGATGAGTTCCTTGAGGATCCGGACTATCCGGTCCTCCATGGTGTCAGGCTCGTCCTCCTTGGCGAACTTGCGGTTCATGTCGCCGTTAACGCCACGGCGGTTCAAGATGATGGAGTAGAAGTTGGCGCGGGGGACCACAATGAGGTGGCCTTTTTCCAGGCGCATGTCTGCGTACAGGTCGGCGCTCAGGAATCCGCCGGGCTCGTTGCCCTGAATGCCTCCGATGAGCATCAAGGTCTTGCCCGGCTGCTTGCCGTAAATCTTGTAAACATTCAGCTCGTAAGCGGTGTTGGGAAAATGAACTATATGCTCGCGCTTTGCCTGAACCTCACCGGACGACAGGACGATCAACACAAAACCGATGGTCAGGAGGAATATCCAACGGCCTGCATACCATCGAGCCTCAGGAAGCATTCTTTACCTCGAAGTCCTCGTGATGGATCAGCCGTCCTGAATCACCGTACACCACGACTCGAATGGATTCCGGGCCTCCCCGACCGGTCTGAATGTCGAAGCGCCCGCGGATCGGTTTGAATCGCTGAATGATAAACGGCTGCCCGGACCGGTAGCTCTTGGGAAACCCTTCCGACACCTCGCCGCGGGGGTAGGTCTCCCACCAGGAGGAACCGTGCTCCTCGCCGGTGGCCAAAATGTGGACGTATCCGCTCACCGGCTCCTCTCCCTCGGTGACATTCACCAGATTGAAGGCCACCTCGACGGTGTTCCCTTTACGCTCGGTGGCCATCCGCTCTATACCCACTAGGTCCCCCCCGGGCTCGGGCTGAGGCGTCTTATCTTGAACCTGCGCCTCTTCCGGTTCCTCTTGTTCCTGTGTCCCGGGTTCCTCAGCCGTCTCGACCGCAGCGGGTCGGCGCTCTTCCAGATCCAGGGATGTGATATAGCCCTCGAGCAGCGTCACGTGCTGCTTAAACTTGAACAGGCTCCTTTCAGACCTGGCCAAAGCGAGTTCCAGCCGCTCGATTTCCACCTCCTGCTTCTTGGTCTCCCGGCGCAGATCCACCCACCGGTTGACCACGAAAACCGAGACCGGCAGATAGACCAGAAGAAACAGAGCGGACCAGAACAGCACCCCGGGCGAGATCTTGAACGAGCGGACCTTGCCGACGCGTCCCATGACCATAATGGTCCACCGCTTCGCAGCTCCGTCCTGCCGCCCCGTTTTTACCTGTTGTCCTTGTCCAGAGGCCGCCATTCCTCTTTCCCGATCTTCCACATCCCGTCCTGTTTGATCAAAAGGAGTTCTTTCAGGCCGTAGTCCGTGTAGTCATCGGCCCGGTAAACCTGCTTAAAGGTGGCTCGGGCCTGTGTGGCGCTCAGAATTCGAATGTCCAGATCTCGAATGCCCACGCGCACCACATCCTGCTTTTCATTCAATTCCCGGCGATGCCGTTTCCAGGCCCTCAGATCCATGCCTCTCGAGCGGAAAGACTGATCATAGCAGGCGATGTAGGCCTGAAGATCCTGCCCTTCCCAGGCCTCTTCCCACCGGTCGATGAGCTCCCGAATTATAGAGGAAGGGGCCGGTTTAGGCTCGGGCTCGGTCTTCCGAGCCAGCCGGACCCGCTCTTCCTCGGCTGTGAAGTACTCCCCGACGATCTTCCACTCATCACTGTTCTTTCGAATGTACAGCCGTTTTTCTCCGTGGCTGTCAAAGGCATCGCTCCGGTAGTGCTGGTCGAACACGGCCAAAATTGTTCCATTATGCCTCAGAATACGCAGGTTGTCGATCTCCACCTCGATCCAGTCGTACTTCTCGGCCAGTCCGGCCTTGTACTCCCGCCACGCTCCACGATCCTCCGCCCCGGCAAAAAAAACCTCTCCATAAAACGATATGTACTCGTCGATGCGTTTTTCCTCCCAGGCCGTCCTCCAGCCCTCGATCAACAGTTCCAGTGCCAGGCGCTCCTTTTTGAGCCTTACGGGGTCCACCATTTCGAGACGCGAGCTGATTACCGTCGGTGTGTCATGCACGGTGATGTACTCGCCGAGCGCATGGATGTTTCCGTTCTCCAGAGCAATGCAGCCGTTCGTGTCGTTGGGTTTGAGCGGCCTGTTCGTCCCGTGGAACCAAATGCCGTAGCCGTCCTTGCCTTCCTTGAGATCCAATGGATTGGGGTAATCCAGGGGGAACGCCCTCGGGCCGTAAATGGGCGTGAGATCACGTTCTTCATACACATCTGTGAAAAAATATACGCCTTCGGGGGTTTTCTTGTCGTTCCGGCGGGTCTTCGGGCCGAGGCGTTCTCCCGTGGAGCATTGGAACGTCTTCACCAGCCCCGCAGGCTCTTCCGTGCGATAGATGTATACCTTCTGGTCCGACTTGTCCACGAGGATCGCGTAGGGTGCATTGTTTGCCGGCCATCGAATCAGGGCCGCCGGCACTTTTTCCCCGGCTTCCATGGTCCGCTTGGCCTCAGAGGATGGTATGCCGGAGTAGAGCAACGCGGAAACAAGGGCCGATGTCAGCACCCAGCCGAGGATTCGGAGAACGAGTACGCGGTACACTCTCTTTGCTTTCATCGCATCAATGACCCTGGCGGAAAACCAAGCGTTTTGCTGTTACACGACATTCCGCACAGTCAACCGAGAGCATGGCGGCGATTGACAGGCCGCCGGAAAGATGCTGCGCCCTTGGAGAACATTTTCATGAGCAGGGAGTGTGATCGTCAGCCGGGTGCCTCTGGTCCCCGTTTGAAGGTCACGCCTCGCCGAATACGCGATCAAAGATCTCGTCTACGTGTTTGAGATGATGCTCCACGCTGAACAGCTCTTCGATGTCCTCCTCCCTCAGGTGCTCGCACACATCCGGGTCACCCAGGAGGAGCGACTTGAACTCTTGCCCGGTGTCCCAGACCTTGAGCGCATTACGCTGGACCAGCTCATAGGCATCCAGCCTCTTCAGACCGGCGGAAGAGAGCCTGGTGAGAACCTGCTGGCTGAAGATGAGTCCCTTGAGCAGACCGAGGTTTCGTTTCATGTTCTCAGGGTACACCACGAGCCCTCGAAGGATGCCCGTGAGCCGGTGGAGCATGTAGTCGGCCAGGATGGTGCTGTCCGGGCCGATGATCCGCTCCACCGAGGAGTGACTGATGTCCCGTTCGTGCCAGAGCGCCATGTTCTCCATGGCGGCAAGGGCGTTGGTCCGAAGAATGCGGGCCAGACCCGAAATGTTCTCGCACCCGATGGGGTTCTTCTTGTGGGGCATGGCCGAAGAACCTTTCTGACCCTTGGAGAAGGGCTCCTGAACCTCCAGAACCTCGGTCCGCTGGAGATGCCGGATCTCCACGGCGATCTTCTCCAGGGTCCCGCCCAAGACGGCCAGGGCTGAGAAGTAGGCTGCATGGCGGTCCCTCTGCACGATCTGTGTGGAAATCTCCGCCGGTCGAAGTCCCAGCCGCTCGCAGGCCCGGGCCTCGATGGCCGGGCTCACGTTTGCAAAGGTGCCCACGGCTCCGGAAAGTTTGCCCGTGCTGATATCCTCGAGGGCCCTCTCGAGGCGCCCGAGATTGCGCTTCATCTCGGCATGCCAGAGCGCCAGCTTGAGGCCGAACGTCATGGGCTCGGCATGAATGCCGTGGGAACGGCCGATCATCACGGTGTGCTTGTGCTCGAAGGCCCGCTCTTCGAGCACGGAGAGGAGAGTTTTCACATCGCCGATGATCAACGACATGGCCTCCTTTAGCAGCAGGGCGAAGCTCGTGTCCACCACGTCCGAAGAGGTCAGGCCCAAGTGAATGAACCGGCTGTCCGGGCCCACGTACTCCGCCACATTCGCCAGAAAGGCGATCACATCGTGCTTGGTTTCTTCCTCGATCTCGAGGATTCGTTCGACCGAGAAATCCGCCTTTGCCTTGATCGTCTCCAGCGCTTCCTCAGGAATCACCCCTTGCTCGGCCATGGCTTCGCACGCCTGGATTTCCACCTCCAGCCACTTGGCGTACCGGTTTTCATCCGTCCAGATGCGCCCCATTTCCGGTCGCGTGTATCGCTGGATCATGGTTTCTCATCACCTTTCAATAAAGGGGCCGCGAAAGATAGGCAGTTATGTATAACTGAAGCTCAATTATACAAACAAACCATTCAAAATCAAGCCTTTTTTGCCCTCTTTACCATGCTCGATCCGGAGGTTCAAGGAGAAGCGGTGATGGGCGAATCAGAGCAGAATCCGATTCTTCATGGACCTCGTCTCCCCGGCCGCAATGACGCGTATGGCAGGCCTACCCAGAACGGGGCATTTGTTCTCACAGATGCCGCACCCCACGCACTGCTTCAGGTCCACATAGGGAAGCTGCACGCGGCTCAGGCCACCGTCCGCCCCGGGCACGGTCTCCCGGCGCAGGGTGACGGCCTTGGGCGAGGTGGGGCAGTGTTCCTCGCACACGATACAAGGGCCGTTTCCGGACCAGGGCAGACAGCGGCCCCGGTCCACGTAGGCGGACCCGATGCGGACGGGCTTTTCCACCTTTTCTCTAATCCGCAAGGACTCAATGGCTCCGGTGGGGCACACTCCGCCGCACAGCGTGCAGGTATACTCGCAGTACCCCTGAAGCATGTTCAGGTGAGGGGTCCAGAACCCGGCCATACCCGCCTCTCCCAAGGCGGGCTGGATCACGTTCGTGGGGCAGACCTTCATACACAGCCCGCATCGCTGGCAGAGGCGGAGAAACGCCGACTCGGAAACAGAGCCCGGCGGCCGAATCAGCCGGGCGTCCGGAACCCCGGTGCTCCGGGGATCCAGCCTGCCCAGGAAGGGAAGGGAGACGCCTGCCAGTATACCACCCAGAACGGCACGCCGTCCCATGTCCGGGGCCGGGTTGAGTCGCGGCCGGGCCCAGGTCGGACGAAACCGGAGAGCATCCTCCGGGCAGGCGTCAAAGCAGTTGAAACAGAGCATACACTCGGACGGCTGCCAGGCCTCTCCGGGCTCGGGCGAGGCCGCCCCCTGACATCCGGCCGTGCATCGCCCGCAGTGGGTGCAGGCGGCGTCGTCCTTTTCGAGACGAAGAAGCCGAACCCGGCTGAAAACCCCCAGGAGTGCCCCGAGAGGGCAGAGGACGCGGCACCAGAAACGCGGTCGAATACGGTTAAGAAACAGGACCACCAGAAAGAGGGCGCCGATGAACCAGCCGGTCTTAAAGGCTGTGTGCCCGTATCCGAAGACGGGGGCCACCAGGACCTCGGCCCCGTAACTCAGAAGGTTGAACAGCTTGATCTCGCTCCGAGCCAAAGCATCAAACCCCGCTTTAAGGGCCTCCCCCACCCCCGGCAGCACGGCCAGGCCGATCGAACGGAACAGAAAGCTGATCGGATCCATCCACCCGGCCGCATTGAGACCGAGGAGCGCCGCCAGGAGAAGACAAATCAGGATGAAATACTTGATCCGATTCGCACGCGTGCGCCTGGACGCCCGAATCCGGTCCTTTCCCTCGAGGGCGGGCCTGAACTGCCCTGCAAGGTGGTGGAGGGTCCCGAACGGGCATATGAACCCGCAGAAGAGCCGGCCCAAAAACAGGGTCGCCAGAAGGACGACTCCGGCCCAAATCGCACCCTGAACCAGAGTGCCCCCGGAGAGGAGTGTGCTGAGAACCACCAGCGGATCCAGCTGAAAGAAGAAGCCCACTGGTTGTTCGATCACCAGCTCGGCCTCCTCCGAGAATACGAGTGAGTAGTTCTGATAGATGTCCTGGGGCAGGCGGCTCTCCACCAGAAGAAACAGAAACAGGAGCAGGAACAGCGCCTGGCTGATCCGCCTCACCCAAACCAGGTGCCGCGCCTTCACAGGGTCACCCTGCGGGGGCCGAGGCTCCGGACATCCGTGGTGCCCAACCCCCCTTTCTCCGCAAGGGCGATGGCACCCACATCACCCGGCGACAGGCCGAAGAGGGCGGCCGCCCGGGTGTCCGCGGCCACGGGATCATCGCACAAAACAAGAGTGTTCTTCGCTTCCACATCTTCAGGGCCGCCGCCCACGGGCCCGTTTTGCACGGTGATTCGAATCGCGTCCACCAGCGTGACCGCGGGCTGAAAGAACCGGGCCAGGTCCACAATGGTCTGGTGGATGTCCTGATGAAGGGCGTGGCGTCTCCCACCCACGCCGCCGATCCAGTTCTTCATTCCAAGGGTCAGAGTACTCAAACCGTGGGTCTTGGCAATGGGAAGATTGATTACGCAATCAGCCTCCACTAGAGGTGTGTATACCGGCCACACATCCAAACGCCGCCCCTGAATGCGCATCTCTCGCATCATAGTGCTTCTGGGGAATACCAGGTCGGCGCCGGTCCTTTCGGCCACGCCTCCTGCTCCGCTCAAGGCGAAGCAGCGCCGGGCGTCGTGTATGGTGTTATCCACGATACGGACGGTTTTAGCCCCTGCATCCCGGCAGAGCTCCACCACCGCTTCCAGCACCAGCGGGTTGGTGGTGGCGGCCGTCTCAGGCGGCCTGGCCCAGGACAAATTCGGCTTGAGTGCAACCACATCCCCGCGGGATACGAACCGCTCCATGCCTCCTGCTGCATCAAAGACCTTCCGGACGAGGGTCTTGACATCGTATCCTTCGGACTCGCCCACGCCTTCTACGAGAAACCCGGTGGAAGCGGCGCTTCCGATTCGGGGAATCAACCCCCCGCCCAGACAGCCCGCGGCGATTCCTCCCCCGATGCATGCCATCCGCTTCAGGGATTCCCGCCGCGTTATAAAAGGCTCACGTCCCGTCATCTTCATCCTCCTTTGGCCTCTCACGCCCCGGACCCTTCGAGCGCGGCCAGAATCGCCTTCATAAAGGCCGGCAGGTCATCGGGGTTCCGGCTGGTGATGAGGCTCCCGTCCACAACCACTTCCCGATCGACCCATTCCGCGCCTGCATGAACCAAGTCGTCCTTGATGGCGAAAAACGAGGTCACCATACGACCCGCAAGGACATCCGCCGAGGCCAGCATCCAACCGGCGTGACAAATCGCCGCCACCACCTTTCCCTGATGGAAAAAGTCGCGAACAAGCCGTACCATGGCTGGATTTCGGCGCATATGGTCCGGTGCATACCCTCCAGGTATCACCACGCCCTGGAAGTCCTCAGCCTGCACCTCGTCTGCAGCCGCCTCCGCCTTGGAGGGAAGCCCTCCCTTGCCGGCATAGGTCTTACCCGCCTCCGTGCCGACCACGGTCACCTCCACCCCGGCCTCCTTGAGCCGGTAGTAGGGGACCCAGAACTCGAGATCGTTGACCATGTCTTCCGTCAGGATGACCACTTTTTTCCCTGTTAGAGCCATATTTCTTCTCCTTGGTTGCAAAAAGACTGCACATTGCCCGGCCGGTTTCCTCCACCGCCTTGCAGGGCCGTTCGAGGCCTCTGAAGGGGATACGGCGCCTATCGCAGCAAGCGTCCGGGTTGAAGAGCTCCGGCCGGAATCCGAAACCCTGCGAAAACATCCGGGATCCATTATAAAGAAAAATCGTCCGGGTTCAAACCAATGCCTTCTTCAAGCGGCACCCGAACAGTTCGCGATTTACTCAATTTCAATGATAGGGGGAGGGGGCGGACCTAAGGGCCTCACGGTCCGTCTTGACCGTATGGTAAATGCGGTATAGGGCGGTGAAATGGGTCAGCAGGGCCAGAGCCCACAGGGCGGCGTCGATAAACCCGAACAGGGAACCTGCCGCCAGCACGATGATTCTCTCGGGCCGTTCCATGAGCCCGACATCGCACTTGGGAATCACCAGTTCCGCCCGGGCCCGGACATAGCTCACCAGGACCGAGCCCAACACCACGGCCAGCACCAGCAGGGTGCGCAGGAGATCCCCCGCGGCGGCGAAGTGGGCCAGAATTCCGCTGAACACGACAAAGTCCGAGTAGCGGTCCACCACCGAGTCGATGAAGGCCCCGATGGAGGAGCTCCGTCCCCCGGCCCGCGCCACTGCGCCGTCGAGCATGTCGAACAGCCCGGCGAACAGGACCACTATTCCCCCGGTGAACCAGAACCCGGCAAAGTAGGCCCAGGCCGCACCCACGCTGATCACCAGTCCGGTGAGGGTCAAAGTGTTGGGGGTGACTCCCCGCCGATCGATGGCACGGGCCAGTCCTTCCAGAGTGGATTCGATCCGGTTCCCGATGTAGCGGCGTATCATGGACGACCCGATTCACCGGGTTGGACCCGGATCCTGAAAAGACGACTAGTGTTTGATCCTGCCCTTGATAAAACGCTCCACCAAATTCCGTGCCTTGACGTCCGTGTACTGGACGGGGGGGTGCTTCATGGTATACGAGGAGATGCTCTTGAGCGGGCCGGAGACGCCCCGATCCAAGGCCAGGCGACAGCATCGAATGGCGTCGATGGTCACCCCTCCCGAGTTGGGGGAGTCCTGCACAGAGAGTCTCAGCTCGAGATCGAGGGGCACACCGGCGAAACCCCTTCCCTCCATGCGCAGGAAGCAGACCTTGTTGTCCTTCTGCCAGGGCACGTAATCGGAAGGCCCTATGTGAATGTTCTCCTCGGGCAGGGGATGATCCAGCTGGCTTTGAACGGCGTCGGTCTTGGAGACCCGTTTGGACTCCAGGCGGTCCCGGTTGAGCATATTCAGAAAATCCGTGTTACCGCCCGTATTGAGCTGGTAGGTGCGCTCCAGGCGAATCCCTCTCTCCGTGAAAAGACGAGTGAGAACGCGGTGGACGATGGTAGCGCCCATCTGGCTCTTTACGTCGTCTCCGACGCAGGGCAGGCCACGCTTCTGGAATCGCCTGGCCCAGGCCGGGTCCGATACGATGAACACCGGCATGCAGTTGATCAGGGCGACGCCCGCTTCCAGACAGCACTCGGCGTAGAATTGCGTGGCCTGTTGTGAGCCCACTGGAAGATAATTGAGGAGGATCTGCGCCTTGGACTCCCTGAGGACGCGAACCACGTCCACGGGCTTTTTTCGAGCCGGGACAAAGGTGCGCTCCCGGGGATACCCCTTCATGTGATCGGCCACCCCGTCCAGGATCGGTCCCATCTGAACGGTGACCCCGCTCTTGGCTATGCTTTGCCGAATGGGGTAGGCGCAATTGGGAAGCGCATTCACAGCCAGATCGACGCGCTTTCCCACCTTTCGTGCGTCTACATCGAAAGCGGCCGCCACTTCGATGTCTTCCGGCAGGTACCCGGCCAGATCATAGTGCATCAGCCCTAGATGCCCGTCGCGATCCTTGTAGCGGCGGTAGTAGTCTATTCCCTGAAGGAGCGAGGCTGCACAGTTTCCGACACCAACGACAGCGATTCCAATCTTCCCGTTCCGCTTCATGGCTTTTCATCTGTCCTTGAGAATTATCGCACACTTGAACTCACCGAAATCGGGGACAAATATTACCACCGTTTCCAGACAAAAAGCAAACCATAATCACAATCTAAGCCGGGCCATCGCCCGCAATGACGAAGGCCTCCCGCTAATGTCCGCTACGGAAAGCCCCGACCTCCTCCGCCCCCGAGATTTGGCGTTGACCGGCGAAGGCCTTTGTCCTATGGTGGTTTTCGTTCCCGAAACTCTACAAGGGCCTTGCATCATGAAACGGTTCCAGGGTTTTGCACTTTTTCTCATCCTCCTGCCGGCGCTCTGCGCGGCCGACTCCTCGTTACAAGGGTACGGGTGTGTCCCCATAGACCAAGAGAACGACCTTCGAGAGGCCAGGCTTTTGGTGCGCCATGAGGCCATTCGGCAGGCGATCGAGTCCAGCGGTGTCCTGAACGAACTCCCGCCTGATGTCTCCCCCACCTTGATTCGAGATATCGTGCAAATCCTCCAATCCGGCCACCTCGAAGGTGTGCGCACCCTGAAACACACGGAGACCGGCGACGCCGTGTGCGAAACCGTGGAAGCCCGGGCTGATATCGAGGAGCTTCGACGGGTGGTCAGACAGGAGTTCACGCGCAGAAACCACCCCACGGAGGGCCCGGAGCTCGAAAGCAACGCCTGCCTGAAGCTCCTTGCAATCGAAGAGGACGAAGATCGCTACGGCCGCCGCGTAACCACCGTGGTCCGGGTGAAGCGAGCCACAGGCCCCCTTCACACCGCTGAGCACCGCAGAAGCAAGCCCTGCTTCAAGGCCTGCATCGACTACCTCGGACCCGGAGGCGTTCCTCGAGGCGGGGATGCACGCTACGTCGACGACTCGGCCGAAGGGATCCTTGAGGGAGAGCTGCGCACCATCCACTTCCACATACCCAAAGGGGTGCAATCCTACCGGGTATGGCTTCCCGAGGAGAGGAAGAGCGAGCCCGGAACTCGAACGAGGGCCGCCGCGCCGGAGCAGAAAGAGCTTGCACCGCCGCACCCGGCAGATTCCAAGCGGACCATAGTGTCCATAGAGACCTCGACCGGACCGGGGGGCTTGCGCGTAAAGGTGCTCTCGGACGGGCCCATCGACAGTTACAGGACCTTCTACATGCAAAGCCCGCCGCGGCTGGTCATTGACCTGCCGGGGCGCTGGCAGCGCCCCGGCTTTCATGCCCGCCGTCTCGACAGCCCCTTGGCGGAACGCATTCGAATGGGGTATCACCCTCGAAAAATGCGTCTGGTACTGGACCTTCCAGAAAACGAGCCCACGCCGGAGGCCGTGATTCGAGAAACCTCGAAAGGCCTCGTTATCGAGCTGCAAGCGACCATGGCGGCCACGGAGATTGAAGAGAGGAGGGAAAGCGAAGATCGTGAGTGAAAAGCTGATCTGGATCGATCTCGAAATGACGGGGCTCGACCCTGACAAAGGGGGCATCCTGGAAATCGCCGCCCTGGTCTCGGACAGCGAGCTGCGCATCGTGGCCGAAGGACCCAACTTGGCCATTCACCAACCTGCCTCTGTAATGGAAACCATGGAGGCTTGGAGCCGCTCCCACCACCAGGCCTCGGGACTCCTCGAGCGCGCAGCCCGTTCGCCCCACGACACCCGGTCGGCGGAGCGGGAGACCCTCGAGTTTCTGCGCACCCTCTGCGAGCCCGGGTCATCCCCCCTCTGCGGCAACTCCATCTGGCAGGACCGGCGGTTCCTGATCAAGCACATGCCGGAGCTGGAAAGATTCTTTCATTACCGCAACATCGACGTGAGCAGCCTCAAAGAGCTTGTCCGCCGATGGTATCCTACGCTGCCCTCCTACCCCAAAACCAAGGCCCACCTCGCCATGAGCGATATTCAGGAGTCGCTCGCCGAACTGGCCTACTACCGGGAACATGTTTTCAGGGATGTATGAGCGGGGGGACAAGGGCAACCGTGCCGGCTGCGGTTGTAGAGGGGTCGAGCCTTGTTCAATCAAGACTCGACCCCGTTGTCATGGTCGGAGCAGGTCACCCGGACGGGTTTACCAACCCCAGGTCAGGTAATTGTGAATGGAGTCCGAGGCCATGCGGCCCGCGCCCATGGCCAGAATGACCGTGGCCTGTCCGGTCACGATGTCCCCTCCGGCCCACACGCCCTGTTTGGTGGTCTTGCCGGTATCGGGATCCGCGATGACATAACCCCACGGATTGAGCTGCAGGCCATCGGTGGACTGGGTGAGCAGGGGATTGGCTGCAGCACCCACCGCGATCACTGCGAGGTCGCAGTCGAGCTGGAACTTGGAGCCCTCCTTGGGAACCGGCCGTCGTCGTCCGGAGTCGTCGGGCTCGCCCAGCTCCATCTCCAGGCATTCCAGCCCGTAGATACGGCCCCGGTCATCCCCCAGAAAGCGGGTGGGGGCGGTGAGCAGGTAGAACTCGATTCCTTCCTCCTCTGCATGGTGGATCTCCTCCGCCCGGGCGGGCACGCCGCCCGAGCGGGTCTCGCCCCGCAAGCGGA
>CAZQCK010000057.1:0-20457 GCA_964591925.1 uncultured Desulfobacterales bacterium
AGGGCATTAGAGGAACAATTGGCCCAAGCGAAAAAAATGGAAGCAGTAGGTTCCCTGGCAGGCGGAGTTGCCCATGACCTGAACAACCTGCTTTCGCCCGTTCTTGGTTATGGCGAGATGCTTATGGATGATTTTTCCATTGAGGATTCAAGACGCCAGTCCGCAGAAGAAATCGTGGCTGCCGGTTATCGAGCGCGGGACCTTGTTCGCCAACTCCTGGCCTTCAGTCGGAAGCAGACCTTGGAGTTCAAGGTTGTGAATACGAACAGGGTCATTGAGGGTATAAAAAAGCTTCTTCGGCGAACCCTCAGGGAGGACATTGAGATTGATGTGAGGTTTGTATCCGATCTGCCGCACATCAAAGGGGATGTCGGCCAGATCGAACAGCTCATCATTAACCTTGCTGTCAATGCCCAAGATGCCATGCCTGATGGAGGCAGCCTGACCATCGAGAGCGGTGTTGCCGATCTGGACGAAAGCTATGCAAGAGAGCATGAGGGAGTGAAACCCGGGCGGTATGTTCTACTGGCCGTAAGTGATACGGGACAAGGCATGACTAGGGATAGCATGACAAGGATCTTTGAGCCTTTCTACACGACTAAAGAGAAGGGAAAAGGTACCGGACTTGGCCTGTCGACCGTGTATGGTATTGTGATGCAGCATGGGGGCAATATCCGGGTCTACAGCGAGCCCTCTCAAGGAACTACGTTTAAATGTTGTTTTCCCGCAATTGACGGGCGTGATTCTATCACTCACGAAACCACTGAAAAGCCCTCTGAGGATCTCCATGGCGACGAGACGATAGTGGTAGTAGAAGATGATGAATCTGTGAGAAAGCTTGCTGTTGCCATCCTTATGCGACAGGGATATAATGTTCATTGGGCTTCAAATGGCGAAGAATGTCTTAGGCTTTTCAGAAAACACGAAAATAATATTAGTCTTCTAATAACAGATGTTATAATGCCTGATATGAATGGCAAGCAATTACATGAATATGTATCAGCGTTGGCCCCTAACATAAAGGTGCTATTCGCTTCCGGATATACAGATAATGTTATTGCTCACCATGGAGTATTAGAAAAAGGGGTTAATTTTATACAAAAGCCTTTTTCTGTTAGAGGTTTATCTGAAAAAGTAAGGAAAATTCTTGATAATAATTAAAATAAAACCTGCATAAAGTTAATTTTTAACAATATGGCTCATATCTTAATCATAGACGACGATGATTCAACCTGCAAGATGATCGAGACAATCATTCAGCGTGCAGGCCATGAAGTAGTTTCAGCGCACTCCCTGCATGAGGGTCTCCGGCTCCTGTCGTCGGTCTCTCTGGAGGTGGTTTTTCTCGATGTTCAGCTTCCGGACGGAAACGGCTTAGAGGTCATTCCGGCCATATGCGAAATTGAGCCCGCTCCGGAGATCATCATCATAACCGGTGAGGCCGATGCGGACGGAGCGGAACTCGCCATTCTCAGCGGTGCATGGGACTACCTGCAGAAACCCTTTTCCCAAAAGGATGTTCTTCTGCCCATGCAAAGGGCCCTGCAATACAGGGAGCAGAAGGAAGAGAACCGGCTGCCGGTGGTCCTTAAGGGTCCTGACATCATAGGGCGGTGCGCCGGGATGAGGTACGCCTTTGATATGCTGGCCAAGGCGGCGGCCTGTGAGGCCGGTGTACTGATTACCGGAGAAACCGGAACGGGAAAGGAACTCTTTGCCAAGGCGGTACACGAAAATTCTGCCGGGAGCACCGGCCCTTTTATCGTGGTGGATTGTGCGGCCCTGCCCGAAACCCTGGCCGAGAGTCTGCTCTTCGGACATGAGAAAGGCTCCTTCACCGGTGCGGATGCTTCTCGCAGAGGTTTGCTCAAGGAGGCTGATGGGGGAACCCTGTTCCTCGACGAGATAGGAGATCTTCCCCTCTCAACCCAGAAGACCTTGCTGCGTTCGCTCCAGGAACAACGGTTCCGGCCGGTGGGCGGCAACCGGGAGATTTCCAGTCGATTCCGTCTGGTTTCCGCTACCAATCGTGACCTGGATAGTATGTCCGAGGAGGGAAGCTTCCGTAGCGACCTGCTTTACAGGCTTCGGTCCATTGTTGTCACCCTTCCTTCCCTTAGGCAGCGGGGCAGTGACGTAATAGACCTGGCAATGCATTATATGCGTTTGTACTGTGAACGCCTCGGCATCGGGACAAAGGGCTTTTCTCCGGAATTTTTCGAGATGCTCAATAGATACCCCTGGCCGGGAAACGTGCGTGAACTCTCCCATGCCATTGAGCGGGCCGTTTCCCTGGCAAAGGATGAACCCACCCTTTTCTGCATTCATCTGCCCGTTCACATTCGAACGTTCATGGCCCGCGCCTCCGTGAACGAGAAGGAGGACGACGGCACAGGATGGACCTTTGAATCACCGCCTCAGACCGGCTTTCCTCCGATCAGGGATGTGCTCGATGCCGTTGAAAAACAGTACCTCAAAGACCTTGCGACCGTAACCCAATGGGACATGGAAAGGGCCTGCAGGCTTTCCGGGCTGTCCCGGTCCCGCTTGTACGCCCGCCTGAAACGATACGGTATAAAAAGGTCCCACTGAACCCCCCTCATTTCCTCGCTTTGCTTTTTGATTCCTGTCACCCTTACCTGTCTCATCTCGATTTTAGGATTTCATCTCGAAAACGGGACGAAAACTGACTTTCTTGCCTGCTCCGCTTCTTGTGCCCCTCAGGGCACTTTTTTCCTAACTGGCTGATCTGTTTTGATAATTACGGGCTTGCTTGTCCATGGGTTGTTTCGGCACGCAACTCGCATATGGCCCTTGCATGGGCGTTGCCCTGGATCCAGGTGCCGGGATCAAGGGCGGAGTCAAGACACTCGTACCTGAATTGAGGTCGTAGACAGAGACGGAATTCTTGGAACTGTCGAGAACAATTAAAGCGAGATATAGGGGAATGAAAGGAGAGCAAAGAAATGATGAAGGTGAATAACATGAGCCTCGGCAAAAAGCTCACCGGGGGTGTAATATTCATGCTGATTCTTGTCTCCGGCGGGATAGGAATCATGTCCTATGTGCAGGCATCACGTGCCTTACAGGGCCAAGTGGAGGAAATCATTCCTGCAATGGCTCAAGACGGTGCAAAATTGATCAAGAGCACCCTGGATCAACATCTGTCAACAGTGATCGAATTATCGGAGAACTCGAATATTAAGAGCATGGCCTGGGAACGGCAGCAGCCCGTGCTCGAGAGTGCGGTTGAGAGGCTCGAATACTTCCAGGCGGGGGTAGCTACACCTGATGGGAACCTCAAGTTAAATGACGGTTCACAAGCGGATGTCAGAGACAGGGCTTACTTTAGAGATGCAATAGCAGGCAGGGCTGTCGTTTCCGATGTGTTGATTCATAGAGTACAAAACATTCCTTTCATGGCATTGGCGGTCCCAGTCAGAAAGGGCGGTTCGATAGAAGGGGCATTTATCGCCCTGCTGGATGCCACCTGGCTCAGTGAAATCACTGATCGGATTGGGTATGGGGCAGAGGGTTATTCTTACATTATAGATGGGAAAGGTACTTTCATTGCCTATGTAAACAGAGATGATGTTCTGAATCAAAGGAATCTGATCGAGGAGGCAAGAACCAATTCCGAGTACACGCAGGTAGCGTCCATGTTTCAGAGAATGACCAGAGGGGAGTCAGGCTTTGATGAGTATCCTTTTATGGGCTCGTATCGATTCTTTGGATATGCCCCTATTGAAGGAACTGCTTGGTCAATCGCTGTTGGCGCACACAAGGCGGATGTTTTTCAAGAGATTGCAAGCATGCGTTGGAAAATTCTCGTGGTCTCTTTAGTGTGTATTTTAATAGGCATCATACTGGTGACAATTTTCTCTCGGAGCATCAGCCGCGCCCTTACGGCGATCTCCGACGGTCTGGGCGAGTCGTCGGATCAAGTCGCCTCGGCCTCGGGTCAGGTTTCCGCGGCGAGCCAGTCCCTGGCCGAGGGGGCCTCGGAACAGGCCGCCTCCATTGAGGAAACCTCTTCTTCTCTGGAGGAGATGTCCTCCATGACCAAACAGAACGCCAATAATGCCGGTCAGGCCAATAACCTGATGGAGGAGTCAAAGCAGATCGTGAAGTCGGCGAATTCCTCCATGACCGAGATGGTTTCCTCCATGCAGGATATTCGTGAGGCCAGCGAAGAGACTTCCAAGATTATCAAGACAATCGACGAGATTGCTTTTCAGACCAACCTGTTGGCCTTGAATGCAGCGGTGGAAGCGGCCCGTGCGGGCGAGGCCGGGGCAGGATTCGCGGTCGTGGCGGATGAGGTGAGGAACCTGGCTATGCGGGCGGCCGAGGCTGCCAAGAATACATCAGCCTTGATTGAAGGCACAACCAAGAAGGTCCAGGACGGCTCCACGCTTGTTGAGCGTACCAACGAGGAGTTCAGCAAGGTTGAGCAGAGCGCTATGAAGGTGGCCGAACTGGTGGGCGAGATAGCGGCAGCTTCCAGGGAGCAGGCCGAGGGAATCGACCAGGTGAACGTGGCCGTGGCCGATATGGACAAGGTGACTCAGCAGAACGCTGCCAATGCCGAGGAGTCGGCCAGCGCATCAGAGGAAATGAACGCCCAGGCAGAGCAGATGAAGGCCATGGTGGGAGACTTGGTCATGCTTGTGAGTGGAAAAGCGAAGTCCCTGTCTCATGAAAGTGGCCGATCCGGGATGAAAAACACTGCAACAAAGGCCGCCCCTGCCCGCATCGAGGCCCATCATCCGCGTGCAGGCGCAGGAAGCAGGGGTTCGGCCCCCGTTGCCCGGCATACCGGCAAGGAGGTGAGCCCGGAAAACGCAATCCCTTTTGATGATGATGAGTCGTTCAAGGATTTTTGATCACACAGGTCGAAGAGCCGCTCGAGGTTCTTCGAGGAAGGCTAAATCCAGGTGAAAATATCTTTGTCTGCCAGGTTGCTTGTGCTATCCTGAGCCCTGTTTCTACTTGTCGCGAATGATGGCTGTTCGAGGGTCGTGCCCTCGTGAACGGATTGTCGGCAATGTTCGATTTGACGATTCCAGGAGGAGGCTCATGGTGGCGAGTATGAAAGACCTGATCGCAGGCAAAGGGAAGCAGGATCAGGTTCAGGCGGACGGGGTCACCCTTCCGGTCGGACCGCTGCAGTCGTTGGTTGACGAGGGGTACGAGTACATGCGGTACTTTAAGGACAACGACCAGGTGGCGTTCTGGGGTAAGACCTGCTCGGCCTGCTACACGTCGGACCGGATTCGAGAAATGTCCTGATCCGGGACCACCCTGGTTTTATCCTTCCAGACGTTTCAGCTCAGCCTCGCGCAGGGCGATGCGTGCCTTGGCGAGACGCGTATAGTAGGCCTTGGCCTTGGCTGCATCGCCTCGGGCCACCGCCTTAAGGAGATCCCCTTCGAGTTCAGCCACCTCCAGGAGGTGGTAATAGTCCAGGGATTCCTTCAGGTGGGCCAGGACGATGAGCCCGGTTAGGACGGGATGGTTGTTGGTCACGTTGGCGTCTGAAAACCGGGTGCCGTGCTCGAGCTCCACCTCGAGCCCCACCCGGAAGGACTCCGGATCGATGTTCATGCCTTCGGTGTTGACCAGATCCAGCAGGACCTGGGCCTCCTTGGGATCCACCTCGGGCTCGTCCAAGGCGGTCCAGTCCCGAAGCCCCAGCTCCCGGCACACCCGCTGCACTTCCTTTTTGGTGACATACTCGGGAATCTTCATTCGGTATCCTCTCCATTAATGGTTGAAACCGTTTCCAGCCTTAAACGCCCGCCAGGCGCAAAGGGTGGGTCTGCACAAAGCCGTTCCTTTTTTTTGGATCTACCATAGGGGTGGACTCAGGGCAAGGGGAACGGTCTGGAGTCGTGGTCGGCAGCGGCTGGTGCAACCCGATGGCGAGGGGTGCCCTTTGCGCTTTACCCCAAAGGCGAAATCAGGCACCCTTAACCTCTTCGCCTGTGTCGCATGTCGCCGGGGGCACGGGCTTGTAGAAGGGAGAGGAGGAGCATGGAACGCTGGTCCGCCCCCAACGGCTATCGGGACGTTTTGCACATTAGCCTGCCGCTGGTGGCCTCCATGGGGTCCATCACCCTGATGCAGTTCACGGACCGGATGTTCCTCGCCAATCACTCCGTGGACGCCATTGCCGCGGCCCTTCCCGGAGGCATCGCCTCGTTCACCACCATCTCCTTTTTCATGGGGGTGGCCGGCTACACGAACACCTTCGTGGCCCAGTACACCGGGGCCAAGGCCGCGGCCCGCGTGGGGGCAGCCCTGTGGCAGGGAATCTACTTTGCCCTGGCGTCCGCCGTCCTTCTGGCGGCGCTCGTATTTGCGGCCGGGCCTATTTTTGACCTGATCGGTCACTCTCCTCACATTCGAAAGCTGGAGGTGGAGTATTTTTCCATCCTCACCCTCGGGGCCGGCCTGGTGGTGCTGGGCGCAGCCATGGCCTCCTTTTACACGGGCAGAGGGCTCACGCGGGTGGTCATGGTGGTCCACATGGCCGGAGCCGCCGTCAACATCCCCCTGGACTTCTGCCTGATCCACGGCAAGGGCCCGTTTCCGGAGCTGGGCATCGTGGGCGCGGCCCTGGCCACGGTAACGGCCTATGCCTTGATTGTGCTGTTTCTGGGGGCGCTGATCTTTGCAAAGGCCAACCGGTCCGCGTTCGGAACCTGGCCGCGACGGCGGTTCGATCGGGATCTGTTCGGCCGCCTCATGCGCTACGGAGCGCCCAGCGGAATCCAGTTCTTCCTGGAGATTTTCGCCATCGGTTTCTTCGTTCAGATGATCGGCCGCCTGGGGGACCTGGAACTCGCTGCCTCCAACATAGTGCTGTCCATCGAGACCCTGTCCTTCCTGCCCATGGTGGGGTTCCACATCGGCAACGCCACCCTGGTGGGCCAGGCGGTCGGACGAGGCAGGCCTGGAGACGGGGAGTATGCCACCGTAAGCGCCTTTCACATCACCCTTATGTACATGGGGGCAGTGGCCGCACTCTTCGTGGGTGCGCCCCAATGGCTGCTGGGCCTGTTCAAGGCGGGGCACCACACCCCGGCGGAGTTCGCCGACATCATTCATCTGGGGGTGCCTCTGATGCGTTTCGTTGCGCTCTATTGCTTCTTCGACGCCTTGAACCTGGTGTTCTCAGGCGCACTGAAAGGGGCGGGGGACACCCGGTTCATCATGTGGACCATCGGGATTCTGTCCCTGGGGGTGATGATCGTTCCCGTGTACACCGCGGTGGAGATTATGGGGGCAGGGGTGTTCACGGTGTGGGTGCTGGCCACCTTGTATATCTGCGGTTTGGGCGTGGCCTTCCTGCTTCGCTATCTGCATGGGAATTGGAAAAGAATGCGTGTGATCGAGTTCGAGGCGGCCGCCTGAAAACGGCGCTAGCGACCCATGCAGGTTGGCGGTGTCCCGGTTTCAATCTTGTCCTCAGGTCCCCGGACCCACGTAGGTCCCGTTGCTGAACCGGCCTTCCTCCGTGCGGCCGTCCAAATGGAGGAGCATGCCTTCTCCGTGAAAATCGTTATTCTTGAACTCGCCGATGTACTCTGCGCCGTCGGGCCTTCTCAGGTGCCCTTGCCCCTCCATTCGGTCCTGTATGAACATGCCTTCATATATGGTCCCGTCTTCAAAGGTGTAGACCCCTTTTCCGTGCCGAAGGCCGCCGGCGACCTCTCCCTTGTACACCGAGCCGTCGGGAAACCGGATCGTCCCCTGACCGTGCTCGATGCCCTCCTTGAACGTCCCCGTGTATTTTTTGCCGTCCGCCCTTACAATGGTCCCTTGTCCGTGAAAACGGCCGTCCTGGAATTCGCCCGTGTAGTGGACCCCGTTTTCTTCTTTGAAGGTGCCCTGGCCGGAGATCTCGCCCTCCCGGAGCTCCCCTTCGTACACTGAGCCGCTGGAGAAAACCAGCCTGCCTTGTCCGTGTCGTTTTCCGTTTGCAAACGTCCCGGTGTAGACCGAGCCGTCCGGGTAGGTCAGGGTGCCTTGCCCGTGTTCCTTGTCGTCCCGAAATTCCCCCTCGTAGCGCGATCCGTCACTCATTTGGACCACGCCGTGTCCGTGGGCCCTTCCGGCCGCGAATTCGCCCTCGTAGATGTAGGAGCCGTCCGCCGAGGTGTAGGTGCCCCGGCCGCTGATCTCATCGTTTCGAAACTCGCCGGTGTAGGTGTCGCCGTTGGCGAACGTCAAGGTCCCCTGCCCGTGCTTGCTGCCGTTTTGGAACTCGCCTTCGTAGCGGGACCCGTCGGGTTGCACCATGACCCCTTTGCCGTGGGCCTCGTTGTCTTCGAATGCACCCGTGTATGTCGATCCGTCCGGGATCTCCAGGGTCCCCTGACCGGCGGCCCGGCCTTCTTGGAAGGTCCCGCGGTAGACACTGCCGTCCGGGTACTCGACCACGCCTTGGCCGTTGATGCAGTCGCCCTCTACGCAGCCGGCCTCCAGCCGGGCCGAACAGAGCAGCACCATTAAAAAGACCAGGCAGAGCCACGTTTTGATAGGTCCCATAGGTTCGATCCTCCTCAAAGGGATGGTGTGCGAATCAGGCCGAGAAAACCGTGCCCGGTCAGACCGCATTGCTTCGAGCGGTGTCTCCGGACGCCGCGAGGTTGGCCTCCAAACGCCGGTCCAGGTAAGAGTGGCGCTTGTTGGTGCGGTCGTTTTTGACGGCAATGGCCAATGCCTTGGCCGTCCCCACGATAACCACCAGATGTTTTCCCCGAGTGACGGCGGTGTAGATCAGGTTCCGTTGTAGAAGAACATAGTGCTGGGTCAACAGAGGAATCACCACCGCCGGGTACTCGGATCCCTGTGACTTGTGCACGGAGACGGCGTAGGCGGGGGCGAGCTCGTCCAGATCGGAGAAATCATAGGGAACGGGCCGACCCTCGAACGCCACCAGCACCTCGCGGGTTTCCACGTCCACCTCCTGAATGCGTCCGATGTCCCCGTTGAACACCTCACGATCATAGTCGTTGCGGATCTGCATCACCTTGTCTCCTACTCGAAAGCACCGGTTTCCCCGGGTCACGGAGTTTCCCTCCGGGTTCAGGGTCTCCTGGAGGACGCGGTTGAGATTCTCCGCCCCCACCGTCCCCCTATGCATGGGAGTCAATATCTGGATGTCGTCCACCGGATCCAGGTGAAAGCGCGCCGGAATGCGCTCCCGGACCAGTTCCTGGATGATTCGCAGGACTTGTTCGGGGTCCTCCTGCCGGATGAAGTGAAAGTCTTCCTCCGGGCGGTCCGTCTTCAGGGGGGGTATGGTCCCGTGCAGAATACGATGGGCGTTGACAATGATGCGGCTTTCCCGGGCCTGGCGGAAAATGTGCTCCAGGGTGACCACAGGCAGGACCCCGGATTGGATGATGTCCCGAAGCACGTTTCCCGCCCCCACCGAGGGGAGCTGGTGCACGTCGCCCACCAGAATGAGGGTGGCGGAAAGCGGCAGGGCCTTTACCAGGTGGTGCATGAGGAGGGTGTCGATCATGGAAGCTTCATCCACCACCAGGAAATCGCACTCGAGCGGGGTGCGCTCGTTTTTCTGAAAGCCGCCCTTTTGCATACTGAACTCCAGCATGCGGTGAATGGTCTTTGCTTCCATTCCGGTGGCCTCGGTCATGCGTTTGGCTGCACGGCCCGTGGGTGCGGCGAGCTGGATGCGGATCCCCAGGCGCGAGACTATGTGAAGCACCGCGTTGATGATGGTGGTCTTCCCTGTTCCGGGCCCGCCTGTGATAACCATGGATTTGCTCTCCAGCGCACAGCGCACCGCCTCGGATTGGCGTTCGGCCAGAATGATGGCCAGCCGGTTCTGTACCCAGGCCAGGGCCTTGTCCGTTTCCACCCGCCGAATAACAGAGCGGGCGCGAAGGAGGCTTCCCAGGCGGGCGGCCACGGAAGTCTCCGCCACGTGATATGGGGTGAGGTATACGGCCTTGTGGTTCGCCTGGAACGAGTCAAGCCCTTCGTTCAGATCTTCCAGCCTGATGCGGTCTGCCAGGGAGACGGCTCCGATGCCCTGTGCCACGAGCTCGTTGGAGACGTCGAGGATTTCCCGGCACTTGGCTATGAAGGGGTCATAGGGGTAATACACATGACCTTCGTCCGCCATTCGGTTCAACACGTACAGAATGCCCGCTTCCACCCGGGTCGGGGAGTCCTTTGAAAACCCCAGCTTTTCGGCGATCTTATCCGCGGTGACAAATCCTATGCCGAAGACATCCGTGGCCGGCCTGTAGGGGTTTTCCTTCACCACGGAGATGGAGTCCCGGCCGTACTGCTTGAAGATGCGGGTGGCATAAGCCGAGCTCACTCCGTGCGCCTGCAGGAAGATCATCACGTCACGAATCTCTTTTTGATCTTCCCAGGCGCGGCGGATCATGTCGATGCGCTTTTTGCCGACACCCTCCACCTCGGCCAGCTCCTCGACGCGTCGATCAATGACCTCCAGGGTGTCCTCCCCGAAAGTCCTGACTATGCGCCTGGCCATGACCGGGCCGATACCTTTGATCATGCCGCTGCCCAGATACTTTTCGATGCCGGCGATGCTTGCAGGAGCGAGGGTCCGGTATTGGTGAATCCGGAACTGCCGCCCGTATTTCGCATGGGTGGACCACTCGCCGGTCATGTGTATGACCTCCCCTGGAACCGGCGCCAGAAGGTTTCCCACTGCGGTGACCAGGTCCCGCTCCCCAGCCACACGGACGCGCGCGATGGTGTAACCGTTCTCCTCGTTGGTGTAGGTAATACGTTCGATCTGGCCGCGAAGCTCATCCATCGCCGCCTCCACCTCTTCGGTGCACCCACTCCGGTACGGCCGCGTCAGGTACCGCGTCCGAGCCGGGGATGTATGGTTTGAGGTCGATTACCGGCGTCCCGTCCATGGCGTCGGTTTTGTCGATGCACACGCGGCGGCCGTCTACCGAGAGGATTTTGGCCACGTTGATTGCCACGAGATTGGGTCTGCGGGGAGAGCGGGTCGCGAATACGCCGGTCAGAGGCAGGGCGGGGTTTTTTCTGGGATGGACAAGCAAGGTCTCCCTTTTTTCAGGCGTGTCGTTCCGGTCGAACCAATAGAGGATCAGCACATGGGAAAAGCCCTCAAGTCCCTTCAGGGCGTCGCTGTAGGCGGGGTCCACCTCCACCACGGGGCCGGAGCGCCCCCTGCGAATCAATCCGACGGCCTTCATTCGGTAGGTCATGGGGTTGCGGCTCGAGTTGCGTATTGATCGTAAAAACACGCACGCATCGCCGATCAGTGCAGGGCGGTATGTATGCGTTTCAAATACGAAAGTGTTCCTCCACACAGTCTAACCGGCCTGTTGTTCAAGGCAAGGGAAATCGGCCGCTGCAGAGGCTATGACGTCTTCCATAGGGCGTCCTGCAGTCCGGAGCTCCTTCGCGTCCTGCGGGAGACGGCGGACTTGAACACGGCTGGGGGCGTCCAGATCTCCACTGACCGCCTTGCGCGTGTGACGGCCGTGTACAGCAATTCCCGTGTGAGCACCGGGAACGGACGATCCGGAAGGATCAGGAGAATGTGGTCGAACTCCGATCCTTGACTCTTGTGCACGGTCATGGCGAATGCGGTTTCGTGTTCCGGAAGCCTCATAGGGTGGACACTGCGGAAGGTACCGTCCGCAGTGGGAAAGCAGACGCGAAACCCGGATTGCCCTTCTTGTAACAAGACCATGCCCAGATCGCCATTGAAAAGCTGAAGCTCATAGTCGTTGCGGTTCACCAGGACCGGCCTCCCCGCGTACCACGGTCCCTGAGGATGGATGACTCCTTCAGCGGCGAGTGATCGTTCCACGAGCCTGTTGACGGCCTTTACTCCATACGGACCCTCGCGCAGGGCGCACAGAATGCGAAAACGTTCAAACCCCTTCAGGGCCTGCATGGGATCGGATGCTTTGAGCGGATGTTCGAAAAATTCCCGGACCCGCATGTGAAGGGAAGGGGCCAGATCACTCGGGGCGGGCAGGGGAGACCAGTGGACGTCGTCCGCGGACTTCTCTCTAAGCAGCGCGGTTGCGCCCTCTTCGTCTCCCTCGTTGACGAGGCGGGCGATTCGGCCCAGGCCGCTCGATTCCTTGAACCGGTGGCTTGTTCGAAGCAGTACGATGCCGTCACGAACAGGGGCCTCCACGCCGGTGTCACCGGTTTCAGGGACCCGCTCGCCGGTCTCCTGCTCCAGGAGGGACCGAAAGGCGGGCGAGAATCCGGAAGCCCGAGCTCCACCGCAGATGTCGCCTAGCACGGCACCGGCCTCTACAGAGGCCAGCTGGTCCCGGTCCCCGAGCAGTATGAGCCTGGCGTGATCGGGAAGCGCCTGCACCAGCTTGGCCATAAGGGCCAGATCCACCATGGAGGCCTCATCCACCACGAGCACATCCAGCGGCAGCCTGTGATCCGCATGGTGGCGGAAGTAAGGGGATCCGCGGATCGAACCCAGGAGCCGGTGAAGGGTGGCGGCTTCCAAAGGGATTCCTGATGCATCGGCGGTCTTGCCGAGCAGGGTGCGTGCGGTGCGCTGTACGGTCTCGCCCAGGCGGGCCGCCGCCTTTCCAGTGGGCGCTGCCAGGGCGATCCTGAGATTTGGTCCTGCTTCGTTCTGAAGGGCCAGGAGCACGGCCAGGAGTCCCGTTACCGTCGTGGTTTTGCCGGTGCCCGGACCGCCGGAGATCACGGTGAAACGGCGCAAGGCCGCGGTGCAGGCGGCCACTTTCTGCCAGTCCACCTCGCCGGCGTCGCCGCCTTCGGGAAAAGCCCGCTCGAGGGCCTGTGGAAGCTTTTCAGGGGAAGGGAGCGGTTCCACCTGTTCGGCCCGCTCACGGATCCACTGGACGATCGTTTCCTGGTACGACCAGTACCGGTGAAGATAGAGCCGTGCGCGCTCATCGAGCACAAGCGGAGTGTACTCGCCGGGGCTGCCCACAACACAGGCTTCACCAAGTGCGTCCACCCACTCCCGGGTGGTGGGAAAGGGGGGGCATGCATCCGGTCGTCCTTCCGGAAAGGTCATTTCCTCGGCCCGGGCAAGGTCCAGGCACACATGCCCCGCCCGGGTGAGACGGCTGGTAAGGGCCGAGGCCAGGAGCAGGTCTTCGGATCCGCCGCCTGCCAGCTTTCCCATTAGGCCGGCGAATTGAATGTCCAGGAGGCCGAGTGCCTCTGCCTCCTGGAGCTGTTGGAGAACGGGGTGGGTGGGAAGGTCCACAGGCCTCTCCTTTAGGGGAACAGGTTTTCGCGCAGGTCGCGAATGAGCGGTTCAGGGGGTATGTTTCGAAACACGCCGGAGCCGGGTCCATGAGCAGGGGATACCCCGCGGAGGAACACGTAGAAGACCCCCCCGAAATGGGCGCCGTACTCGTAGCCGGGGAGTCGCAGGGAGAGATAGCGATCCACCGCCAGGGTGTAGAGCAGGTACTGGAGGTGGTAGAGCCCGCCCGACATGGCCGCCTCTATCCGGTCCGGCCGGTAGTCGTTCATGGACGGGCCCAGGACGTTGGACTTCCAGTCCACAATATAAAACCGGCCCTCGAAACGAAAGACCAGGTCCACGAATCCCCGCATAAACCCCTGGACCGGGGAGAACCTGAGTCGACCGATGTGCTCGGGGAGTGGTTTGGGAACCCCGCAGCCTGCGTGAGGTAAAAGAAGCTCTTGAAGGTTCTCAGGGGACATCGACCGAAGGGGAAAGAAGAACGAGAGCTCGTTCAGACGGTTCTCCATGGGAACACGATCCAGGCGGAGCCACTCCCGGTTCGAGTCCAGGGGCGTGGAGATCACGGCCCGAATCATGTCACATACGCTCTGTTCCCAGGCCGGGTCGAACCCGTATGTTCGAAGCCCGGTGTGTACCGCTTCCGAGAGCGTGTGAGGGTCGGGATCCCTGAAATCCAGGGTCTCGAGTATGGCATGGAGGCACAGCCCCGAGCCGGCCCCTCCAGGAAACCCGTAAAGGCCGGCAGGGTCCTCATCGGCCGCAGGTTCAAGGGATTCCTGCTCCGTCCCTTCCAGAGGTTCGAGAACCGTGTCGTGCTCCTCCATGTCCACGCCGTGGGGGTGGGAGGTGGTGAGCGAGGAGAAGCTGGCGATTCCCCAGGATCGATCGATGCTCCCCTGGAAGGTTTTTGCGGAGAGGTCCGGCGGCCTCACCGGCCGTTCAGGAGACGAAATCCGATCACCGCGTGGAAGCGAGGCAAGCCGGATGGTCCCGCCGGAGTCGGCGGCCAGGGCCTCCAGGTCGGCGCGCAGGTCCGCGTCTTCGAGCCCGGCGTAGCCGAGGGCCGAGGCTTCGAGAGGGGATTGTTCCGCCTCAGTCCGCCGTGCATGAAACAGGTAGGCGGGTGCCGAGGTGTCGGCCCGGTTGAAGCTCCCCCATACGGTGTAGCACCGGTGTCGCGCACGGGTGAAGGCCACGTACAGGAGCCTCAGGTTTTCGGACAGCGTTTCCTGTTCGGCCAGGGCGATATGATGGTCCCGCTCCGGCGGGGAGGATCCCAGATCGAGGGTCAGCCGGCCCCCGTGGTTCGGGTCGTGGTAAGCGACCGGGCCCTTGGGGTCCCTGACCACGGAGGCTTCCCAGATAAACGGACAGAAGACAATGGGGTACTCCAGGCCCTTGCTCTTGTGAATGGTCACCAGCTTGACCGCATTCCGATCGCTCTCCAGCCGAAGCGGCTGCTCCTCGGTTCCTCTCGTCCTCGGATCAATCTGCTCGTGAAGCCACTGCACCAGCCCCTCCAGTCCGAGACTGCGCTCCCTTTCCGCCTGGTGGAGCACCTCGGAGAGATGAAGAAGGTTGGTTGCACGCCGTTCACCATCCGGGAGGGCGAGCACCCTGGGGAGCACGGATTCACGGCGGAGCAGGCCGCGAAAAGCGCAGATGAAACCCTTTTCACGCCAGGTTTCATGGTCCGAGCGGAACCTGAGAAGTCTTTCCTCGCGGGCCTTGTCGTTCGAGCTCAGGGCGTCGAGGGCTGCGCCGCTCCAGCCCAGAGAGGTCGTGGCCAGGGCGGCCCGAACGTGTCCTTCGTGCTCCGGGCGGGCCATGGCCGCAAGAATCCGCCCCACCTCCACGGCCTCCCCGGTTTCAAAGAGACTGCTAGTGGTGTAGAGGACGGTGGGAATGCGGCGGGCGGCCAGGGAGTTTTGGACGAGTCGTGCCTCCTTGTTTGTTCGCAGCAGCACGGCTATGTCCCCTTCAAGCACCGGGCTGCCGTTGATCAACGCCTCCCCGGAGCGGCCGGCGGCCACCAGCCTTGCGATTTCCGAGGCCACGGCCTCGGGAATGTACCGCCGTCCGGTTTCTTTGGTAATCCTGCCGCTCGAGGAGGACAATTCTTCGGAGCCTGCAATCCAGATGTGAAAAGGGGCCTCGTTGCGGTCCCTGATTCGAAGAGCGGGGATGCGTTTTTCTTCTCCCGCCGGGGCCACTTCATGAAAGGGGATGTCCCGAAAGACGAAGGGGTTCTCTTGATTTCCAAAGAGGGTGTTGACGGCCTTCACGAGGCCGGGTTCGGAACGGTAGTTTTTAGGCAGGGTGTGTTTGTGTGAGGCTTCCCGTGCCGCTTCCATGTACGCGAACACATCGGCTCCACGAAAGCCGTAAATGGCCTGCTTGGGATCACCTATGAGAAAGAGGGGGACCTTTGCTCGTGAAAAGATACGCCTGAAAATGCCGTATTGTACCGGATCGGTATCCTGGAACTCGTCGATCAGGGCCGCCTCATAGCGTGAGGAGAGGGTGTTTGCGAGCCGTTCGCCGCTTGCCCCTCGAAGGGCCTGGAAAAGGCCCTGAAGTAGGTCGTCGAAGGACTGAACGTTTCGCGCGGCCTTTCTTTTTGGAAGCTCGGTCTCTATTTCATCGAACAGGGCGGCCTTGAGCCCCAGGAGCCTGCGGTCGAAGGCCTCGATCAGGGCTTCCCGCCGGCTGAAGAGCGATTCACAGAGCGCAAAGAAGGGGTGATCCGGAGGGACTTGTTTCTTGCGGGTGGACTTCTCGATGTAGGAGGAGGTGAATCGTTCAAATCCTTCGAAGAGCAGTGGATCGTCTCTACCCGGCAAGGCACAGCGGTCCATGGAGCGGAGCCAGCGGTTTACGTTGTCCGGGCGGTACCGAGTGCGGTTGAGCGATTTGTGCTCCAGAAGGATGCTGGAAACCGCATTGCGCGCGCCGGGCCAGGCCTCCGCCACCCGGTCAAAGGCTCGCCGGTATTCGGTCTCCAGGTCGCTGGTGTCCGGGATTTCTTTTCGGGGAATGATCCGCGGTTTTAGAAGACCGGTAACGCTTTTCACCAGGCTGAGAAGCCCGGCCGGGCCGAACCCCTGGGCCAGTGCGTAGGAGGCGAAGAGCGGAGAGGCTTGACTGATTTCTTTTCGCCAGAAGTCCTCCACCACGCTTTGTTCGAGGGCCTTCTGGTCAGGGAGAAGATCCGTTTCAAAGGGCATTGCGCTTTCAAAGGCGTGTTCCTCCAGAACGCGCCTGCAAAAGCCGTGAATGGTGAAAATGGCGGCCCGGTCGAAGTCCCTCAGGGCCTGTCTAAGCCTGCCAAGGGTACCCGCAGTTCTGCCGGCCTTTGCCGCGAGACCCTCCAGGAAGGAATCTTGGACCGCTTCCCCTGAAAAGGCGTCCACGGCGTTTCGAAGGCGCTCACGGATGCGTTCTTTGAGCTCCGCCGTGGCCGCCTCAGTAAAGGTGACCACGAGGATGCGGTCCACGTGCAGGGATTGCTCGACGAGCAGGCGGAGAAACAGGCCGGTCAGGGTGTAGGTCTTGCCGGTTCCTGCGCTTGCCTCGATCAGGTTGGTTTCTTCGAGGCCGGTGTGGAGGATGTCAAAGGGGGTGTCTGTGTGCATGGTTGTGACCGCTCGTGCCTTCAGGAAGACCTTGATTCGGCATCCAGCATAGGGTGCAGGACCACGGATGCGCATTCTTGAAACGCCTCGGTCTGGAGCGGATCCTGGTTTTCGAAACAAAGCTGAACGTAAGGATCCTCCCGGTCGCCGCGAGTGTGCCGGTTTCCTTCCCACATGCGGCGGGCCGCTTTCAGCGCCTTTTGTCCGGAGGCGCCGCGGGCTTGCAGGGCATGGGCATAGGCCCAGGAGGTTTCCGGGAAAAAAGGGAGCGGAGCGCGAAGCCCTTGCCAATAGAAACCCAGAAGATTGAGCAGCAGTTCCTCGGCCGCCTCCACCGGCTGGAAGTGCACCACAGTCCATTGGGAACGGGAACCGCGGCCTCCGCTCAAACCTATCACGCTGGTTTGCCCGGCATGCTCGGGAACGACCTCGAGGGCGTTCAGAACCAGGTGGCGAATCCATCCCATCAGCCGGTCTTTGGCCTTGACCGTGGCGAAGCGGCGATGGCACATGCCCGAGGCCCGGACTTCTTCAAGGCTTCCGGTCAGGTGAAAGTCCCCTATTTCCAGACGAACGGGCAAGGGCTCCAGAAGCTTCCCCTTCACCAGGTCGGCGGTGTCCTCCACAAAGCCCGTTACCTCCCTGGTCAGTCGCTCGAACAGGGCTAGGCCCGCAGGACCGTGGGGCAAACGTCCTGCGCAGCGGGCCCGGTCGAACTCTTTCCAGGGGTCTTCCCCCTTCACGCATTGCGCCACCAGTCTCTCGGCCAGCTTGTATCGTTCCAGACCCTCGATGGCGAAGGGCTCCAGGTCTTCGGGCGGACCCCCGGCCTCTTGGATCACCAAACCCAGCCGCTCGCGCAGCAGGAAGGCCGCGGGGTTTCGAAAAAAGCGAATAAGCTCCTCCACGTCCACCTCCCGCTGTTCCGGGCCCGGAGAAGAAAGGGGTGCGGAAATGAAGGGAGAGGGCGTACGTGGGCCGGCGACCAGGGCGGAGGCGGATCGAAGGTTCTCCTGAGAGTAGGAGTGCAGAGCTCCGCCCTCACCAAAGCAGTCCGGGCTGAAGGCCTGAAGCGGGTGCCGGGCAACGACGTGGTCCAGGATGGGTGTATCCTGCGTTTCAAAACCCCCCTCGATGACGTCCAGCAGCTCACTCACCAGGACCGAAGGGGGAAGCGGAGCGTTGTCTTTCTGGCTTTGTCCCACGTAGCTCAGGTGGAGATGGTCCCTGGCCGAGAGCAGCGTTTCCAGGAACAAATACCGATCGTCTTTGCGTCTGGACCGGTCACCGGCCCTGGGGTGCCGGGCCATGAGATCGAAATCCGGTGTGCGATGGGTCCTGGGGAAGGCGTCGCTGTCCAGGCCCAGACAACAGATGACCTGAAAGGGGATGCTTCTCATGGGGAGCATGGCGCAGAAGGTGACGCCGCCGGTCATGAATCCGAACCCCAGGCCCTCCCGTTCGAACCGTTGTCCCAAAAAGCACCGAATGACATCGAGGTGCAGAATGGGAGGTCCTGCACTATTGTGGGTCTCTGACGCCTCTTGAAGCTCGTTTATGGCCCGGCGGAGGGCCAGGGCCTCCCTTTGTGCCTCCTCATCGGGCTCGAAAAAACAATCCAGGATTCGGTTCAAGGTCTGGTGCCATATGTGGGGAGGGGCGGGATGCTCGAGCCGCGGCAGGAGCTCGAACATGGCTGAGGTGAACTCCAGGAATTTTTCCAGCACGTCCGCGTCTCCGCCCTCGAGCTGATCAAAAGGAAGAAGGCCTTCAAAGGTGCGCTCATCACCCCCGGCCATGGCATAGCCCAGTAACAGGCGTTGAAGACCCGCGGCCCAGGTGTTCTCATGAAACGCGGGCAGATTCAGCCGTTCCCGGTTACCTTGATCCAGTCCCCACCGAATCCCGGTTTCCATGGCCCAGGCCCGCACGATCTCCAGGTCGCTTTCGCGAAGGCGGAATTGCCGGAGGACGGAAGGGGATTCCAGGATGGACAATGCCCTGGACAGGGCGAAGCGCTCCCGACCCAGGTCCAGCAGCGACAAAAAGGCGGATATGAGCTCGCTTTTCGATCGAACGCTTCGATCGGCGATGCTGTAAGGGATTTGAATATCGCCCGCGTCCGGAGCGTCGAAGACGGCTTGGATGAAGGGTGCATAGGTTTCGATGTCCGGCATCGTCACCAGGACATCGGCCGGGCGCAGGTTGGGATTGCGCTCGAATCTTTCCAGGAGCGAGTCGTACAGGACCTCCACTTCTCGAAAGGGGCTGTGACAGGCGTGAATGCGGATGGAATCATCGTGGCGCTGGATCTGCGTCTTCATGCCGGAGCGGCCTCGTTGCCGAAGCTCAAGGATATCCGATTGCACGGTGTGGAGCAGGGTTCCGTCCTCCGGATCCGAGAAGTGTTCGTGTTCCTCCGCTGCATAGTCGTGGATCATGTCAAAGAAATCCCGTCCCATCATACCGGTGGAGGCCAGAATCGAATGCCCTTGTTCGAAATGAAGGTCCGACTCGGCGACGCCGCTCCCGGCATATGCCGCCGCCAGGGAGATGTCCCGGGCGCTGGCGATGTCTCCCCAGTACTCGCGGCAGGGGTTCATCAGAAACAGGTTGACCGGTGTGTGGCGGGCTACGGCCGCCAGCAGATCCATGTGAAACCGGGGCAGGGCCGAGATCCCGAAAACGGAAACCCGTTCGGGCAGCGTCCCCACCGGAGGGGGAGACTCCAGCAAACGCAGAAGGTTCTTGGCCCGGGCCGCCCGATGGGTCTCTTTCGTATGAGCGTGAATCAGTTCTCTCCAGAGCCTGGCCTGCCATCCCCCTTTGGTATTCGATTCCCACTGAAGGATCATGTCCGGGCGGTAGACGAGGTACTGGTCGAACAGGTGAGCAAGGCGGTCTGCGAGCTGAAACCTTCGAAGGCCTTGATGGTCTTCAAAGAGGTAATCGCGGACGGCTTCGAACTCGGGGTGTTGTGTCAGGCCCTGGAGCAGCGCCAGAATACGCCATCGCATTCGATCCGGTTCGAACGCGCCGGACGGGGGGGGATTCCCGGTCAGTCTCCGGTCCATGTCTTCCAGAAAGCGGTTGGGAAAGGGAAAACGGGTGTTTGCACAGATCCCGTGCCTCCGCGCGAGCTCCAGGGAGATCCAGTGCTCCATGCCCTTGCTCTGAACCACGATGACCTCCTCCTCCATAACCGAGGAGAGTGGCTCCAGCAACACTCTCGCCAGTGCGTCTATGAGATTTTCCAGGCGATTGCCGGTGTAAACTCGAAGGGCACACATAGGGTTCAATGTCCGGGTTCCGGAAAAGCTTACCGCCTCCCGTTGACACGCCGGGGAGGCGAAGAAGGCATCATTGCAGGAAGGGTCTTGCGATCTCCCTGGGCGTTTGTCTCTTTGTACCGTTTCAGGGCGGCGTTGACAACCGCTGTGTGAGTGAGGGTGGAAGGGGCGTGGCCATCAATGTCTCGAGCGCACCGTTTAGGAGGCCGGCAGAAATAAATTGGACAAAATTGCGCTCAGATTTGGGTCATAT
>CAZQCK010000058.1:0-20109 GCA_964591925.1 uncultured Desulfobacterales bacterium
CTTCCTGGCTGGATGTCAACGGGATGTTTGGCATGACCGAAACCTTTTGGCGAACAATATTCGTTTGGATTCCCAAAAGAATAGGCGTTCTTGCAGTCAAAGTCAACCTGCAGCGTGACTCGCGATTTTTCCCGGCATGACGGGCTGAAAGACTCCCTCGGCTGCCCCATGCAGGGGACAACGATTCTGACACTGGGGGCCCCGAAGCTCCAGTCTACCACAAGTGAGCCTCCCAGCTGTGATTCTTTTCTTATTGACTACCGACAACGTCTTCGGTTAGCATGTCGGGCGAAATGCAGGCTCCTATCACGTCGGTCCATGAAGGACCGAACCACGCCTCGCCCGAAACTCAACCCACGAATAATCCGGCCGCCAGAAGGGGCCCCGTCAACCGGTAGAAATCGGTGCTGATGGAGGATCAATGCCCTCGTCCGTTCAGGCGGTCGTAACCCGCCACTGGGACGATCGTGTCCCCAGTTATGTACGCAACCATGGTTGGCTCTTCAGAAACAGGGCGGCCCAGGAAAAATGGAGGCTTTTTGTGGCCGAATTTGTCGGCCCGGGAAGCGGTCTTGATGTCCTGGACGCGGGTTGCGGTCCGGCCACGCTGACCGGTCCGCTGGTCCAGCTGGGCCACCGGCTCACCGCCGTAGATGTCTCCAAGGAAATGCTCGAGCAGGCTGGTCGTATTCTAGGCGACCAGGCAGACAAGGTCCGCTTTCTCAACGCCGATGCCAGCAGCATACCGTTGCCCGACTCGAGCTTCGACTTGGTGGTGAGCCGTTACGTCGTATGGACCCTGCCTAATCCTGCACAGGCAGTGCGCGAATGGATGCGGCTCCTTAGACCCGGGGGGCGGCTGTGCATCATCGACGGGAACTGGTACTACCATTACTACCGGGGCGGATGGGCTCGTTGGTGGCTTCATCTGGTAGACTTTGGTTACAAGATCAAGAACGGTTTCGACAAATCCCAGAAGATGGCCACGTCATATGTGGCCACTCTTCCCACCACCCGTGTGCTCAGGCCCGACTGGGATGTTGGTCTTTTGTCAGGGGTCGGCTTCACGGACATCCGCGTTCAACACAAGCTGGATGCCACGGTATCTGGAATGAGCTGGCAGCGCTTAAACACCCTGTTGGCCCGGCCCTTTATGGTCCAGGCCCGCAAGCCGGAATCCGCGGATCAGAAAGACGCCAGCGCGTAGGCCCAGAAGGTCTCCGTTGGATCCATATCAAACCATCAACAAGCATGAATAGGAGATCATAAGATGAACAAAAACAAGCTCATGGCTGTCATTCTCTTTGCGATCATATGCACAAGTCCCGCCTGGACCGGGGTCTCCCTGGCAGGCGACGGTCCCGTGCTTCGAGTGGCGGCCCCCTGGGGGGCCAAAAGCCTGGATCTCATGAGGTCCGGTTTCATTTTCAGCCGCATGAGCTGTCTGGAAAGGCTTGTTCAGATGGGGAGGGACGGCCGCCTGACTGGGATGCTGGCCGAGTCCTGGACAACATCCAATGACCGCCTGGTCTGGACATTCAAGCTTCGCTCCGGCGTAAGGTTCCATGACGGTTCCTTGATGACCGCCCAGGACGCGGCGGCCTCTCTGAACAAGAACCTGGAGCAGAAGGGCGTACTTGCCCAGGCACCCATCTCATCCATCGAGGCGGTTTCCACAGATACGCTGGTCATACGGACCGACCGCCCGTTTTCCACCTTGCCGGCCTTTCTCTTCCACTACTCCACCGGGATTCCGGGCCCCTCTTCCTTTGACGAAAAGGGGGAAGTCAAGACAGTCATCGGCACAGGACCTTTCAAGCTTGTCGAACAAAAGGCAGGGAAGTTTTTCAAGTTCAAGGCCTTTGATGACTACTGGGGCCAAAAACCTCACGCCGCCGGGGCCGAATACCACGCCGTTCCAAAGGGTGAGACCAGGGCATTCATGCTCCAGGCAGGGCAGGCGGAACTCTCTTTCACCTTGTCCCCTGCGGATGGCGACAAACTGAAGAGGAGCGGCGATACCCAGGTGTTGGTTCAGAACATTCCAAGAGTAAGAATGCTCAAGTTGAACTGCGAATCCCCGTTCTTCAGTGACAAAAGGGTTAGGCAGGCGATCAGCCTGGCGATCGATCGGGACGGCATCTCGAGTGCCATACTCAATAATCCCGAGGGCGCCGCGACCCAGTTGCTGGCCCCGAATGTAAGCGCCTGGCATGACCCGAACCTGCCGCCACTGACCCATGACCCTCAAAGGGCGGCGCGCCTTCTGGAAGACGCCGGCTGGGAGGTGGGGCAGGACGGGGTGCGTGTGAAGAACGGAGAGAGGTTCGATGTCGACTTGCTGACCTATTCCGCTCGACCCATGCTGCCCCTGGTGGCCACGGCCATTCAGGATCAACTTGCCAAGGTGGGGATAAACGTTACCATAAGACTGGGTGATTCAGGGGAAATCCCTGAGCGACACAAAGACGGTACTCTCGAGATGGCCCTTATGGCCCGCAACTACGGCCAGATTCCGGAGCCCATCGGCAATCTCCTGGGGGATTTCGCGAAAGGCGGAGGTCCTTGGGGCGCCATGGGGTGGGATTCGGACGCAATGATCAAAGACATGGAAGCCTACGTCGAGTCTTTTGACGAAAGCGAAAAAAAAGCGCTGAGATCCACAATCCTGGCCGTCATTCAGGAAGAACTCCCGGTGATCCCTGTCAACTGGTACGAGAATATCGTTGCATACAAAAAGGGGCTTCAGGGGGTGAAGGTCGACCCGCTGGAGGCTGATTATTATCTTGCTGACATCACATGGGCCGACTGACCCCGGCCCTGATTGAACGCCTTTTTCAAGGCTTTTTCCTTGCATGGGGAGTGTCAACCGTCTGCTTTTTCATGATGGTTGCACTCCCCGGCGACTTGGCGTTGAGGGTGGCCTTGGCCAGGTACGGTGAGGACCTGCCAAGCGTGGAGGTGGTCGCCCATGTGCGGGAAAAGGAGAAGCTGAACCGTCCCCTGGCCATACAATACTACCAGTGGGTGAAGCACACCCTGAAATGCGATTTGGGTAGATCTCTGGTGTCCGGGCGACCTGTGACGTCGGAATTATGGTTTCACTTTCGCAAGACCCTGCTCCTGGGGGGAACGGCCTTGGGAATTTCACTGGTGCTGGCCCTGCCCTGGGGGCTGCTGGCGGGGCTGCGACCCGGAGGCCGGTTCGACAGGTTTTCGGCGGGTCTTTCAAGCGCCCTCGTCTCGATCCCCGCTTTTGTACTCGGGGCCCTGTTGATCCTGGGGCTGGCCATCCAATTCAGATTGTTTCCTGCGGCCGGTTTCACGCGACCGGAACACCTGGCTCTTCCGGCCCTCACCCTCGCCTTCGGGCTTGCCGCAGTGTCCAACCGTGTCATACGGACCTCTGTGGCGGAGGTGGGAGAGTCCTTCTATATCACCTTTGCAAAGATAAAGGGCCTGCCCGCCCGCAGGATCGTCCTGGGACACGGCGTGCGGAATGCGGCCACACCGGTGGTGACTTTCATTGGGCTCCAACTCGCGCACCTCTTGGACGGAGTGGTTGTGATTGAAAACCTTTTTGACTGGCCTGGGCTGGGCCAACTCATTCTGGATTCGGTTTTCTCCCGCGACCTGCCCATGATACAGGGAGCTGCCCTGCTGCTCGGAGGCATCTATGTGATGGTCAACCTGGTCGCCGACCTGGTATGCGTTTGGCTGGACCCCAGGCAAGGCTTGCAAGGGGATACACTGTGAGCCCGAGTCATGCGTGGGGCCGAGCTCTGGTGGTTCTGGTGACCTTTACGGCGCTTGCGGGCCCTTGGCTCGTAGATCGCAGCCCCATCGCCCAGGACCTCAGCCGTGTATTGGAGGGGCCCTCCTGGTCAGAGCCCATGGGAACAGACCCGTTTGGCCGATCGGTGTTCAGCCGGATGATCCACGGGGCCAGGCATTCGCTGCTTCTGGCCCTGGCCTGCGTGGGTCTCTCAGCGGGAACAGGCATAATCCTCGGGATTGCGGCAGGGTTCAAGAGAGGAAAAACGGACGCAGTCATCATGCGACTGGTGGACGGACTGCTGGCCTTTCCCGGAATCCTGCTCGCCGTTGTGGTGGCCGGATGGATGGGCGGAGGAAGATGGCCCCTGATTCTTGCGTTGGCCGCCACGGGCTGGTGCGATTACGCGCGACTCGCCAGGAACATGGTAAGGCGCATCCTGGCCGAAGATTATGTCCAGGCCGGGCGCCTGCTGGGGTTCAGCGATTTCTTCCTGGCCAGGAAATATGTGGCAGGGCGGGTCTGGCCGCACCTGCGCACACTGGCGGGTTTGGGCATCGGCCGAACAATCCTTCACCTCTCTGCCTTCGGGTTTCTCGGCATCGGTCTCAAGCCGCCGACACCTGAATGGGGTGCCATGATCACCCAGGCCCTGCCCTACCTTGGGGACCACCCGCACCTGGCCCTTGCCCCCGGGGGAGCCATATTTCTCACTGTGCTGGGATTCAACTTATTGAGCCTTGAAAGCAAAACAAAGGATGCCTGAACCGGTGCTTGCCATACAAGACCTGAACATCCTCCTCAACAGGAGAGATCAGGGTCAGCTTCTTGTCACGGATGTATGCCTGCTCGTGGAAGCCGGCATTCCTCTATCCCTCGTCGGTGAGACGGGATGTGGAAAAAGCCTTGTGGCTCAAACGGTTCTGGGGCTGCTTCCTCCCGAATTGTCGGCTTCCGGACGAATCGTGCATCGAGGCCTGGGCTTGCAGGAAGCCGATTCACAGGCCCTCAGGCGGTTTTGGGGACGCAGCCTTTTCTTGTTTCCCCAGGAACCTGCTCTCGCGCTAAACCCCACCATGCGCGCCCTTAGTCACGTGAAAGAGGTCTTTGACTGGGTGAGATGCTCAGACGGCGTCAGCTCTCTTGCGAACACCGCCTCCCTGATGAGAGCTGTGGGCCTATCCTCCGAAGGGGATGGATGGAAGTATCCGTGCCAGCTCTCCGGAGGCATGAGACAGCGTCTGGCAGCGGCTGTCACGCTGGCTGAACCGGCCGATCTGGTCATTGCAGACGAGCCCACAAAGGGCCTCGATGCTGCCCGGCGGGACCTGGTTGTTGATCTGCTCAAGGGCATTCTAAAGAGGGATAAGGGACTTCTGGTCATAACCCATGACTTGGACGCGGCCAAAAGACTGGGAGGTCAAACGGCGGTCATGTACGCCGGACGGATTGTGGAGCAGGGCCCTGTTGAGGAGGTTTTCCATACCCCATCCCACCCTTATACCAAGGCGTTGCTGCGGGCATTGCCGGCCAACGGCCTTCACCCGATCCCACTCCGGGTCCACGATCGTCCGGTCAACGGCGGGTGCGCGTTCGCCCCTCGTTGCACCAGCGCACTCGACATCTGCTTTCACCGGGAGCCCTCCTCGAACCATGTCTCAAGGGGGTGTCGATGTCATGCTCATCCAGGCTGAAGAGCTCGCTGTCTCTTTCGGGAGGGGTCGGCGTTCCACGGACCTTTTTCTGAACGTCGGCATTTCAATAAGCCCGGGAGAGTTGGTGGGGCTCGTGGGCCCCAGCGGGAGCGGCAAGACGACCCTGGGCGACGTTCTGCTGGGCCTGCGCAGGCCGAACAGGGGCAGGGTGTCGTGGAACGGTGAAGATGTCTACGAGGGCTCCAGGCCCGTTCGAAAAGAGCTAAGAATCAAGTGTCAGAAGCTATATCAGGACCCTGTTGCATCTTTCCATCCGGGGCAGACACTGGAGCGGGCTTTTGTGGATGTCATCCGGTATCACCACTTGGCCTGTGGGGACAAGGGGTGCATGGACCGGATGGCAGCGGCGGTTTCCGCCATGGGCCTCACCCGCGGGCACCTCGAGAGATATCCCCATCAATTGTCCGGAGGCGAGATTCAGCGCCTGGCGTTGGCCAGGGTCCTCTTGCTCGATCCAGGCTTCATTGTCGCGGACGAACCCACCTCCCGGCTGGACATCTCGGTACAGGCCCATGTGATCCGCCTGTTGGCCGGTCTGGTGGAAAAAGGCGGCTTGGGCATGATGCTCATCAGCCATGACCTGAATCTGGTGAAAGCTGTCTGCCACCGGGTCCTCAACCTGGCCCCCGAGGAAGACGCATCAAGTCCGATTGGTGATGCCGCCCGAGCCACGGCCGTCCTGACCGCCGTTTGAAGCCCGAATTCCAGTACACGATAACGGTCGACAAAGCCCCCCGGGCGGGGTTGTTCTGGATGACCGGCTCGCAGCAGTTTCAATTGATGGCGGGTGTTTCGGAAACGCCGGCCGGTCGGGTCGGTATCATCAACCTGCCGGGGCTCTCGCACTGGGAAACACTCGGAGAAGGCGAGAAGTCGACTCCCTTTCCTCCGCTCTCTCACAACGTATGTTGAGGCATACCTGCAGAGAGACGTTCGTGATCTGGCCCGTGTCGGTGACAATGGCGTTTCTGCGCTTTCTCCAGGCCACGGCCGCCCGCACCGGGCAACTGCATCGGCACGCCCTTCGAGAAGGGGTTAATCGAAAAGGTCGCGAAGACGTACGAGCACCTCGAAATCGTGGATACCTTCTATGTGTTCCACCCCGCATTCGGCTATTTCGGCGACCGATACGGGCTCGAGCAGGTTGCCGCGTTGATTCAGAGGGCTTAAGCAGAAAAGGTGCGGGTGCTCTTCGTTCAACCCCAGTACTCCAAGAAGGAAGCGGAGACCATTGCTGAGGCCTTGAGAGCAGGTCTCGAATGACCACCCCTTTCAAAACGATCCGTGCAGGCAAGCAATTATCCCCTCAAAACCTGGCACAAGGCTTGGTCAAAGCTCCGGACTCCCTGATCAAGGGATTACCGTCTTTAAGGTGGCGAATCTGGATCTGGACGAGCTCCAAAATACGGACAGCTTCAAGTGATGCGTGACAGCGCTGGCCTTGCCGTCTATCTTGCAATAATACTTAGAATTGGACGAAAAGGCTGTCACCGCCGGTGTTCACCGGCGGTGACACCAGAAGGGCATCCGTTCGTGCAGGGGTGCTCTTGGGTTTCGGGATCGCGACGGTCCACGGGCTTGCCGGGACTCTCTCCGTCCTGGCCGTTTACGGCATTCTCGAGGTCGGGGTGAGCGGCTCCCTCGCAAAGGTGATGACTGTCACCCAGGTGGTGAGCTTCGGTCTGATCTCGATCCTCGGTCTGGGCATCCTGCTCGCGCATGTGCGCGCCCTGCTCTCCTCCGATCGTCAACGGGTGGAGCCGACGCCGGATCATGAGGCTGCGCCCGGCGGTTCGCTGATCCCCTGGGCGGTCGCCGTGGGGATCGTCCCCTGCCCGGGGGTCACCATGGTGCTACTTTTCTGCCTCTCCATGGATGCGCTGCTCCTGGATCTGTTCCTTGCCGCCGGCATCTCCCTGGGCATGGCGGTCACCATCTCCGCCTTTGTGGTTGCAGCATCCCAGGGAAAGGGCCTGATGCTGTCCTTTTTGTCCAAGGGCAGCCTTCCACGGTTGGAGCACGTGCTCGGTGCCTGTCCGGGATCGCGGTCGCTGCATTGGGTGGTGTGTTTCTGGCGGCCGGCCTGGTTGGAAGTCAGTAAACTTCCTCGTAACATTGCAGTTCGGTTATTGCCTTGAAACCAGGCTGATTTCGATACTTGCGACATTTTGATGGGCTCCAAGAGGCTCTGCCATCTCTTTCTATTTGTTAACCCCCTGAAATGTGCCTCTCCAGATAAGCCGCAGCCTGTTCATAGATCTTCGAAACACGAGTTGATTTTTTTGGAAGCGATTTCCGTATTTTTTCAAGGTATCCACGCTCCTGAACAATTTGAAAGGTTCTCCGGAAGTTTAAATCATATATCCATCCGATTTGAAGTAACTTGAAATCGTTTAATGTCTTGAGGTCGGCTATTCGCGCGAGCTCGCCCTTTATAAGCGAGTCATAGACCGGGGAGGAAATACGGTCTATGTCCGGCAGATCAAGTTCAACAGTCTGGTTCCGCTTATTCTCCATGTTCTGGTAATACTCAGTAACCACACGCCATATATCCACCTTATCGGCGTCTCTGAGAAGTTTCAGGAAAAAGATACAGCGCTCCTCCTCTAACGCGGGTAGAGAGAAATGATTGTGGTATGACACCGCACAGACGATGATTTCGGCTTTATCGGGGTCCAGATCCTTCAGGATATGGTTGTCTTTGATAATCTTGACACCGAGGGCGGCATGGTCTTCAGATCTGTAATCCGAAAATGTCCCGTATGTTCTATATTGTTCGAATCGACCGATATCATGCATCAGCGCGGATGCTTCAGCAAGGCATAGCTCTTCCTTGGAGAGATCGAGATTTCCCCCAATATCAAGGATGGCTTCGCAAACTCTTCGTGTATGTTCTGTTTTTAAATCAATATTTTCCTGGAAGCTCGGATCATCAGAAGAAAAACTGAGAATGTAATCTTCGAACCAGGATTTGAGTTGCGGTAATACTGTATGAGCGTTCATAATTTATTCAATGTTCCCCTTTTTAAGAGTATACACCATTGACGAATTCCTAAGAGCCGCACCCCTCGCAAAGACGCCAAGAGCGCCAAGAAAAGACCTTTTAATGTCAATCAGTTCACTTTGCGGTCTTTGTGCCTTGGTGCGAAATTTTGACTTTTTGCGAGGTCATCAAGTTTCCATTCAGAAAGGAGGGTTTTTTCCCGGATGCAAACCGGGTTAATCTACCTTCATCACCGAAAGACTGCAACCTGAATTGAGCGATTGTCGAGTTTGCCGAAGGGCAGCAATGGCGGCGGCCGGATCGAAAAACAACCCGCTCGAGGGTGAAACCGCAGCACTCGTGCCGAATTTTCCGCTTGACGATTCCGCTGGCCCATGCTAGATCATAAGACCATGAGTTCAGGTGTTCGGAACAGCGGAGGTCATTCCTTGAGATTCGAGGCCCTTCACATTCATTCCGCTCCTGAGATGCTGGTGGAGCAGATCATTCGGCAGGTGAGGTCCGGAACCCTTGCACCGGGAGCGCGCATGCCGTCTCAACGGGAGCTGGCCCGCATGTTCGAGGTCGGGTTGGGCACGGTGCGCGAGTCCGTCAAGATCCTGATGGCCATGGGGTATCTGGAGGTGATTCGAGGCAAGGGCACCTTTGTTGCGCGGGAGCTTCCCGGAAGCGCCTCGGGAGACTCCGGTTTCACCCAGGCCCTGGAGGCCGTCTCCCTGGCCGAGCTCCTGACTACCCGGGAGATCGTCGAGTGCGGAGCCGCCAGAGTAGCGGCGGAGACCGCCGATTCGGACAGCGTCGACCGGTTGAAGGAGGTCCTGGATGCCCTGCGGGAGAACTCCCGAAGCAACGACATGTTTGACCCGGTGGACTTCGATTTCCATATCGCCCTGGCCGAGGCCACGGACAACAAGGTCATCGCCGAGATCGTCAAGCTCCTTGTGGACAAGGCCCACCACCACATCGGGTTCATGGGGGACTCCCTCAAGACCTTCGAGCGGTACAACATCGAACGGGCCATCGCCACGGCGGAGCGTGTGGTGGAGGCGGTGGCCGACGGAGACGGTGAGCGGGCGGCAGCGGCCATGCACGAGCACCTGAACATCGTCAACCTCGAGCTGAAGAAGACATTCCTTTCCGAGGACCCGCCAGAGCCGGTCCGGGGCGAGGAATCTGAGCCGGGAGGTTCGTCATGAACGCCTGCAGCGTTCCACATAAATGCGATTCGAGCACCGCCTTCTTCTCGTGGCGAATCGAGAAGGCCCGAGATCGGGTCCTGAACACGCGTCCCAGCATGGACCTGGAGAACGCCGTAATCCTGACCCGCAGCTTTATGGAGACCGAGGGAAGGCCTGCGGCGGTTCGAAAGGCCGAGGCCTTTCGGGAGCAGTGCCGCCGAAAGTCCGTGCGCATATGGGAGGACGAGCTGGTGGTGGGCTGCTCGGGAAGCAAGCTTCGCGGGGGAATTCTCTCTGCGGACGTGTGCTGGCACATTCTGGACGAGGAGCTCGACACCATCGCCGACCGGCCCTACGATCCGTTTCTGGTGAGCGGTGAAGACAAAGCGGTCTTTCGAGAGGTCATCAAGCCCTACTGGCAGGGTCGCTCCAACTACGAGGCGTTTCTCGCCCGCATCCCCCCGGCCGTGGCCGAGCTCAAGGCGGCCGGTGTGGTCTACCCTGACCGCAAGGCCGTGCGGGGTCCGGGAGAGCTCACGGCCGGGTACGACAGCGTCCTTCGGGACGGCGTGAACGGCATTCGAGCCCGCATCGAGGACCGGATGGCCCGGCTGGACCCCACGGACCCCGAGGACCACCGGCGGCAATCCTATCTGGAGGCACTGCTCATCGCGGCCGGCGGCGTCACCGAGCTGGCCGAACGCTACGCGCAGGAGGCGAGTCGCCTCGCGCGGCGGGAAGCCTCCCCTCGCCGAAAGGCCGAGCTGGAGACCATAGCCGGGATCTGCTCCCGGGTGCCGGCCCATCCTGCCCGGACCTTTCGAGAGGCAGTTCAATCCATCTATCTCTACCACATCGCCCTGTTCATGGAGCAGAACGCCGCCTCCTACAACCCCGGACGCCTGGACCAGCTCCTGTTCCCCTTCTATGTGCGGGATCTGAACGAGGGCAGGATCACACCCGAAGGCGCCCAGGAGATCCTGAACTGCCTGTGGGTCAAGTTTTCCGAGCCCTGCCTGTTTCAGGACGCCCGGACCGCCGAGGTGGCGGCCGGCTACAACATGTTCCAGAACGTCTGCTGCGGCGGCGTGACCGAGACCGGCGAGGACGCGGTCAACGACCTGTCCTACATGATGCTCCAGGCCACCATGGACGTTCGCCTCTATCAGCCTTCCCTGTCCGTTCGCTACAACCCGGGGAAGAACCCCAACGCCTTTCTTCGCAAGATTGTAGAGCTCATCTCCATGGGGACGGGGTTTCCGGCCTTTCACAACGACGAGGCCGGAATAAAGATGCTGCTCGAAAAGGGCGTTCCTCTCAAAGAGGCCTACAATTGGAACCCCTGCGGGTGCGTGGAGACCAACCTCATGGGCAAGTCCAAGGAGCTCACGGCCTTTGTGGATGTCAACCTGGCGGGCCTGGTGGAGCTGGCCCTGCTCGACGGCGTACACAGGAAAAGCGGCGTTCGAGTGGGCTTGCGGACCGGCGATCCGAGGGGCTTTGCGACCTTCGACGACTTCAAGGAGGCGGTGAAGACCCAGTTGCAGCATGTGATCCGGCACGTGATGGAGGCCAACCACGTGATCGACGATGTCTACGACGACCGCCCGGTGCCCGTGGCCTCCCTCTCCTTCGCCCGGTGCATCGAGCGGGGCAGGGACTACTGCCGGGGCGGGGCCGAGTACAACCGGGGAAACGGCGTCATCCTGGACTGTGTGGCGGACTTCGTAAACAGCCTGAGTGCGGTGCGCCACCTCATCTACGATCGGGCCCTTCTGAGCTGGGACGAGCTTCTCGCTGCGCTCGAGGACGATTTTAAGGGTCACGAACGGGTGCGGCGGGCGTGCCTGGACGCTCCTAAGTTCGGCAACGACGATCCCCGGGCCGACGACCTGGCCGGAGAGTTGTTCTGGTTCGCGGCCGAGGAGATCCGCGGGTACCGCTCCAGGCACGGCCCCATGAACTGCGGCATGCTTCCGGTCACCGCCCACGTGGCCATGGGAAAGACAGTGGGAGCTCTGCCGTCGGGACGTTCGGCCTGGACCACCCTGACCGACGGCATTTCGCCCACCGGAGGGACCGACCTGGCAGGGCCCACGGCCGTGCTCAAGTCGGTCTCCCGCATTCCCCACGCCGTATACACCTCGGGCACCCTGTTGAACATGAAGCTCGAACCGGCGTTTTTTCGAGACGAGCGGGGCGTTCGAAACATGATGGCCTTTCTCAAGGGCCTCTGCGACCTGGGCATCTATCACGTCCAGTTCAACGTGATCTCGGCGGAGACCCTGCTGGCCGCACAACAGGACCCCGAGGCCCACCGCCACCTCCTGGTGCGTGTGGCCGGGTACACGGCCTATTTCGTGGAGCTCGCCAAGGACGTGCAGGACGAGATCATCGGTAGGTCCACCCAGTTCGGCGATCAGGAGGGCCTTTTCGGAGGGTGCGCCTGATGGCGGCCCGGGAAGCGGCGTCCAAACCCTCCGGGACCCTGTTCAAGGTCGAGCGCCTGGCCGTTTACGACGGCCCAGGCATTCGAACCGTGCTGTTCTTCAAGGGCTGTCCGCTGCGCTGCCTGTGGTGCTCGTCCCCGGAGTCTCAGAAGGCTCGTCCGGAGGTCATCCACGCGGCGGGGCGATGCACGGGCTGCGGGGACTGCGCTCGGGCCTGTCCGGAAGACGCCGTCGTCCAGGACCGGGACGGCCGAGTGCTCACGGACCTTGAACGGTGCACCCACTGCGGGTTGTGCGTCGAGGCCTGCGGCTATGGCGCCCGAAGGTGGATCGGCCGTCGCGTGGATCTGAAGGACGCGATTCGAGAGGTGGAACGGGATGAATGCTTCTATCACCGCTCGGGCGGGGGCGTGACCTTGAGCGGGGGTGAGCCCGCCTTTCAGCCCGCCTTTGCTCGATCCGTCCTTCGAGCCGCACGCCTGAGGGGCCTTTCCACGGCCATGGAAACCTGCGGGCACTTCGAGTGGGAGGAGGGCCGGGACCTGGGGGACCACCTGGACCTGGTCTATGTGGACGTCAAGCACATGAACCCGGTGCGCCACCGGCAGCTCACCGGCGTGGGCAACGAGACCATTTTGGAGAACCTCCACCGGATGCACGAGCGGTGGACCGGGACCTCCCTGGTGGTCCGCGTCCCCGTCATTCCAGGGATCAACGACGACATTGTCAATTTGGAGGCCACAGCGGACCGGGTTCGAGCGCTTCACCGTACGCTCCGCGTGGAGCTTCTGCCCTATCATCGGTACGGGCGTTCGACCTACGACCGCCTGGGTCGAGCGTACTCCCTGGAGGATCTCAGACCCCCTTCGAAGGAGCGGCTTCAGGCCGCGGCGTGCGTGTTCGACTCGCACGGGGTTCCCGTGCAGATCGGTGGATAGGGGCCATTTGGATAAGGGGTGAAACGAATGCAACGACTCCAAGGAAAGGTGGCCGTGACCACCGGCGGGGCCCGAGGCATCGGCCGGGCCATTGTGGAAAAACTGTTCGCCGAGGGGGCCCACGTGGTCATAGCGGACACGGGGCCCTGCGAGTACATCGAGTCTCTTCGCGCCTGTGACGACGATCCGAAGCTGCTGTACCGATGCATCGACATTACGGACGGCGACCAGGTCCAGGGGCTGTTTCAGGAGGTGTTCCAGACGCTCGGCCGCCTGGACATCCTGGTCAACAACGCGGGAATCGCCCTTGACAAACCCATCGAGGAAACCACCGAAGCGGAGTGGGACCGTATAATGAACGTGAACCTCAAGGGCGTGTTCCTGTGCGTCAAGCACTGCGTTCCGATCATGCGGCAGGGTGGCGGCGGGGCCGTCGTGAACATCGGCTCCCTGGAGGGCCTGGCGGCAAACCCCCGAAGGACGGCCTATGCCGCATCCAAAGGCGGAGTCCACGCCCTGACCCGGGCCCTTGCCCTGGACCTGGGTCCGGACGGCATTCGGTGCAACGCCGTCTGTCCGGGGTGGATCAATACTCCCTTCAACGATTCCTTCTTCCAAACCCTGCGAGACCGGGAGGCGGGCAAGCGGGCCATCATCGGGCTTCATCCGGTGGGACGTATGGGGCTTCCCGAGGACGTGGCCAACACGGTGGCCTGGCTCGTATCCGATGAAAGCGGGTTCGTCACGGGGCAGGAGATCGTGGTCGACGGCGGCCGGCTGGCCCGTCTGCCCCTGGCCGACTTCGACGCCATGGAGAAAGCGCCATGAGATTTCAGGATCAGGTGGTCATCGTCACAGGCGCCTCCTCGGGAATCGGAGCCGCCACCGCGGCTGCGTTCGCCCGGGAAGGCGCCCGGGTGGCCGTGACCGGCCGCCACGCTGAGCGAACCAAGGCAGTGGCCCGTGAGGTGGGGGCCTTGGAGGCGGGGCTCGGGGATATCTGCGATCCGGCCTACTGCCGGGAGTTCGTGGGCCGTATCGCCGAGCGCGAAGGGCGGCTGGACGTGCTGGTCAACAATGCGGGGACCATTGTCCGTGAAGACACCGTGGACACCACGGACGCTCAGTGGCTGGGCACCATGGCCGTTAATGTCAACGCCGTCTTCTTCATGTGCCGCGAGGCGTTGAAGGTCATGCGGCGGCGGAAAAGCGGGGCCGTCGTCAACCTCTCCTCCACCTGCGGGCTGGTGGGCTCCAGGGGACTCACCGCTTACTGCGCCAGCAAGGGCGCAGTGTCCCTCATGACCCAGGCCATGGCCCTGGACTGCGCCTGTGACGGTGTGCGGGTGAACGCCGTATGCCCGGGGGCGACCGACACGCCCATGCTCTTTTCGGCCCACCGCGAGCAGCCGACACGGTCCGAGATGGACGAGATCCAGTGCCGGACCGTACCCATGCAGCGCATGGCCCGGCCCGAGGAGGTGGTCCACGCGATCCTGTTTCTGGCCTCCCGCGAGGCCGGATACATCACCGGGACCCTCCTGCCCGTGGACGGCGGATACACTTGTCAGTAAACGGAGCACGGAATACGGGAGGCACAATGCAGCACTGCGAACTTCTCACCCCTGATCAGGTGGAAGCGGTGCACGAGGCGTCCCTGGCCATCCTCGAGCGGACCGGCCTGGATTTCCATCATGAGGCGGCCCGCAACCTGCTGGCCCGGGCTGGAGCCCGGGTGGACGGCATTCGGGTCTTTTTTCCTCGAACCCTCGTGGAGGCACAGCGCACCAAACCGCCCGAACAATTCACCCTCCACGCCAGGGATCCGGAGCATGACGTGGTCATCGGCGGAGACCGGCCCGTGTTTGTCCCCGCCAACTGTCCCGCGTTCGTCATGGAACCGGACGGGACCAGGCGCTATGGAACTCTCGAGGACTACCGGCGGTTCGTGATGTTGACCGACCGAAGCCCGCACCTGGACCTGTGCAGCAACATTCCCGTGGAACCCACAGACGTGCCGGAGCCGGTACGTCATCTTCATATGACCTACGCCTGCCTGACGCACACGGACAAGTGCTTCATGGGCTCGTGCCTGGGGGCCGATGCGGTTCGGGACGTGCTTCGCATGATGAGCATGGTCTTCGGCGACCTGGAAGACACTCCCCGGGTGCTGAGTATCCCCTGCTCACTGACGCCTCTTAGCTATGACGAACGTATGCTGGGCGCCCTTATGACCTACGCGCAGGCCGGACAGCCGGTCATGGTGAACTCCGTGGCCATTGCAGGAGCCACGGCGCCGGTGACCCTGGCCGGCGCCCTGGCTGTCCAGAACGCCGAGATTCTGGCCGGCGTCGTGCTCAGCCAGCTCGTTCGAGAGGGAACGCCGGTGGTGTACGCCAGCGGCTCGAGCAACGTGGACATGCAGAGCGGGGCCTTCTGCGTGGGCTCCCCGGAGATGGCCCTGAACAACACCATGGCCGCACAGATGGCCCGCTACTACCATCTTCCGTCCCGGGGCGCCGGGGCGCTCACCGATTCCATGCGCCCGGACGCCCAGGCCGGGTACGAGTCCATGATGAACCTGGTCTCCGCCGTGCAGAGCGGCCTCCACGTGGTGCTGCACGCAGCCGGCGCCCTGGAGACCATCAACAGCGTCTCCTACGAGAAGTTCCTTCTGGACGAGGAGGCCGTGGGCATGGTGAAACGTCTGCAGCAAGGGGTGCGTGTGGATGAAAATTCCCTGGCCCTGGACACGGTGGAGGAGACCGGCCCCGGCGGATCCTTTCTGACGGCCACCCACACCTTTCTTCACTTTCGGGACGAGCTGTTCTTCCCGCAGATCACCAGACGCCGAAGCTTCTCGGCCTGGACCGCGTCCGGAAGGGAGTCCACCCTGTCCGAAGCGCACCGGAGATGGCCGGAGGTCCTGGCCTCTTGTGAGCGGCCCGCACTGCCGCCGTCCGTGGACCGGGATCTGAAGGCCTTTATGGGCGATAACGCATGAACCGCTTTTCTCAATCAGGAGGATTCACATGACACCGGGCTTCATTGGAACCGGAGCCATCACCACCGCCCTGGTCACCGGGCTGTGCACCTCGGAACACCCGCCCGAAGTGCTTTGGGTTTCCCCGCGAAACCCCGAAAAGGCCGCACACCTCGCATCCGCCTTTGACGAGGTCCGAGTCGCCTCCGACAACCAGGAGGTTGTGGACCGCTCGAATGTGCTGGTTCTGGCCGTGATCCCCTCTGCCGCCCCGCAGATCCTGGAGCCGCTTCGATTCAGGAAGGAGCATGTCGTCCTGACCCTCCTGGCCGGCACGCCCCTGTCGCAGGTTCAGCCGCTGGCGGCCCCTGCCGAGCGCATCATCCGGGCGGTTCCGCTTCCTTCGGCGGCCCGGCATCTGGGACCCGTCGCGGTCCATCCCGCCGACGACACCGCCGAGGCCCTCTTCCGCGACCTGGGAACCGTGATCGTGACCGAGGCAGAGTCGGCCCTGGACAAACTCCTGATCATCACCTCCCTCATGGCGCCCTACTACGCCCTCCTGAAAGAGATCGTGTCCTGGGCCGAGGACGCCGGCGTGGACCGGAAAAACGCCGCCGGCTACACCGCATCCATGTTCCAGGCCCTGTCCCACCTGGTGCAGGTCCGCGGGGACGGGGACCTTGCCGCCATGGCCCGGGAGTGCATGACCCCGGGAGGACTCAACGAGCTGGCCCTCGAAACCATGGAGGCCCTCGAAGGGTTCAAGGCGGTCCGGCCCGCCCTGGAGGCCGTGGAACAGCGTGTCTCGGGCCGGAGTTGAGAGAGGGATAGGTGGCAATCCAGGATTGCGGCCGGAGCGGGGCGAGTGCCCATGCGCATCGGCTGAGTCCGCAAAGGAGCTTTCAGTCATAAAGAAAGGACCGTCTCCGGATGAAAACCGGCTTACAGGTTGATCACCTTATCCGCCAGCTGAAGTGCGGTCACTATGTCGAGCATGTTCGTGGTTTCTCCCACCCGCTTTTTTTCCAGCAGGCCGAAGTGTTCCAGACAGGTGCCGCAGACCAGGATCAGGAGACCCTGGCGTTCGTACTCCCTCAGGATAGGAAGCACCTCGGAGCCCTCCACGGTGAGCTTGACCCCGCTGTTGATGAAGATCAGCCGCCACAGCTCGTCCCCCATCTCTTTGACGGTCTTGAGAAAGCTGACCATGAGCCTGCCGCCCAGCTCGTTGTCGCCGCGACCCATGCAATCGGACCCTACGAGGATCATGATCCTGGGCTGTTCGCCCGGCAGCGCCCGGCATTCGGATGAGGATGCGGGCGGTTCTCCTTGAGCGGTCCCCATGACCCTGAAGACACCTTCCTCTTCGGAAAAGGAGACCTCGTATCCCCGGTGCTCCAGGAACCGGGAGACGTTCTCGCGGGCGGCTTCGTTGTCCACCGCCACCTCCAGGGCGGAAACCCCTTCCTTTTCAATTGCCTCTTTGGCCTGAATAACCGGGCCCGGGCAGGCAAGACCGCGGCAGTCGATCTTCTTCATGGTTGATGGCCTCACAAAAAGTCAAAATCTCGCACCAGGCCGAAAAACTCGCAAAGTGAACGGATTCATATTAAAAGCCTTTTTCTTGGCCTTCTTGCCCTCTTTGCGAGAAAATGCAGCAGGCTGCAATTTGAAACGCTCTCTTCAGGTCACGGAGAGAATGGATCGAGCCCATTGGAGCGATCAACAAAACCCTGTGGGTGTTCCTTTGCGTTATATGGAGATGGTCAATGCAAGTCAAACAGGATGTTCCGATGGGATCTTTGATAGTAGAAGGAATTTCCTATAGAAAAAGGGATTCTTTCACCTCTGCCGGATTCGCGAAAAGTCAGAGTCTCCCGAAACTCAAACAGACAGGCACCTGAAGGTGCGGGTGCGACGAGGTTTATTCGACGTGACCAAAATGAGCAAACAGGCGTTCGACAAGATCGTGGAGCGTGCGATTCGGCGGATTCCCGCGGAGATCAGGGCCTGCCTGAACAACATGTCCATATCGGTTCAGGACCGCCCCTCGCGGGAGCTCCTGGAGGAGATGGGCATGCAGGCGGACGACCTCCTTCTGGGCGTTTACGAGGGGGTTCCCCTGCCCGAGCGTACCGTGTGGCAGCCGCCCCTCTACCCGGACGTGATCTTTCTGTTCCAAGAGCACCTGGAGGAGGTGTGCCATACCCTGGAGGATATGGAGAGGGAGATAGAGATTACCGTGGTGCACGAGGTGGCCCATTTCCTGGGCATGGACGAGGAGCGTCTGGCCGAGCTGGGCTACGCATGAGGAGTGGGCGTGGGTCGAGGATTGAAGGCGCTCTTTACGCGATCGCCTGTATGTGGTAGATTGTATAGGTGTCTTGAATAGATCATAAACTTGGTTGAAACGCTCAATGCCGGAAGAAAAAAGGAGAAGACCATGCCTGAGTTCAGTTCGCCCTTCACCCTTCTCAAGAACGACAGAAAGCTCACCAGGGAGGAGCTCGTACGGTCGATCCGTTTCATGATCGCCGCGGAGTACGAGGCCATTCAGCTGTACCAGCAGACCGCGGAGAGCACGGACGACGCCCTGGCTCAGGAAGTCCTGCTGGACATTGCGAACGAGGAGAAAGAGCATGCAGGCGAGTTCCTGCGGCTTCTGCGGGAGCTCGATCCGCAGGAGGAGTCCTTTTACAAAGACGGCTATCAAGAGGTAGAGGAGATGATCGAGAAGCTAAAAAAGGAAGGCAAGACCTCGGAATAGGAACTTGTTTTTTGGGTGGCAGGATAGCGGAAGGCGTCTTTGGGTGCCAACAAGAGACGCAAAATACAGAAAAAGAGTGAGAAGGTGGTATATGATAAAAGACCCTGTGTTTGTGGCTGAATTTGAGAGAGAATACATTCGACAGGATAAGACGGACTATTTTGATTCTCTTCGGCTGTTTGAAGAGATGTGGAAGGAGGGTGTCTTTCTCGGGGTGCTGCCGCCGAAAGACCCTCTCGAAGGCATCGACGTGGATCTGCGGATCGCCCGTATACTCAACCATGTTTAAAACCCTCCTGATTAGAATCGCCCGGGAGCTGACGAGCGCCGCCCTGCCCTACATGATCATCGGAGGACAGGCGGTGCTTCTGTACGGGTCCCCGAGGCTGACGCGGGATATAGATGTCACTCTCGGCGTCAGCGTCGATGAAATGGAGAAGGTCCTCAAGACGGCTGTTGGCATGGGCCTGGAGATCATTCCCCCGGACATTGAAGCCTTTGTGAAAAGGACCTTCGTTCTGCCTGCGAAGGACGACGCTACCGGCATACGCATTGATCTGATCTTTTCATTTACCCCCTATGAAAGGAAGGCCATCGAGCGGGCACGGCCCATACTTTTCGACGATACACCCGTCATGTTTGCGTCCGTGGAAGACGTGATTATTCACAAGATCTTTGCCGGTCGCCCCCGAGACATGGAAGATGCTGTCACCATACTTGCCAAAAATCCGCATGTTGATCGAGACTACATCCAGAAATGGTTGAAGGAATTTGATCGGACCATGGAAACAAATAATTTTTCTCGACAATTCGCAGAACTCTGTGCTCAGACCTGCCCGTCTGCATAGCGTCATCCAAGATGTAATAATAAAAGCGGTTTTCAACCGTCCCACGAGCGGTGGCATAAAGTGGTCTGATATTCTGGCTCTTTTCCAGGAACTGGGTGCCGAAGTCACCGAGCGTGGTCGAGGAACTGCGCCCACAGATCGAGGCTCTGGTGCGGTAGTTGGTTTCGATGATGTCGCCATGTTCAGTCCCGCCCTGAATCGTCCCGGCCGGAGAGGTGCCAACGGATCACATCATCCGTAACCGACAGAAACCGACGGTTGGGGCACTCCGCACATTTGACTGATCTCTTGTCGCACAGATCCCTGGCCCATTCGTTGGCACATGCGGGCGCGTAGCCGCTCCTGGCGGCCGGGCCCTTTTACTCGGCAAGACCCTTTGAAAGCTCTTCATGGGACCTGAATTGAGCGATTGTCGAGTTTGCCGAAGATGCAAGGAAGATGGTGCTTC
>CAZQCK010000059.1:0-19569 GCA_964591925.1 uncultured Desulfobacterales bacterium
GAACCTTGCTGATCGACGATGAGATTGGCAAAAAAGACCCTTTCTGGATGGAAACGAGATATCTATTCGGTTGTCGGTGTTACATTGTCTTCGCCACACATATGATTCCAATCAAAAAATCGGGCTTGGCGAAACATCAAATCAATCTAAAAACAAATGGTTGTTCAATCAACGTAAGCAGGTATACCTACCCCTACAGGCACCTTTGAAAGACGTCAACATAGAGGCCGCTGTCAGGCTGGGGAAGGCGGTTTTTGGGTAAAGTGGTTGCGGGGTGAAAACGAAAGGGGAGGGGGTTAACTCTGGGAGCTAACCCCTTGATTTTAATGGAGGCGGCAACCGGATTCGAACCGGTGAATAACGGTTTTGCAGACCGCTGCCTTAGCCACTTGGCTATGCCGCCCGCAATGGGAAAAGGGCCCAGGCCGTTCTGTGCCGACCCGCCATGGGCCCTCTGCGATTCGAATGGAGCGGGAAACGGGACTCGAACCCGCGACAATCACGTTGGCAACGTGAGGCTCTACCAGCTGAGCTATTCCCGCTTGAATAAACTTTGATTTTATTCCCTATGGCCGGTTTGTCAACAGAAAATCGCTAACAGGCCGAATCGCTCATTCCCGGCTCAGATATCCATTGTAATAACGGATCACCCTTTGAACAAAGGTCCGGGTCTCCTGGTAGGGAGGGATCCCATTGTGGCTCACCACGGCCTCGGGGCCCGCATTGTAGGCCGCCACCGCCAACTCCATGTTATTACCGAAGCGCTCCAGGAGATCCCGGAGGTACCGGGTGCCGCCGAAAATGTTCTCCGTCGGATCGAAGGGGTCATTGACCCGCATCAGATCGGCTGTTCCCGGCATGAGCTGCATCAGACCTTGGGCTCCCTTGTGGGAGACGGCCTTGTGGTTGAACCCGGACTCGGCCTTGATGACGGCTTTGATCAGGGACGGTTCCACGCTGAACATACTGGAGGCCTCTTCGATGATCGTACCGTACTTCTCGATATAGGCGGCGGCGCGTTCCTCGGGGGACTTGATGTACAGCCGGTACCTGGCGTCGTTCTTTATGTTCGTGTAGTGCCAAACCCCGTTTTCGTCCTGATATCTGTAAATGTCCGCAAGCACGGGATGGAAGGGGCCCATGACTGAGCAAAACACCAACAGTGCAAAAAGGCCCGGCATCCTTTTCGAACCGTACATGGCTACCCCATCTTCTTCCAATCAGCGAGAAACTTGTCCAGCCCGATCTCGGTCATGGGGTGCTTGATCAGCTGCTCCATCACCTTAAAGGGAATGGTGGCGATGTCCGCCCCCATTAAGGCGGCGTCGAGTACGTGTAGGGGATTCCGGATGCTGGCCACGATGATCTCCGTGTCATAGCCGTAGTTCTCATAGATGGTGGTGATTTGATCCACCAACTCCATTCCCACCTGGCTCAGGTCGTCCAGGCGGCCGACAAAAGGGCTGATGTAGGATGCCCCGGCTTTGGCCGCCATCAGGGCCTGAATGGGGGAGAAACAAAGAGTTACGTTCGTCTGAATCCCCTCGCCCGACAAAACCTTGACCGCCTTCAGGCCGTCCGCGATCAAAGGAATCTTCACCACGATGTTGTCCGCGATGTTGCTAAGGTCCCTGGCCTCTTCGATCATGCCCGAGGTCTCCGTACTCAACACCTCTGCGCTTACAGGGCCTTGCACAATACTGCAGATCTCCGTGATCAGCTCTCGAAAGTCCCGTCCCTCCTTGGACACCAGGCTGGGGTTGGTGGTCACTCCGTCAAGGAGCCCCAGCTCGTTTGCCTTTTTGATCTCGTCGATATTCGCCGTGTCAATAAAGAATTTCATGGGCTCAGCCTTTCTTTTGCCGTTGCATGGTTTCTTGCCGTCGTGATTTGAATCCAGGCCCGGTCAATCGCCGCTTACACAAACAACGGCGGGCATCATTTCTCCTTGTACGCATCTGCACAGGCTTGGCTGCAGAAGTAGTGCTCCTCCCCCCCCACGCGACGCCTCACAGCCTCGCTTCTGGGGATGTACGTACCACAATGGGGATCCCGCACCATGTCATCGATCACTTCGCCGTTTTCTTCCCCCCTCGTGCTGCGCTGAGGGCCCTGAAGCCCTTTCAAGCCGCGCACCAGACGGTAGAGCAGAAAGATGAGAAATGCAATGATCAGAATGCGCATGCAAAACCCGCTTTCAGGGGAAACAACTCCTGCCCTTCGACCTCGAGCCCATTGAGCAGCTCTGCGATGGCGACTCCCAAGACCGGATGAACCAGCTCCGGCTCCAAATCCATCAGGGGCACCAGCACAAATCTGCGCTGGTGGAAATGGGGATGGGGAACCCAAAGGTGCTTCTCACGAATCCGCCTGGTTCCGTAAAGCAGGAGGTCTAAGTCTATGACCCTGGCCTCCCAGCGCCTGGTTCGGACTCGGCCCATGTCCGCCTCGATCTGCAGAAGGCCCCGGAGCAGTTCCGGGGCCGAAAGCCGGCTCTCCAGCCGGGCGGCGCCGTTCACAAACCATTCCTGATCCTCGACCCCCACGGGTCGACTCGAGTACCAGGGAGAGACGGCCTCCACCCGAGTGGCGGGAAGCTTGCCCATGCGCGCTACGGCTTCCGCACAAAGGTCTCTTGATTTACCCAGGTTGGAACCGACGCCGATGTAGGCGATCTCCTTCATGCCCGCATTTTCTCCCGAATGCACCCCTACTGAAAAATCGCCTGAATCCGGTCCACGGCCTCCTGAAGCCTCTGCCGCGTCTGAGTCAAGGCGATGCGAAAGTACCCCTCCCCCGGCTCTCCGAATCCGTTTCCCGGCGTAACCACCACGCCGCTTTCCAGAAGCCGGCCGGTGATCCCTGCAGAGGTCCACCCGTCCGGAACCCTGACCCACAAGTAAAACGTCGCCTTGCATGGTTCCACTTCGAACCCGGATTCCTTCAACCCGGCCGCCATCAGGTCGCGCCGCCCTTGATAGGTCCGGATCATGGACTCCACACAGGCCTGATCCCCTCGAAGCGCTTCGATCCCAGCCATCTGGACGGCCTGAAAGACGCCTGAATCCACGTTGCTCTTGATCGTGCCCAGACCCTCGATCACATCCCGGTTTCCCACTGCGAAACCGATCCGCCAACCGGTCATGTTGTAGGTCTTGGAAAGGGAATGAAACTCCACGCCGACCTCCCGTGCCCCCTCGGCCTGAAGAAAGCTGGGCGGCCGGTAGCCGTCAAAGGCCATCTCCGTATAAGCAGCATCATGGCAGACGATAATGCCGTGCTTTCGGGCAAAATCCGCCACCCGGGCGAAAAAGTCCACATCCGCCACGGCCGCTGTCGGATTGTTCGGGTAGTTGATAAAGAGGAGCCGAGCCTTGTCGGCGGTTTCCCCGGGAATGAAACCCAGATCCGGGAAAAAGCCGTTTTCCCTCAAAAGGGGCATAAAAACAGGATTTCCACCGGCAAACAGGGTGGCTGTGTTGTACACGGGGTAGGCGGGCGTGGGCACCAGAGTGATGTCCCCCGGGTTCACAAAAGCCGCCGGAAGGTGTGCAAGCCCCTCCTTGCTCCCGATCAGGGAGACCACCTCCGTGGCCGGGTCCAGAGAGACGTCGAACCGCTTTTCATACCACTCGGCCACGGCGTCCTTGAAGGTGTTCATTCCCGAGTAAGAGGGGTAGCGGTGGTTAGCCGGGTCTTCCGCCCCGGCCTTCAAGGCCTCGATGATGTGGGGCGGTGTGGGGAGATCCGGGTCCCCCACGCCCAGATCGATGATGTCCACGCCGTTTGCCTTGACTTCCGCCTTTTTCCGGTCGATCTCCTTGAATAGATAAGGAGGCAGCTTCTTCAGCCGGTCCGCTTTCTCGAATCGCATGTGAATATCCCTCTGTTCAACGGTGAATACTCTGCTGCAGATAAGCCGGGCAGAGAAAGGCCCTGCGGTGCATTTTCCATTTCGAATTTGTGCTTACGTCCCAAAGGATTCAAAACCAGCCGTCCGGGTTTGATTCAGTACGGAGCGCTATCTCAAGCCCAGCACATCCTGCATGTCGTAGAAGCCCACGGGCTGATCCACCGCCCACAGGGCGGCCCGGACCGCACCCCTGGCGAAATTGTCCCGGTTGTGGGCCCGGTGGGTGAGCTCCAGCCGCTCGCCGATGCCACCGAACATCACCGTGTGCTCCCCGGTTATGTCCCCGCCCCGCCAGGTCTGAATTCCGATCTCTCCCCGGCTTCGTTCTCCAATCATGCCTTTACGCTCATAAACAGCTGTGTCGTCCGGATTCCGCCCTACGGCATCGGACAGGATCTGGGCCAGGCGAAGGGCTGTGCCGCTCGGGGCGTCCTTTTTGAAACGGTGGTGGGTCTCGAGGATCTCCATGTCGTAGTCGTCCCCGAGAATACGCGCCATCTCAGAGGCCACTCGAAACATGAGATTCACGCCCACGCTCATATTGGGCGCCATGACGCACCGAAGCCCGGCGGTCCGCGCCCGAAGCTCCTGCAACCGCTCCCCTGCAATTCCGGTGGTTCCGATCACCAAACACCAGCCCCTGTCTGCGGCAATTCCGGCATTCGCCAGTGTGGCCTCGGGCGAGGTAAAATCGATCAGCACATCACCCCGGCCGCCCACCTCTTCGATCGAGCCGGCCACCGGTACGCCGAGCACACCCAACCCTGCGATCTCCCCGGCGTCCCTGCCCACCGCCGGATGGTCGGGATGTTCAAACGCCCCTGCAACGGTCGCGTCCGGATGTTCATGGGCCATATGCAGAATCCGGCCGCCCATTCGCCCTCCCGCACCTGCAATGATCACACGTGTCATGGCTGCCTCCCCTCTCGAGCGCATCCGGTCTTCTCGATACGCGCCTTCCACGGCACCTTCCTCAAAGGACCCCGTATGCCTGCAGGTCCTTTCTCAGCTTCTCCACGTTGGCCGGGGCCATAGGTGAGAGCGGAAGCCGCATCTCTCCGTCGATCTTCCCCATGAGGGCCAGCCCGGTCTTCACGGGAATGGGGTTGGTCTCGTAAAACATGGCTTTACAAAGAGGAAAGATACGGAAGAAACGCTGTCGAGCCTCGTCCGCCCGGCCTTCCTCCCAGGCCTGAATCATCTTGGCGTTGTCCTCGGGGATAAGGTTGGCCACCACCGAGATCACCCCTTTCCCTCCGATGGAGAGCACCGGCAGGGTAACGTTGTCATCGCCCGAGAGCAGGATGATTTTCTCGCCCGCCAGATTGAGGATGTCGGCCATCTGGGCCAGGCTGCCCGAGGCTTCCTTGATCGCCTTGATCTCGGGCAACTCGGCCAATCTGGCCACCGTCTCCGGAAGCATGTTGACGCTCGTCCTTCCGGGGACGTTGTACAGGACCTGGGGAAAGGAAACGGCCTGGGCAATGGCGGAAAAATGCCGATAGAGGCCCTCCTGGGTAGGCTTGTTGTAATACGGTGTCACCTGAAGTGTGGCGTCCGCGCCCGCGGCCTTGGCGTGTCGAGTCAGCTCGATGGCCTCCCGTGTGCTGTTTCCCCCTGCCCCGGCAATCACCGGAACCCGCTTTTTCACCGCGTCCACGGCAATGTCTATGACCCGGCCGTGCTCCTCCATGGACAGGGTAGCGGATTCTCCCGTGGTCCCGCAAGGTACGATGGCACTCGTACCGCCCTCGATTTGTTCCTCGATCAGTTTTCGGTAGACCTCCTCGTCGATCCGCCCATCCTTGAACGGCGTCACGATCGCGACAATGGATCCCTTGAACATGACGACCTCCCTGCTTCCTGGAAATGCTCCGCTCCCGCACCGAACATCATTCGGTGAGCGGCACGCAAGTTAGCGCCCTTCCTTTGACCATCCAATGAACCTGCACCCTGAAGGCACATGGCCGGGGTTTGGTTCATGGCCTCCAACCTTGATGAAAATATCCTCTTCGGCATTCACAGTGCCTCAGCGTCCAGGCGGCCGCGGTAGATGATGGACGTGGTCCCTTCAAGCCACACTTCTGAGTAGACTTGTCCCTGTTTCTCAAAGTGGACGATCAGCTCCTCGCCCCCGCGGGTGCTTACCCGTATGGGAGAGGTCACCAGGGACCGCTCGGCCGAAACCAGGGCCGCGGCGACGGACCCGGTGCCGCAAGCTAGTGTCTCGTCTTCGACTCCGCGCTCATACGTCCGAATGGCCAGGGAGTCCGGCCCCGTCACCTGGACGAAATCCGCATTGGTGCCCTCGGGGGCGAATAGGGGATGGTTACGGACCATCCGTCCCAATTCAACCACCGGGCAGTGCTCCAAATCATCCACCAGCAGTACCACATGGGGCACGCCCGTGTTGATGAAATCCGCGCTTCGCCACCCTTCTCCGGGAGGCAGATCCACATCGAAATCGATCGCGGACGGTGGGGACATGCGGACCTTTACCACGCGCCCCCGGACCTCGGCGGAAACAGGACCCGCCATGGTTTCGAAGGTCAGCTCCGATCCCGCGATGTTGTTCAGGTGGGCGTAACGGGCCGCACAGCGTCCCCCGTTTCCGCACATCTCAGCCTCGCTTCCGTCTGCGTTGAAAAAACGCCACGAGAAATCATGCGTGCTCGAATCATGCACAAAAATCATCCCGTCCGCACCCACGGACTCCCGCCTTCGACAGACCAACGCCGCCACACGGCCCATGTCCTCGGAAGCGACCTTTCCATCCCGGTTGTCGATCAGGATGAAATCGTTACCGCTCCCATTCATCTTCCAAAACTCGAATTCTTCCATAAAAGTCTTTTCTCTCGCAGGACGGGGGTTAACGCCCCTCCCCGGTTGAGCAGCCTAACGCGGCTGCCGCGTCAGATTGAATGCCGCCCCGCGATCGGCCGGCTGTTCAAAACGAAAATTCACGGCAAGGTCGAGACCAGGTCCGGAACCCGCTCCCCTCGGACCAAATCCTCGTACTTCTCTCGCTCTCGAATCACCGCGAAACGGTCTTGCCGGGCCAAGACCTCAGCCGCCCTCGGGCGTGAGTTGTATGTGGAGGCCATGGTGAACCCGTATGCTCCGGCGCTCATCACGGCCAGCAGGTCACCCGACTCCAGGGCGGCCATCTCGCGATCCTTTGCAAGAAAATCGCTCGACTCGCAGATGGGTCCCACCACGTCCGCCTTAACCCGTGCCCCTCCCCCCTGCCGGACAGGCTGAATGGCGTGAAAGGAACCGTACAGGCTCGGCCGGATCAGGTCGTTCATGGCCGCATCCACGATAAAGAAGGTCTTCCCTTCCATGGCCTTGGTGTAAAGCACCTCGGCCACGAGTATACCGGCATTGCCCGTTATGACCCGGCCGGGCTCCAGCAGAAGGGTCATGCCGTCCATATCCAGTTCTTTCTTCACGGCGTCTGCATACGCTTTGGGGGCCGGAGGCGTTTCCTCGTGGTAGGTGATACCCAGACCGCCGCCCAGGTCCAGGAACCGAATACGAATGCCTTCACCTTCCAACCGTGCGATAAGACGCTTCAGCCTCTTGAGCGCTTCCACAAAGGGGCTGATTCGAGTAAGCTGGCTTCCAATGTGGCAGGAGACCCCGCACACGTCCAAATTCGGCAGCCCTGCCGCCCGGACGTACTCCTCGAAGGCCTCATCCATGGGAATTCCGAACTTGTTCTCCCGCATACCCGTGGAGATGTAAGGGTGGGTCTGCGGATCAATGTCCGGATTGACCCGAATGGCCACAGGTGCACGGGTGTTCGCCGCTGCAGCCGTCTCGTTCAGCCGCGTGATCTCCTGCGACGACTCGGCGGCAAAGAGCAGGATCCCGGAACGAAGGGCATAGTCCATTTCCACCCGGGTCTTTCCGACCCCCGAGTAAACGATCTTCTTGGGGTCCACACCGCCGGCAAGGGCCCGGTACAGCTCGCCGCCGCTCACTATGTCCGCCCCGCCCCCTGCATCGGAGAAGAGCCGAAGCACGGCCATGCTGGAGTTGGACTTCATGGAGAAACAGACCAGATGGGGGATGTCCTCGAATGCTTCGTCAAAGGCCCGAAAATGTTGCATGAGGGTGGCGTGGGAGTACAGGTAGAAAGGCGTTCCCACATCCCTGGCGATGCGCGAGACGGGTACGTCCTCAGCGCAGAGCTCACCTTGTCGATAGTGGAAATGATGCATGAAGCCGAATTCCCTTCCGCCGGCGCCGAAAAAGGCTTTCCGCCTTGTTCACGAGGACACGGGATCCACCCGCACCCGGTCCGACGCGGGTCCAAGGCCGCCTTCCGGACCGATCAGATGAACCTTGAAGTAGTAGAGAGCATCCCTTCGCTTGCCGGGGATGCTGCAGGAAAACCCTCCCTTTTCAAGGGCCTCCACACCAAACTCATGATACCCGTGATACCGCACCGGGCAGCCCTCGCATGGCGGTTCAGCCGGATCATACGCACCGTAATAGACCCGGGCCCCCTGAACCCCATCCCCGGAGCCTTCGAGCTCGGCCTGAAGCCTTATGAATGCTCCCTGCCATGTCCCGGACAAGTTTCTGATTCCTGCGGAGAAGCCCTCCTGGGGAATGTTGGGTGCGCTCTTCTTTCCGCACCCTGCTCCGGCCCCCAAGGTCACACACAGAAGCACCAGGGCGAGCCATTTAATCGGCTTCACGACGCCACCTCCTCCTTGGCCTTCTGAAGGTGCTGCATGACCATGTCAGGACCGGTCCCCCCGGGCACATTCCGCCTGGCCACGCACCTGACCGGGTCAAGCCAGTCATAGACATCCTGCTCGATCCGCTCGGAAAACCCTTTCATGTCCTCCATGGACAAATCCCTCAGCTCCTCCTGGCGGTCCAGGGCGAAGAGCACCATTTTTCCCGCCACCTCGTGGGCCTTTCGAAACGTAAGACCTCTGGTCACCAGGTAATCCGCCAGGTCCGTGGCTGTGAGATACCCTCGCCCCACGGCCCGCCTCATGGCATCTCCGTCAAAGGAAACGTTCCGAAGCAAGCGGGTGAGAACATCCAGGCACGCCGCCACCGTGTCTACGGTATCGAACAGGGGCTCCTTGTCCTCCTGCATGTCCTTATTGTAGGTCAGAGGAAGGCCCTTCATGGTGGTGAGCACAGCCATGAGGTTTCCATAAACCCGACCGGTCTTTCCTCGAACGAGCTCCAGGAGGTCGGGGTTCTTTTTCTGGGGCATGATGCTGCTTCCCGTGCAGAACGCATCAGGAAGTCTCACGAATCCGAACTCCTGGGTGGACCATAGAATCAATTCTTCGCTCAACCTGCTCAGGTGCATCATCATGAGCGAACAGGCGAAGAGGAACTCCGCCAGGAAATCGCGGTCACTCACCGCGTCCATGCTGTTTCGGCTGATTTCCTCGAAACCCAGTGCCTCAGCCACCATTTCCCGATCCAGGTCGAACGTGGAGCCGGCCAGGGCCGCACTTCCCAGCGGCATCACATTTACTCGGGCCGAGCCGTCTCTCAGCCTTTCCCGGTCCCGCTTGAGCATCTCATAATAGGCCATAAGGTGATGGGCCAGAAGAACGGGTTGGGCCCGTTGCATGTGGGTATAACCGGGACAGATCAGGTCCGCATTTCGTTCCGCAAGGTCCAAAAGGGCCGCCTGCATCCGCCGAAGGGCTTCGTCCACCTCGCCGCCGGCCTCACGGACATACATTCGAACGTCCAGTGCCACCTGATCATTGCGGCTTCGCCCCGTATGAATCTTCTCCCCCACCGGGCCGATCTTCTCAACCAGAAGCGCCTCCACGAGGGAGTGGATGTCCTCGGCCTCCGGATCGGAAAGGTGCTCACCTCGATCCATCTCTCGACGGATTTCCGCCAGCCCTTCCACAATCCCTCCGGCCTCGTCTTCCGTGAGAATGCCCTGGCGGGCCATCATTCGGCAATGGGCGATGCTGCCCTCGATGTCATGTGCGTACAGGCGTTTGTCAAACCCGAACGACGCGTTGAAACGGTCCAGGGCCTGGTCCAGAGGTTCCCGAAACCGTCCTCCCCATACCTTACCACTCATCGGCTGATCCCTTCAACGCCATAGATAGTGCCCATCCAGAAACGAATTTTGGGCACTGCTGAGTTTCCAATTCAGAAAGGAGGATTTTTTGTCAAGATCAAGGAGATCAAGAGGTTCCTTGCTGATCGACGATGAGATTGGCAAAAAAGACCCTTTCCTGATGGAAACTAGATAAAACAACCCTGGAAGTGCCGCACCGGATTCAACCGATCAGGCACGGCCTGTAAGCCTCGCGACCTTCAGTCGAAGTGCGTTCAGCCGAATAAAGCCTTCCGCATCCTTTTGATCGTAGACATCGTCCTCCTCGAACGTCACGTAATCCGCACGATAGAGCGTACGGTCGGACTTGCGACCGGTTACGATGCAATTGCCCTTGTAGAGCTTGAGCCGAACCACGCCGCTCACATCCTTTTGGGCCTCGTCCATCAGGGCCTGAAGCATTCGCATTTCCGGGCTGAACCAGTAGCCGTAGTAGATCGCCTCGGCGTAACGCGGGATCAGCCCATCGCGAATGTGCATGACCTCCCGGTCCATGGTTATGGACTCCATGGCCTGATGAGCGATGCGTATGACAGTGCCTCCCGGAGTCTCGTACACCCCCCGGGATTTCATGCCCACATAGCGGTTTTCCACCAGGTCGATGCGCCCCACTCCATGACGCCCGCCCACCTCGTTCAAGTGGGACAGGATGCCTGCAGGGCTCATCTCACGGCCGTCCACAGCCACGGGATCCCCATCGCGAAAGGTGAGCTCCACGACCTCCGGACGATCCGGAGCCTTTTCCGGGGATACGGTCAGCTCGAACATGTCCTCGGGCGGCTCGGCCCAAGGATCCTCGAGGATGCCCCCTTCGAAGCTGATATGAAGCAGGTTGGCGTCGCTGGAGTAGGGTTTTTCAGCGGTCACGGGCACCGAGATACCCCTGCCGGAGGCGAACCGAACCAGATCCTCTCTACCCTTGAAGTCCCAGATTCGCCAGGGAGCGATGATCTTCAGGGTGGGATCCAGTGCCATGTAACCCATCTCAAAGCGCACCTGATCGTTTCCCTTGCCGGTGGCCCCATGGCTGACGGCATTCGCGCCGAAGCGCCGGGCCGTCTCCACCTGCCGCTTGGCGATAAGCGGCCTTGCCAGCGACGTCCCCAGAAGATAACCCGACTCATACACCACATTGGCCCGAAGTGCAGGCCAGACAAAGTCTCGAACAAACTCCTCGCACAAATCTTCCACCACCGCCTCCTGGGCGCCGGTGGCCAGGGCCTTCTCCCGAATCGCTTCCAGGTCGTCACCCTGTCCTAGGTCCGCTGCATAGGCGATGACCGGACACTGGTACGTCTCCTTCAGCCACGCCAGGATCACGGAGGTGTCGAGCCCCCCGGAGTATGCCAGCACGATCTTTCGAATCTCTTTGTTCTCGTCGCTCACGTTTTCCGCTCCATTTCCGAGTGATTGGACAGCAGCCACTCCAGCAAAACCTGGTGTAGATGCATCTTGTTCTCCGCCTGATCGAACACCACGGATCGAGGACCTTCCAGGGCGTCTTCGGTGATCTCTTCCCCCCGGTGTGCCGGCAGGCAATGCATGACTACGACATCAGGGTCCGCCGCATCTATGAGTTCCGCGTTCACCTGAAAACCCTGGAAATCCCGGATCCGTCTTTCCCTCTCCATTTCCTGTCCCATGCTGAACCAGACATCCGTGTTGAGGACGTGAACGCCCCGGGCGGCCTCGGAAGGCCTGTCCACCAGCCGGACGTTGGGGCCGCCTTCGAAGAGGACGGTTTCATCCGGGCCGTACCCCGAAGGGCACGCCAGGACCAGTTCGAAGCCCAGGATGGAAGCCGCATTGATCCAGGAATGAGCCACGTTGTTGCCGTCGCCTATCCAGGCGACACTAAGCCCTTCCAGACCGCCGCGCTTTTCCACGATGGTCATGAGGTCGCTCAGGATCTGGCAGGGATGGTACTGGTCCGTAAGGGCGTTGATGACGGGTATGTCCGCCCACCTGGCCATTTGTTCCACCAGATCCTGGGAGTAGGTTCGAATGACCAGCCCGTCCAGATACCGGGAGAGCACCCGGGCCGTGTCTTCCACCGGCTCGTCCCGGGCGATCTGAGTGTCTATGCTCTGCAGGAAGATGGTCCGCCCCCCGCATCGAAACATGGCGGTCTCGAAAGACACGCGGGTCCTTGTGGAGCTCTTGTCGAAGAGCAGAGCGATGGTCTTCCCGGCCAAAACAACGCCTGCGCCCCGGCCGGAGCGTTTGATCTCCAGGCCGCGGTCGATGAGAAAGAGAATTTCCTCTTTAGACAAATCCCGAATGGTCAACAGGTCGCGTTTCATTTGGCTGAATTCCCGATATCGACCAAAACGCGGTCCAATGTCCGGACCACGGTGTCGATTTCTTCTGCGGTGACCGTAAGGGGGGGAAGAAAGCGCAGCACATTCTCATGAGTGCAGTTCAAGAGGACCCCTTCCTTTAGACAGGCTTCCACCGCCTGCGCCCCGGGGCGATCCAGTTCCACTCCAAGGATGAGACCGAGACCCCGGACATCGCTTATACAGGCGTGTTTACGGGCGAGCCTCTCCAGTTCGGCCTTGAAATGGTCCCCCATTCTGCGGGCGTTTTCTATCCAGCCGTCCTCCAGCATGCTCGTGAGCACGGCCTTGGCCACGGCGGTCACAAGGGGTGTCCCCCCGAAGGTGGTGGCATGGCTGCCGGGCGCGAACGCCCCGCTCAAGGCCTCGGTGGAGAGCATGGCTCCGATCGGAAGGCCGTTGCCCAAGGCCTTGGCCAGGGTTACGATGTCCGGGCTGATCCCGAAGTGTTCGTGGGCGAAAAGCCTTCCGGTGCGACCCATGCCCACCTGAACCTCGTCCAGGACCATCAGCACGCCCCGTTCCCGGCAAAGCGCTTCCACACCCTGAAGGTATCCCTCGACGGGGAGGACCACCCCGCCCTCTCCCTGGATCGGCTCCAGCATGACCGCACAAGTTGATTCGTCCACGGCCTTCTCGAGGGCCTCCAGGTCGTTGAAGGGTACGAAGCGGAACCCTTCGAGCAAAGGGTCATAGCCTTTTCGGATCTTCTCCTGGCCCGTGGCTGAAAGCGTCGCCATGGTGCGCCCGTGAAAGGAGTTGTCCATGCAGACGATGTGGTGCCGGCCGGGCCCCATGGACTCTTGTGCATATCGACGAGACAGCTTGATGGCCGCCTCATTTGCCTCGGCACCGCTGTTGCAGAAAAAGACCCGGTCGGCAAAGGAGTGCTGCACAAGGAGGTTGGCCAACTCCACCTGAGGCACCGTGTAGTAGAGGTTGGAGACGTGAACGAGTGTTCTGGACTGCTCCTCCAGGGTCTTAGTCACAAGCGGCGCGCTGTGACCCAGGGCGCAAACCGCTATCCCGCCGACAAAATCGAGGTACTCCCGGCCCGCATCATCCCACACCCGGCACCCCTCTCCCCGCACCAGCGTGAGAGGCCGCTTTCCATACGTCTCGAAGAGACATTGATCCGCCATGTCGGCGATGGTCAGTGGGTTGTCGTTCATGTTTTCACGCCTCGAGTATGTACAAGGGTTGACGGCCTAGCAAAAAGTGGAAATTTCGCGCCAAGCCGCAAAGTGAACTGATTGACACCAAAGGGTCTTTTCTTAGCGTCTTGGCGTCTTTGCGAGAGAATACAGTTTTTACGAATTCGTCGGGGTTGTGTCAAAACGCTGCAATTCGAAACGCTCAATTCAGGTGCGGAAAAAAGCAGCTTTGGGCCCCGGTCAACGGATGATTTCCGTACCCACGCCGGACTTTGTAAAGATCTCCAGCAAAATGGCGTGCTCTTTCCGTCCATCCAGAATGTGGGCCTTCCCCACGCCGCCCTTCAGGGCATCCAGGCAGCATCGCACCTTGGGAATCATGCCTCCTCGAATCGTCCCCTCCTCCATGAGCAGGCGTGCACCTTCCGCATCCAGCGTGGAGATCAGGTTTCCCACGGGATCGAGCACCCCCTCGGTGTCCGTGAGCAACACCAGCTTTCGGGCCTCGAGCGAGGCTGCGATCCGGCCGGCCACTATGTCCGCGTTGATGTTGTAACTTTCCCCGTTCTCCCCGGCGCCGACCGGGGCGATCACCGGAATAAACTCCTGCATGAGCCCGCGAAGGACCCGGTTGTCCACAGCCTTGATCTCTCCCACCATGCCCATGTCAATGATCTCGGGAGGCTGATCCATGCCTTTTTCCCGAATATATTGCATCTTTTCGGCCATGATCAAGCCGCCGTCCTTACCCGAGAGCCCTACGCTTCTGCCCCCGTGGGCGTTGATCAAGGCCACGATCTCCTTGTTCACCTTTCCCACGAGGACCATCTCCACCACGTCCATGGTCTGCTGATCCGTCACCCGCATACCGTCTACGAACTCACTCTCGATGGAAAGCCGCCGCAGGAAATCGCCGATCTGAGGCCCGCCTCCATGCACCACGATGGGGTTCATCCCCACGAATTTCATGAGGATGATGTTCAACGCAAAATCCCGCTTCAACTTCTCGTCCACCATGGCATGCCCGCCGTACTTCACCACCACGGTGGCGTTGTTGAACCGGCGTATGTACGGCAGGGCCTCTATGAGCACCTTGGCTCGATCGACCTGTTCGAGCTGTTCCATGGACATGATGGGACCTTCTTTCCCCTAGAACCCCGCTCCTTAAAGGATATAGCGGCTCAGATTCTCGTCTTCCAGAATGCTCTCCAGCTTCTCCGTCACATAGGTCCGGTCGATGACCACCTCTTTGGCCTCCATGTCCGGGGCGTCGAAGGACACATCGTCCAGGAGCTTTTCCATGACCGTGTGGAGCCTGCGGGCACCGATGTTTTCCATCTGCTCGTTAACCCGGCTGGACATGGAGGCGATCTCCTGAATCGCGTTGTCTTCGAATCTCAAATCGATTCCCTCCGTCTCCAGTAAGGCCTTGTACTGCGTGATGAGCGCATTTCGGGGCTCCTGAAGGATACGCATGAAATCTTCCGTGCTCAGCGAATCAAGCTCCACCCTAATGGGAAACCGTCCCTGAAGCTCGGGAAGGAGGTCAGAGGGCTTGCTCACGTTGAAGGCGCCGGCGGCGATGAAAAGGATGTGGTCGGTTCTTATCATGCCGTACTTGGTGGTCACGGTGGAACCCTCGACTATGGGCAGCAGATCCCTCTGGACCCCCTCACGCGAAACATCCGGACCCTGTCCCGAATCCGCCGCACTCACCTTGTCCAGCTCGTCGAGAAAGATGATGCCGTTCTGTTCGGTCATCAGAACGGCTTCCTCCACGACCTTGTCCATGTCGATCAGCTTCTGGGTTTCCTCCTGGAACAGAATCTCCGCGGCCTCATTGACCTTGACCCTGCGCCGCTTCTTCCGCTGGGGAAAAAGATTTCCAAACACCTCTTTGATGTTGAACTCCATCTCCTCCATGCCGGCATTGGAAAAAACCTCCACCATGGGATTGCTCTGCTGGCTCACCTCGAGCTCCACGTATCTGTTGTCCAGCTTACCGCCCCGGAACAGCCGGCGAAGCTTCTCCCGGGTGGAATCCCCTTCACTTCGTTCCGATCGCACCACCTCGAGGGAGGTTTCCCGATCCCCTTCCTCCACCTCACCGGTCTCCTGCTTCCGCTTGGGCAAGAGGATGTCCAGGAGTCTCTCCTCAGCCATTTCCCGGGCCTTGGGCTCCACCCGCTCTTGTTCCCCTTTCTTGGCCATGTTCGCGGCCAGCTCGCTCAAATCGCGGATCATGGACTCCACGTCCCGTCCCACGTATCCCACCTCGGTGAACTTGGTGGCCTCCACCTTCAGGAAGGGGGAATTGGCAAGCCGGGCGAGACGCCGGGCGATTTCAGTCTTGCCCACACCGGTGGGGCCGATCATGATGATGTTCTTCGGGGCGATCTCGTCCCGGAGCTCCCTGGAGACCTGCTGGCGTCTCCAGCGGTTCCTCAAGGCGATGGCCACCGAACGCTTCGCCTCGTCCTGCCCGATTATGTAAGTGTCCAGCTCCGAAACGATCTGCCGGGGGGTTAGGGTCTTCACCAGACTGGAGAGGGTTTCATCGGATTGTGCCATTAGGATGCCTGACTCCCTATTTCTTCCAAAGTGATGGTGTCGTTCGTGTATAGACAGATGGAGGCGGCGATGGCCATGGCCTCCCGGGCCACGGCCGGCGCATCCAGCGAGGAGTGCCCGGCCAGGGCTATGGCGGCCGCATACGCGTAAGGGCCTCCGGACCCTATGGCCGCTACAACCTCGTCCGGCTCTATCACGTCCCCGTTGCCCGAGAGGATCAAGGTGTGATCCCGGTCTACGGCCAGAAGCATGGCCTCCAGCCGGCGGAGAACCTTGTCCAGACGCCAGTCCTTGGCCAGCTCCACAGAGGCCCGCACGAGGTTTCCGTTGAACTGCTCCAGCCTTCCCTCGAGCTTTTCAAACAAGGTGAAGGCGTCGGCCGAGGCGCCGGCGAATCCCACCAGGACCTGATCCTCGTAAAGGAACCGCAGCTTGTTCGCGCGATGCTTCATGATGGTCTCACCCAGCGTCACCTGCCCGTCGCAGGCCAGTACGGCTCGCCCCTCCTTCCTGACCGCAAGAATCGTGGTTCCTCGAATCGCCGCGGTTGATTCAGACATAAAAGGTCCTCCATGGTTCCCTCAGCGATTGCCGGGGGATGCACAGCGTCGCGGGCGTCCACCTCAACGCCTGGGGTGCGCCTTGTCGTAAACCGCCATGAGCCGGTCCAGGGTGACATGTGTGTATTTCTGGGTCGTGGTCAGGCTCGCATGCCCCAAGAGTTCCTGAACGGCCCGCAAATCCGCTCCGCCTTCAAGCAGATGCGTCGCAAAGGTGTGCCTGAGAGCGTGGGGGGAAATGTCGGGCGTCAAGCCGCTCACCGCTGCATACTTCTTGAGGATCCGGGCGATGCTTCGAGTGGTCAACCTGCCGCCGCGACTGTTCAAATAAAGGGGACCCTGATCGCCGTCCTCCCAAACCTTTTTCCGCAGAGGACGAACGGCCTCGAGATATCGTCGCACGGCTCGAAGGGCCGTCGTGCCGATCGGAATCACCCGCTCCTTGTTACCTTTTCCAACCACGCGAACCAGGCGCTGTTCGGAATCCACGTCTTCCAGATCCAGGCCGGCCAGCTCGCTCACCCGAAGGCCGCAGGAGTACAAGACCTCCATAATGGCAAGGTCCCTCAGTCCCAGCGGCTCGTTTTGGTCCGGCACATCGAGAAGACGAAACATGTCATCCACCGGGAGGTACGCCGGAATGAGCTTTCCCAGTTTGGGCGCCGAGACGTCCGCACCGGGATTATCCGTTTGAAGGGCTTGCTTCTCCAGGAAGGTCAAAAAGGAACGGACCGCCGAGAGCTTTCGTGATATGGTAGTTTTCTTGTAGCGGCCGTACAGGCTCCCGATGTAGTCTCTCAAGATATGGTAGTCGATGGCCGAGTCTTCCTGCAGACCTCCGTCGCACACAAAACCGCGGAACTGATCCAGGTCGAACCGGTAAGCCCGAACCGTATGGACCGAACATCCTTTCACCCCTGCCAGGTAGGTGATAAACCGATCAATCCATTCGGAAAGGTGCTCCATCTCATGCGCCCTCTTCTTCGCAAAAAAGAGTTAGAGTACCATATTTCCACCTGTTCGCAATGGAAAAAACGCTTGAATGGCAGGGCTGATTTGTTCTCAGCCGGGGTCATCGGAACATGGGGCACATGCGTTTTTAATCATGCGAAGATAGGCGAAAGCAAAGCCAGGAGGTACTCGTGGCCGCAGGAATCCAGCGGACTCAGCGAAGCCGTTGTGGAGGACGCCGCAGTCGAGAAACCGGTGGATGACGGTTCGCACTCCGGCCTCGCTCGAAGGATCAATTGACTGCCGGGTATGCCCTGCACGTGAAACCAGTGGTCATTGGGCCCAGTGCTCTTGAGGCCCAGAAGTTCGTTGTCCTCGTCCGTGCGATTCGTCCAATCGCGGAGCTCGGAACGGCGACAGGTAAAAAAGGGGAATCGGGAGGCCGATTTCAAATGACTTCTCCACGCCACAGCTTCTCCAGAAAACGCTGCCATGGATAGATCACAATGCCGTCTTTCGTGGTCCGCTCGTGCCGGTCGCAGCTTACCACTGATAATGTCTGAATCACCCCCTCCTCTTTCAGTGCCCTGAGACCCTTGAGATGCTTATCTCGGATGGTTTTAGCGCCTTTGATCTCGACCGCAGCACGATCGCCCAGGATCAGATCCACCTCGAATCCCGATGTAGATCGCCAAAAGGACATGGCCTCCGGTTTTCTCCTGTAGGAAAGAAAGGCCCTGACCTCCATCAGGATAAAATGCTCAAACGCCTTTTCGAACATCTCGGACCCTTCACGGATCTCCCCACTTTGAGCCAGGGAATTGGTCACACCGACATCAAAGAAGTACAGCTTGGCCCGGGAAATGGCCTTTCTTTTCCGGGTCCGGGTAAAGGCCTTCAATGGAAAAGCGATCAGCGTGTCTTCCAGGATCTGGATGTAGTTCTTGACCGAGTTGGCTGAAACGCCGCAATCCAAGGCCATGGACTGGTAGCTGATCTCCTGACCATTGCTCAAGGCCATCAGGTCCAGAAACTCCGAGAACTGAGCCACTTTTCTGGTCAACGCCTCGTTCTGGATCTCCTCTTTCAGATAAAGGGCGGTGTAGGCCCTCAATTCCTCAATATACTCTTCACTTGAATAGACGGCTGGCAGCCCCCCGCGGTTGAGATAGGTCAGCAGGTCGAAATCGGGGATCTCTTGTGAGGTCAACGGAAACATTTCAGCCCACCAGGCCCGGCCGGCCAACAGATTGGCGCCGCCCCTTTTGAGCTTTCGCGCACTGCTGCCGGTGAGGAGGAAGGTCAGATGTTTATCTTCGATGAGGCGGTGGACTTCATCCAGGATTTCCGGAAGCTTCTGGACCTCATCAATGACAACGACCGGCCTCAGCTTTCGTTCTGAGAGCAGGGAAGGGTTTTTCAGATACTCACGATAGGTCTTGATTTCCAGCAGATCGATCACGGTCGCATCCGGGAGGGAGTGCCGGACGAGGGTCGTTTTTCCGGTTCCCCTCGGCCCGAACAGGAAAAACGATTTTTTTCGGATGAGATCAGAGAGGACGAGAACCCGGGGGTACATTATTAGCCTCATAACTGTTTCGGATTATCATAATATTCCGCAATACAGATGCATTACATCATGCTTTGTCCTTTTTCAATCGTTTTTATTTATAGATGGTTAAACATACTCTTTTTCTCGGGCGCGGTCTCAAGGCTTCCCTTGCCCTTGGTTCCTCCCCCTTCATCTCCGACAGGATTCTTCTCCTCCCTCTGCTCAGCGGTGAGATCCCCCGAGAACCTTTGAGTTCAGTCGTGCGGTAGTTGGTTTCGATGATGTCGCCATGTTCAGTCCAGCCCGCATTTCTTCCGGTGAGCCAGGGCCCGCAAGATCGCATCCAGAATATCGTCAAGATGCTTACCCACGTCTTGTGCGAGAAACCGCAGGACGAAGTAGCCA
>CAZQCK010000060.1:0-11408 GCA_964591925.1 uncultured Desulfobacterales bacterium
GTCAAGGGAGGGGTGATGGACCAATAGGGGACGGTTGTCCGCATAACGGGGGCCGGCAGGGAAACCGGGTGTGCGGGCATGCCGCCTCTCGCGCATAGGCGCTGAGGCGATAAACATAAAAGGCTGTTTTCAGTCCATGTTCAATGCCCATTTCCAGGCCGGGATCGCGGCGAAGCTCGAGGAAAACAAAGTTCTCGAGCAGGTGACCCCAGTCGGGGGTGACGTTTCGGGAGCAGGCGCGGATCAGACCGGTATCTATGGCGTAGATCTTTCTGGGGTTGACCATGCGGGCACGCTCGGAACTCGTGTGGATACAGACCGGGAAGAAGAGATAGGCGTCTGTAAGGAAATCCAGAAACTCGTGCAGCGTGTTTGGCAGTGTGCATAATATCCTCCGTGTTTCGTCATTGTATATACCGTAATATATATACAATCAGGAGGCGCTGTCAATATTCAGGGCCCATTTCCAGGCGGGCGTCACATGAATACGGCCGGATTCAGTTTTCAGGGTCTCTTCGGTGTCAAAGGTAATGATGGTTGATTGCGCCAGGCGGCATTCGGCCATGGCTTCGGTCAGGGCGGTGATTTCACGGCGGCGGGTATTGCCGTCGGTTATTTCGGCCGCCACCTGGATCAGGCGGGCGGTGCCCTCGGGGTCGGTGATGTAAAAATCCACCTCCCTGCCTTTTTGCGTGCGATAGTATTCAATCCGGTCGGTTTGGCGGCGCAGCTCCAGGAAGACGAAGTTTTCCAGCAAATGTCCCCAGTCCGGAGATACCTTGCGGGAACAGGCCCGGATCAGGCCGGTGTCAATGGTGTACATTTTTCTGGGGTTCACCATGCGGGCGCGCTCGGAATCTGTGTGGATATACACCGGAAAAAAAAGATAGGCATCCGTCAGGTAATCCAGGTACTGGTGAAGGGTGTTTTTACCGCAGGCGGTGCCCTGAGACCGTATATCATTGTAAAATTTCTGGACACTGAACAGGCCGGCCGGCGAATTCATCAGGTGCCGGATCATGTGTCGCAGCGGGACCATATTGGATATGTGATGGCGTTCCACCAGATCCCGCAGCACCACCACATCCAGGTAATTCTGCAGGACGCCGACGCGATGATGATCTTCCAGGCCCTGGACCTCCGGGAAACCGCCGGCGGTTAGATAGACCTGGAAGCGATTTTCCAGCAGGGCCCGGCGCTTGGCACCCGGTACTTTCGTATCCTCCTGGCCGGCACCGGCATGGGCCAGGGCTTCGGCAAAGCTGAAGGGAAAAATTTCCGTGGCCAACGAGCGGCCCCGCAGGCTGGTGGCAATTTCAGCGCTGAGCAGTTTGGCAGAAGAGCCGGTGAGACAAAAGTGTGCGTTTTCCGTGTCCAGCAGGCGGCGGAGAAAACGCTCCCAGCCCGGCACATTCTGAATTTCATCAAAAAAATAATAACAGGTCTTGTTTTTCAGGTGGGGGAAGCGGCGGTAAAAAACCTCTGGGATTTGTTGGAGGTCGCCGGTTGCCATGGGAAGCAACCGTTCGTCTTCAAAATTCAGATACAGCAGGCGTTCCCGCGCTATCCCCTGGCTGATCAAGCGGTGCATGTTCTGGTACAAAAACCAGGTCTTGCCGGAGCGGCGCATGCCGATAACGGTGTCGATCTTTCCCGACAGCCACGGCAGGCGGGCCTTTCGTGGTGTCAAAGACGGCAGGCTTCTTTCCTGAAAATCGGCGATCAGTTGGTCCAGAATGGTCTGCATAATTAAAATTTATCTTTATTATGAAGATAAATCAATGAGTTTTTATCTTTAATAAAAGGATGGTTTTTAATAAGTTTTAAGTGTTAAGTAAAAAAACTTGTGGGGATTGATGGGGCCCTGGAGCGGGGTTGATGTTTGTTTGGGTTCCGGATCCTAAAACAAGGCATAACCCATTTCCAAACCCCTTTCTTAACACTTAACACTTAAAACTTCCTTCACAATAATATGCCGCAATCGTCTCGAGGCGTTCGATCAGATACAAAGGAAGCGAGACAAGCGGGTATTGAACCTGCTTGCGGGTTTTGCCCGTTCTTATCACAGTGTCTATTTGAGTTGCCGAGGGCATGGATGCATCAAACCGGACAGCTATGGGCACGTTTTTGGTGCCCATAAACTGGTGCAGAGACTTGAGGGCACCTGTCGCCCCTGCTTTTATTTCTATGGGAATCATATGCCCGCCGGTTTGGACAACAAAGTCCAGCTCTGCATTGGAGCTCCGTCCCTGCCGGAGCCAGTAGGTCAGTTCCCGGTTCGGCGTATCTGAAAGAAGGTTCTGTAAGTGCTGCCCGATAAATTGCTCGGCAATGGCCCCCTCGTTGATCAGCTTAATATCCCCCATTTGAGAAACCGCATTCCAGTTAAGGCCGCAAATTGCGTTCATCAAACCGACATCCAGGAAAAGAGCTTTATACACTTTTTCATCCATATCCGCCTGAAGCGGCAGCCCGGAACAATGGCTGTGGGTCACCTTGCCGAGCACCCGGGCCATGGTCAACAGATCAATATCTTTTTTTAAAGTGGCGCTTTGGTCTTCAGGGGAAATATTGCTGTACTTTATTTTTTCCCCGACATTTCTGGCTGCAAAGTGAAACACTTTCCGCATACGGTTTAAATTTCTTGAGCCAATGTATTTGGGAAAATCTTCCAGATAGGTTTCAATAATTGAATTGTGAACCGTGCTGACTTGTTTATAGCTTTGGGTTTCAGCAAAAACAGCCACGGCTTCAGGCATGCCGCCCACATAGTAATAAGAGCGCAGTAAATTCAACAGGCGTTTATGGGCCACCTCTCCGATTGGCTGGCCCGGCGCGTAATTGAGGATAAAGGCGCTGAGCTTTTCTTCCCCGATACCGTTGAGAAATTCAGAAAACGTCATGGGGCCCATATGCAGATACTGTATTCGGCCCACCGGCATGGAAAAAGAATGGTCAGACAGGATAAATTCCAGCAAAGACCCGGCACTTAAAACAGGCAGCTGTGGTTTGTCTTCGTAAAAATACCGCAATGCCGGAATAGCCTCAGGAACAGACTGAATTTCATCCAGAAACAGAAGGGCGTTTTGAGTAAAAGGACTCATTTCGGGCAGAAATTCAATCTGCTGGATAATTTGATCCGGATTTTTTGTATCAAATATACCTGATAGTTCCGGATAGCGCTCCAGGTTTACATTCAGCAAATTTTTTCCGGAATCTTTGGCAAACAGCTCAACAAGTGTGGATTTGCCGACCTGTCGTGCACCACGAATGACAAGGGGTTTTCGCCTCCTGTCTTTTAGCCACTTATTCAGAAATTGTAATTGATGGCGGTACATTTCCAGTGGTGACACCTTTAATTTGGGCTTTTATTCATTTAGTCCATAGTAAAAAAAGGGTGTGTTTTGCAAGTATTGATATTGTTTTAGGGGGAAGTTTTAAGTGTTAAGGATTGAGGCGCTGTTGTATTGATCCAGAATCCAGAATCCAGGTTCAAGGCTCAAGGTGCAAGGGGAAAGTTTAATTATCCCGGGATCGTATCAAAATAAGCCCGGTAAGCAGCAACCGGCCCATGTGGCGCATATGGAGCACCATTTCCCTTGCTCTGAATTCGCCGATGCCTGGCCTTTATCTCAAGCTTGGCTTTGATAGTTTCAAATTTCAGTAAAGACTCTTATCTCTCTTCGTGTATAGACGAGATTATAGCTCATAATTCAAACACTTCATCATGGGAATATGTTCGTCCGTCCTTGTAATCTTGTCTTGCCTCTCTTATGCTATCAAGATAATCTGATGATGTAGCTGCCAAAAGGTTTTCCAAAAAATCTTCCTGTTCTTCTTTACGCATGTTTTTTACCGCTTCTATCACGGCCTGCGGATTTATATCCATTTTAATTGTGTTATCCATAATGAATCCCCCCAATGATTATATGAGCTATATACATGGATTTAATATTCTGAGGTTCCCCCTTAAGGCTTCATTTTTACCCTTAAAATCAGGGTGGTAAATTGCAGCCGGCTTCTGTGTTTCAGCCCTATGTTTCAAAGTCCTTTTTATTCAGGTTTGAACCCAGTTTTCGAGGTGAAGGTTGTCAACTTTTCCGAATTCTTTTGTGTTATTGGTCACCAGGGTCATCTTTCGGGACCGGGCGATACCAGCGATCAACAGATCATAAGGCCCGATTGGCTCTCCCTTTTTTTCCAGATGCGCACGGATGGCAGCCGCTTCTTCTGCCCCGAAGCGATCCAGCTCGATAATGCTCAGTGGCAGAAGAAATTTTGACAGGGCATTTTCGGCTTGCCGAAAAGATCGGCTCTTTTGGGCGCCGTATTGGAGTTCAAACAGGGTGATGGCAGAAACGGCGACATCCCCGGGCGAATGCTTTTGAAATTGTGCAAGTACTTCCGGGGGGTGATGTTTTATGAGGTAGATACAGATGTCGGTGTCGAGCAGATATCGCATCAGAACGAGGATCTTTTCTGCATATCCGGCTGGCTGCGGCCGTCGGCCATAAAATCCTCTGGAAATTCGTCAAGCGCCTCAAATGCAGTATCCCATGTTGCTTCCATGGGCTCGAGGATCACCTGATCGCCTTTTTTGTAAATCCTGACCTCCGTGCCCGGCATCCGGAACTCTCTGGGCAGTCTGACTGCCTGGGAACTGCCGTTTTGAAACAATTTGGCTTTTTCCATTTTTGCCTCCAGGTTACTTTTATTATATATACTTTTTATATATACTGTAAGGCGGGTTGTCAAGAGTGTTAAGTGTTAAGTAAAATTAAGGTGTTATCATGTTTGCGTTGGCCGGACGGCTTCGTTTGCCCGGCGTGTGGCAATACCGCGGTTCAGGTCCGACCGATGTCGTACCGCCAGCTAATTTCCGGGGAACAAGAACGCGGTCGACGCTCCGCCGGGGGGTGAAGGAGAGCGAAATGGATACCCCCTTTTGTCATTATTATTTTTCTAGCCCCAAACGCTGCCTTTTCCAACATAATTGAGCCTCTGATTTTTTTTAAATGGTGAACCTTATTTGTATTTTTCATGTAACCCTTGCTCATCTTTTTCAAGGGTTTTTACGCAGGTCAGGCATTCCAGGTCCTCGGTGAGTCGTTCACCGCAGGTACAGGCCCAGCCTATGGCTCTTGCCGGGTTTCCCACCATGAGTGCGTGGTCGGGTACGTTGCGGGGTACTACCGCACCTGCACCGATAAAGGCGTAGCGGCCTATGGTGGTCCCGCAGATGATGGTGCAGTTGGCGCCAAGGGTGGCACCGTGCTTGACCAGGGTGGGCCGCACCTGGTCCATCTTGCGGATTTCGGCGCGCGGGTTGTAGATGTTGGTGAAGACCATGGAAGGGCCGCAGAAGACGCCGTCTTCCAGGATGATGCCTTTGTACACGCTCACGTTGTTCTGGAGCTTGCAGTTCTTGCCGATGGTCACGTCCGGGCCTATGACCACGTTCTGGCCGAGGTTGCAGTTTTGGCCGATCTTGGAGTTGGAAAGCACATGGGAGAAGTGCCAGATTTTGGTGCCGTTCATTCGGTTACAGGAGAAGGGCAACCGACTGGGCAGAGATATGGGTTTCGCCGTGTTGTTGTTGTCTATCGGCGTAACTTCTCAGTTTGATGAATGTGATTGCGTCTTGACGGAACAGCATTGGGCCAGAAAGTCGTCAATGAGACTTTGCTTGGCTGTGATTATGTGTTTAAGAAAAGAAAGTAATTAAGTGATTATGTGATTAGGTGGATATGTGTTAAGGCGTTATTCAAGGATTTTTGCCACCAATTTTATTTGAGTGCTCTAAATCGGTAATTGTGTAGATCAACGACAACAAAACTATCTGGAAGTTTTTCAGCGTATTTTTCAATCAGTACTTTCAACCGATCCCATTTCTTATGCCTTTCCTCAACGCTAATCCTAAGCAGTATAATGCCTATTGTAGGCTTCCTGAGTCTGTAGCAAAGTTCACCAAAGTCTTTATCTTCAGTAAGCAATAAACGTCCTTCAGAATAAGCAGCGTTCAATATTTGGGTATCATCTTTTCCGCGATAGCTCTCCAGTGCGTATACCACATCATATCCGGCCCCTCTTAAGGAACTAATCAGTTGTGCATCGCAGCACTCATCGGCAAGAAACTTCAAAGCGATAGCCTTCACCCGTAGGCGATTTCCTCATCAGCCAAATAATCTGCCGCAAAAGCCTGGGCGGCCAGGATATCCTCTTTTGTGATATGGGGATGATCATCAATAATTTGCTTAGCTGTCATTCCTCCCGCAAGTTTCCGCAGGATATGCTCAACCGTAATTCGAGTGTTCTTGATGACCGGTTTCCCGAACATTATTTCCGGGTCGATGGTGATCCTGTCTCTATATTCTTTCATGGGATTATGCCTTGTAAAGAAGGGATTAAGAAAAGAATGTGATTATGGGGTTATTTGTTTAGGCGTTTTTTTAGGGTGTTGGATATGGATTGTAAGGTGGCTGAGATGTGTTTCAACTCTGATACCAGTTCCGTGACTGTGGTTTTTTTCAGAATGCCGATTTGTCCTGCGATATAGAGTTGGGTCCTGAGTTCGGCGGCCGAGCCTTTGGCAATATGGATGAAGCGAATGTATTGCCGTATTCACGGCAATCTTTCATTTCGTTATAGACCCTGACCGCCAAACGGCATGACTGCTTCCAGACGTCGAGGTTTTCAAAAGAGCTGTATGCCACGGGGATGTTCTTTTGCAGATGGTCAAAGAACCCGGGGCGTTCGCACAGCTCCGCCCCTTCGGTTACAGGGAACCGATGAGTCTTTGATATGGGGCTTGCCTTCGGGGGGTGAAGGCAAGGAAATGTTCAATCAATTATTGTCTGTGTAAACATCGGCTTCGTCAAGGGGTTTGACAAGGGAATCAAACCCCTTGACGGGAATATCATGGATCTTTCAGCTGCTCCTGCAGTTGAGTGTAATACTTTTGGTACCGCTCGTTTTGAGGCTCCAGGGTTGCAGCTTTTGCTGCATGAGACAGGGCCCGGTCGAACCGGGCGAGCTGGATCAGGGCCTCGGCTGCATTGGCGTGATACGCGGCCTTGTCAGGTGCAAGGGCCATGGCCTCCTTCCAGTCGGAAAGCGCGCCTTCCGGGTCGTTCAGGCGGAGGCGGAGCAAGGCCCGGTGGTGAAGGAGACGGGCCTTGGGCTTGTCCGATCGCTCCAGGGCCCTGGTGGCGGCCTTTTCCGCACCCTCCAGCTTGCCGGCCCGGCGGAGGACCCGGCTGAAGAGATCATGGTAGCGGCTGTTCCGGGGATCCAGGACCGTGGCCTTTTGAATGGCCAGCTCCATGCGGTCCAGGTCTTTCTGCTTTCGGGCAATGGTGTAGAGCAGGTAATGGGCCTCGGGTGTGGGTCTTCGGCGGTTGAGCCGCTCCAGGAGGTGCCGGGCCTCGATCAGGGCTCCAGTCTGTATCAGCGCCTTGGCTGTCACCAGCCGGGCCTCGAGGGAGAAGGGAATGCTGCTGTCAGCGTGGTCGAAAAACTCCGGAAACGCCCCTGCCCGGCCGTGGGCCTTGAAAGCAGAGAAAACCCGGTTGAGGTCGGCCTCCCGGGAGGTGCTCTCTGTGAGCCCAAGCATGAAGGCCTCTTCCGCCTGTTGGGCTTTGCCCGCGTCGAGGAACAACCGACCCAGGTGAATGTGGTGACGGGGCTGGTTTTCTCGGGGGGCCTCCTGGAGCGCCAGGGAGTAGAGACGCAAGGCCTCCAGGGGCTCGCCGGTCCTCTCGTGAATGTCGGCAAGGGCCATGAGGGCGTCCCTCGGCATGGTGCCGGCCTCCGCCGCTTGGGAAAGGCCCTCCTGGACTGCTTGTTCTAGAGGGTCGGACCAGAAGGGTTCTTTTTTCAGGTGGCTGTAGGTGGGGGGGTAGATGCGAACCAGCTCCTGGATCATGCTGCGAAAGGCCCGGATGTCGCCCATGAGGTACAGGTGCCGGGCCAGGGCATGGCGGTAGAGGATGCCGTTGGGCCTGAGCTCGATGGCCTTGTGAAAGGCGGGGATGGGGTTGTAAGGATTTTCTGCGTTGTCAGGATGGACAAAGGGGTGCATCTGCTCGAGCCGGGCGGTGGAGCGGGCAAGGCCGTAATGTGCCTCCGCATCGATGGGGATGAGTCGGGCGGCTTTCTCAAAGGCCTCCATGGCGCGTTTCTCCAGGGCAAAGGCCTCCTGAATGGGCTTTTCGCGGGAGAGCATGTGCAGCGCCTCGCCCAGGGCCTTGTGCATGCGCGCGTCTATGGGCTGACCGCGGGCGGCTTTTTCGTAGTGGCGGGCGGCTTCGGCGTACTGGTTTGTCTCCCTGGCGTCCCCGCCCCAGTGGTAGTGGAGGCGGGCTTTTAGCTGGAGGGAGAGGTAGGTGAGGGCTGTAAGGGAGGCTAGGAGGATTAGCGACGTGACTATTAGCTTTTTGCGGGGTGGCAGGGAGCTGGCTGATGAGCTGTTGAGGTGTTCAGGTGTTGAGGGGGACATAGAATCAGAACCTCGAGAGGATGCACTCTCTACTCGGTTTCGCCGTAATACTTGGCATAGTACTTGTGGTAGTACTTGTAGTAGCCCTCGCGCTTGATATCCACCTCGTTGAGGACCACGCCGATCAGGTTGGCCTTGGTGTGGTGGATCTGGTCCACGGCCTTTTGAATCATCTCGCGGTTCACCTGGCCGGCCTTGATCATGAGCACCACCCCGTCGGTGCGGGGGGCCAGGAGCAGGGCGTCGGACGTGGGGAGGAGGGGCGGAGAGTCCAGCACGACTACGTCGAAGCGTCGCTTGAGGTGATCGAGCAGAAAGGTCATGCGGTTGGACTCCAGGAGCTCGGCCGGCTTGGGCGGGCGGGGGCCGCTCGAGAGCACGAAGAGGTTCTCGGTCTCGGTGGGTTGAATGGCCTCTTGAATGGAGCTCTGGAGAAAGGGCAGCTCCTCCTGGCCGATCACCACCTGGCGGTAGAGCTGGCGGAGGTCGGCCGGATCGAACGAGGGACGCTCGAAGTGGGAGCCGGGGAGCCTCTCGAAGGTGTAGGCGCCGGATTTCATCCGGAGGGCGGTGCGGAGCCCCTCTATCATGTGGAGCGAGATGTAGCCGGTGAGGTCTTCTTCTTTCATGAGCCCCAGGCTGATGAGGATGAAGCCCAGCTTCTGGCCGGTGTTGCGCTTGCGGCGGAGGGCGGCCTCGGCCTGCTGCTTGGTCAGTGCCCCGTCCTTGACGAGCAGGGTGGCGAGCTTCAGGTTCTCCGGCCGGGTGGGCCAGTTAACGTCCACGAGCTCGCCGTCCAGGAAGAAGAGGTCCACCTTCTCGTCTTGTTCTGAGAGGTGGAGCAAGCCGGTCTTTTTCTGGAAGGAGCAGAGCCGGAAGAGGTCGCTCACGCCGAGGTCCGCCAGGGAGCCTTTCTGGACCTCGGTTCCGAAGGTGCCCGAGAGGATCCCTGTGAGCCCTTGCCCGTCCCCGGAGGGTACAATGCGGCTGAGCATGGGCTTTCTCAGGTCCGCGTCCACCATGAGGACGCTTCGGCCGGCCTGGGCCATGGTGTAGCAGAGGTTGGCCACGGTGGTGGTCTTGCCCTCCATCTCGCCGGAGCTAGTGACCAGGAGGCAACGGAACGCCTTGTCCAGGAACGCGAACTGGATGTTGGTGCGGAGGGTCCTGTAAGCCTCGGCAAAACGGGAGTGGGGCGTGTAGCTCGAGAGCAGGACCTCGGAGAGGGAATCGCGGGATTTTTGTTTGCGCATTAGGGCACCGTGGTTAGGTGGTTATGTTATTTTGTCAGGAGCCTGTTGGTTTTTGGGCTCGAGGTCAGGTTTCAGGGCTCTCCTTCTTGGAGCGGTGGCGTCGGGAGCCGTAGTAGCCTTTGCCCTGGGCCTGGTCCGCCTTGGGAATGACCGAGAGCACCGGGAGGTTCAAGTAGCGCTGGACGTCGTCCTCGGTGCGGATGGTGCGGTCAATGTACTCGCGGAGAAAGCTCATGCCCACGCCCAGCATGAGGCCGAAGATCAGGCCGAGGGCCAGGTTGCGCTTCTTGTTGGGCCGGACCGGGGACTGGGGCATGGTGGCCTTCTCCGTGATGCGGATGTTGGACACATCGATGTCGCCTGATATGTCCGTCTCCTTCATGCGGGCGAGCAGGGTGTCGTAGAGGTTCTTGTTCATCTCCACGTCCCGCTCCAGGATGTTGTATTGGAGAGCCTTTTTGTTCGTGGTCAGGCCTTCCTGCTCGAAGTCCTTCATGGTCTGCTGGAGCACCTGCTCGCGTGATATGAGCACGGCCCGCTGGGAGCGGAGATTTTCCAGCTCCTTTTGTAGCTCCTGCTTGAGCTTCTCGCGAATGTTCTGAATGTCCGTGGTGGTTTGGACGATCTTGGGGTGTTTTGATTTGTAGGTTTTGCTGAGGCGCTCCAGCTCCACCTCGGCCTTGACGAGTTGGCCGTAGAGGTCTGTGATGAGCGGGTTCTCGATGAGGGAGCGCACGTTCGGGATGTTCTTGCCGGTCTCGGCCACCCGGCGGAGCTGGCTCAGCTTGGCGTCCAGCTCGAGGCGCTGGTTGCGGGTCTGAATATAGGCGTCGTTGAACTCCCGCATCTTCTGAGCGGTCACCTGCTGGCTGTCCTCGAGAGAGATGAGCTCCGCCTCCTGCTTGTAGGCGAGAAAGCCCTGCTCCGCGTCCTCGAGCTGCTTCTTGATCTCGTAGAGGTTGTCCGTGATCCAGGCCAGGGTGTTCTGGGACGACTCCAGGCGGTTGGCGATGTTGAAGTCGATGTAGGACTGGGCCGTGGCATTGGCGATCTCCCGCGCCATGTGGGGGAGCGGGCTGAACACCTTGAGCCTGAGGAGGCGGGTCTCTTCAATGGGTTCCACCTGGACCATGCCCTGAAGGGCCTGGACCAGCAGGGTGGTCTCGTCCAGGGGCTCCACTGCCCCGGGCTCGCCGGGGGCGGGCTCGCGCTTGTCCCGGCCCAGGAGCAGCTTTACGTTCTTTTTGAGCTGGGAGATCCACTGCCGGACAGCTCCCACAGGGGCGAAGGACGGCTCGCCCTGCTCGGGCGAGAGGTCGGCCGGATCCAGGTCCAGCTTCTGTATCACCCGCTCCATGACCGGCCGGCCGGTGATGAGCTTGAAGTGGGTGTTGAAGGTCATGGACTCGGACATGTAGCTCTCGTAGTCGGTGCGCTGGCCCGTGATGGGGGACTTGTCCGACTCCTTGTCGATGATCATGGTGGCCGTGGCCTGGTAGATCGGCGTGAGCCTGGCGTTGTGGAGCATGACCAGGGTGAAGACGAGGACGACCGAGAGGATGATGGCCCACTTGTGGCGGAGGAGGACGTGCCAGTACTCCGTGAGGGGGATGGTTTCCTCTTCCAGGGCCGAGATGACCGGAACCTTCCGCTTGAGG
>CAZQCK010000060.1:11418-19564 GCA_964591925.1 uncultured Desulfobacterales bacterium
CCAGGGAGGGAGCCGGCTGGGTGACGGACTCGGCGCACCTTGCGGGGTGTTATTTTGCTGGGCTGGTGAGGTCATAGGGAACCACCTAATCATCTACTACAAATAGGTTTCCGGAATATGAATCCGGTCCCCGGGCATGAGCGGAGGATCCACCTCCTTGCCCTCGCGCACGTCGTTCAGGTTGATGTCGATCACCTCGGTCTTGCCCTCGGCCTTGCGGATGATCTTGGCCCGGTTGGGGGCGGCGAACCGGTCGAAGCCGCCGGCCAGGATGCAGGCGTTCATGGCGGTCATGCCGGCCTGAAAGTCGTAAAGGCCGGGCTTCTTGACCTCGCCGTCCACGTAGATCTTGGACTGGGCCACGTCCAGGGATTTTTCCAGCGGGATGTAGACCAGGTCCCCGGGCTGAAGCCGAAGGTTCACGGTCATATCGCCCTGGTCCAGTAGCCGCTTGAGGTCCACCTTGATGGGGTCCATGGCGGCTGCGAGTTCCTTGGCGTTCTTGCCGGCTGCGGCCTGGTCCGCGGCCTCGCGAATGATGTAGGCTACATTCCCCCGCTCGGACACCACGCCCTCGGCCCGGGCGATGAGCTCCATGAGGCTGAACTCGCTTCGGGTCTCGTAGAGGCCGGGCTTTTCCACGGCGCCCGAGATGTAGTAGTGGAGGCTTCGATACTCCTTGACCGAGACGTTCACGTCCGGGTTCACGAAGTAGTCCCGGGCCAGGGGCTCGGCGATCTTCCGCTCGATCTCGCTGGGCGAGAGGCCGGCCGCCTGGATCTTGCCTATGAACGGCGCGTTGATGTTGCCCCTGGAGGAGACCGTGAGGTCGGATCGGTACTGCTCCTCGCCGCCGGCGAAAACGGAGATGGTCAGGACGTCGCTCGGGCCCACCCGGTAGGACTTGCTCTGGGCGGAGGCGGGGGACCAGGACAAAAGAGCCAGGAGGCAGGCGCATAGACATGCCGACGCGATGGAGATATGGGCTCTGGTTTGTGCGAAAAACGTCACAGGTCCTCTTCCTCGGCAGGCCGGGAGCGGCCCCCTTTTGGATATCGGCATGTTGAGTCGGAGACTTAAAGAAAGACCCTAAAGTATACTCAAATCGAATAACCTTGTCCACCGGAAACAGCGAGGGCAAAAGCGATGCCCCCCAGACCCGGCCGGATCTGAGGGGCATTTGGGCCGTTGTCGGGGATCAGTAGTAGATGCCTTCCTCGGTGTAGCCTCCCCGGCTCTGGAAGTCGAAGTTGAAGTTGTACATGAGCATCACGAACTCGTTGTCAAAGCTGCCGCCCGCAAGGTTGGAGTCGCGCTCCTCGAAGCCGGCCGTTAGCGTGATGTCCATGTCCTCTGTTATGAGGTAACCCACGCTGGCTGCCGCGTGCAGGGTGTCGTCGTTGCGAATCTCCAGGTTGCCGGCCGGGGTGAGGCCCCTTACGGTATCGTAGTCGCTCATCTGGTAGTAGCCCTTGAGCCGGGCCTGGATCTTGCCCCAGAACACGTGGCCGAAGTCCCAGGTCAGGCGGTGGGCTATGTAGTCCGCGCCGTAGTTGTTGAAGTTGCGCTCAAAGGCCAGGTAGCCGTGGGTGCGGGCGCGGACGAACTGGCCCCCCAGGTGGCGCCTGCCCTCGGGGGGCGGGGGGTTCTGGATCAGCACCGACACCTTGTAGGCGATGATGTCCCCGTCCTCGATGGCCGGGTTGTCGTAGTCGCGGGTGTGGTAGCCGATGCCCGCGTCAAAGGCGAAGTACTTGTACCTTTTCTGGCCGATGATCTTGATCTGGCTGGAGGTGTAGTCGTTGTCGATGTTGTCGTAGTCCATCCACCAGTGCTGGAGATCGAAATCCAGGGTGGTGGTGCGGGTGGGGTCGTATATCAGGTTGCCGATGAACCGGTGCTCCACAGAGTCGTTCGGGTTTTCCTCCTCGTACCACAGGTCGGTGCGGCGATAGCGAAGGCCGGCGGAGAACTTGTTCTCCCAGTCGTAGAAGACCATGGGGGTGAGCCGGTTGATGTCGTAGCGGTTCAGCTGGATGGAGTCGCTCAGGCGGTCGTAGGCCGTGGGGTAGCGGGTGCGGTAGAAGGCGTCATCCAGGCCCACTGTGATGCGTTTGGCCGGGCGGTGGCGAAACTCGAAGTTGGCCAGGTGGCCGATGTAGTCCAGGTCCGAGATGTCCGGGGCGTCCTCGGGCGCGTCCCCCACGTCGTAGTACTTGTACCCCTCCAGTGTGTAGTGGAGGGTGGCCTCGGTCTTGGGGGTCTCGAGGCCGACCATGACGCCGGGCTGAGCCAGTAGGGTGTAGACGTCCCGCTCGTTCTCCTCGGTGTTGAAGAAGTTGCTCTCCATGCGGCCGCCCACCGTGATCATGGGCTCGATCTTGAACTTGGGAGCGGCTTCGGAGAGGGTGGCGGCCAGGCCCAGGAGGCAGGCTGAAACCAACAAAAGGCGAATCGTCTTTGGAATCAATGGCATGGAGAACCTCTTTGCTCAGGACAGACCGCGTTCGACCCTGTCCGGGGAGGGGTGGAGTGACGGTTTGTCGGGACGGTAAGGTCCACGGCTAAAACCCCTTGCCCGGCATATGCATGAGAAACTGATGCCCACTACAACCATTCGGCAAAAATTGGTGTTGGTCATTACATGCCAGTCCGCTTTTGTCAAGTAAGAAGTGAGCAAGGAACAGCATGCCTTTAACGGTCAGATGGAGAGTTCTTGTGTGGTCTTTGGCCATATCGCGAAAAAAACGCCCCCTTTCCGGGTGAAAGGGGGCGTGATAGTAAGGTTTAGCTCAAACCGGGCTGGCAGGACGCCGGTCGTCGATGGGAAAGTCCCCGATGGGCGCCAGGAATAAGCCGGGCTCGATCGGCTCCTCGTAGGCCTCGATGGTCTCCAGGTATAGGCCAGTTCCGATGACCCAGCCGAAGGGCTTGTAGAGCTGGACCAGGGAGGTTTTAGGCTGGGGCGCCTCGCCCGTGGGGTTGGGCCAGAGGTAGTCCACGAAACCACCGCCCTCCTCCAGGCACTTGCCGATGAACTCCACGAAGATGGGCTTTCCGTCGGCGTCGCGGAGGTTGGTGACTATCTCGTTCTCGAGCTCCTTGTTCGTGGGGTGCATGAGCATGCGGCCCTGCAGGTTGTTGATCCAGAAGTAATTTTTGCCGTCCGAGCCCCAGCGGTAGTTGCGGATGAACTCCAAGGCCCGCTGCTCCTTCTCCTCGAGACTCAGGCCTTCCTGGTTCTGTATCTCCTGGAGGGTCTGTCTGACCACCTCCATAGCCTCCTGCATGGTCTCCTCGTACTGGGCAGGAGGATCCACCGGGGCGGAGCCGCCAGTGGCTGCCAGCCGGATGGGATCGTCCTGCGCCGCGGCGGGCGCCACGGTGCAGATGAGAAGCAGGGCGCAAGCGGTGCAGCCGAGAAAGCGGGCGATGGATGGTTTCATGATCTTGTCTCCTTTTGAGAATAATACAACGAGATTATCTCGCAAATGGTGGAGGTCGTCAAGGGAAAAAACAAACAGGGAAAAACAAACAGCCGTTTTCCTTCCGCAGAGAGCCGGGGGCGAAGGCAAAGGGTTGAGTGAGGGGGGGGCGTGACGTCCGGGGAGATTACGGTTCGTATTGAGTTTCCGATGGGGTTGGTGTACGGTAAGAGGTGGAATCGTTCTTGAGTTGATCGGAAAAGGGTCTCGGCAGGCCCTTTTCCAGGGAGGGAGCGCCTATGTCTCGTTTGCACAAGGGGGTATTGCTCGGCCTGGTGGTCCTCCTCGCATCATGCTCCGGGGAGCCAGAGGATGACCAGGGGCCGGTGGTGGCCCGAATCAACGACTATGAGATCACGCTGAAGGAGTACGAGACCCAGCTCAACTCTGACGTGAGCACCTCGGAGATCTACCACGTGACACGGGAAGACAAGCGCGAGTTTTTGGAGCGGCTCATCCGCAAAGAGCTCCTGATCCAGGAGGCCGTCAGGAGGAAGCTGGACAGGCGGGAGGAGTTCGTCCGGGCCATTGAAAGGTACTGGGAGTCCACCCTCATTCGGGACCTCATGGAGCTGAAGGGGAAGGAGATCTGCGAGCGGTCATGCATTGCCGAAGAGGAGATCATTGCTCGCTACGAGAGGATGAAGCAGGCCAAAGAGAACCTGCCGCCCTTTGAGGAGATGCGGGAGCGGATCGGGAGGACACTGCTCGAAGAGAAGCGACAGGAGCGGCTGAGGGCGTGGGTGGATGAGCTGCGGAAGGGAGCCGACGTGGAGGCCAATGCCGAGCTTTGTTTTGGAGGGGAGCAGGGAGAGAGGTAAAAGGAGAAACCGGAGGCAACACCTTTTAACGCCTTCTGAGCCCACACGGCTCGCCGGGGGATTTCATGGCCGAGAATAGACCCTATAGGAGGAAGCAACACTTCATCAAGAAGGGCTACCAGGCCCGGTTCATCCTCAAGTTCTGCCTGGTGGTGCTGGTGGGGGCGGTGATTTCGAGCGGGCTCCTGTACCTGCTGGCTCAGGGGTCGCTCACGTCCACTTACGCGGACTCCAGGCTCACGGTTCGGAGCACCTCAGCGGCCATACTGCCGGCGGTGATCTACACCAACCTCATCACCCTGGCCCTGGTCACCGTGGCCACGGTGTTCGTGGTGCTTTACGTGAGCCACAAGATCGCCGGGCCCTTGTTCCGGTTCGAAAAGGAGCTCAGTGAGATTGCAGAGGGGGATCTGACCAAGGTGGTGAAGCTTCGCAGTAAGGACGAGGTCACGGACATGGCCGACAGCCTGAACAAGATGACCGCGTCCCTGAGGGAGCGGCTCAAGGAACTCCAGGGGGAGTTGGACGAGGCGGCCGGCATCGCCCTGGAGGAGAACGCCTCGGAACGGCTCGTGGATAAGCTCAAACAGGCCCAGGAGACCGTTCACGGGCGGTTCAAGGTGTAGGCGGCCCGTGGGGGGACTCTTCCATAAGAGGCTTTGTGCCGCGCTGGTTGCGTGGCTGCTGCTGTCGGCGGTTCAGGGGGCGGCATGGGCCCGGGATCCGCTCACCCAGAAGCTCGAGACCCGGCGGGCCGTTCTTCTTTACCGGAGCATGGAGGACCTGGGGGAGTTCGAGTCCAGCGTGAACTACGGGGGAGGGGGCGGTTTTGCCTCGCTCTTCTCGTCCGGGCCCAAGGACGAGGATTTGCTGGACGCAGTCGGCAAGAAGGTGGACAAGCTCTACGAGCGGGTCCAGGAGATCCTGGACATGCGAGGGGACATCCCCAAGGTTACGCTCAGGCTCTACCCGGACCGGGACGCCCTGGGCCGGGTCTACCAGGGGTTCACGGGGAGCCCTGAGCTGCGGGTGAGGGCCTGGTACATCTACGAGCGGAACACCATCTTCCTCAATGTAAAGGACGTGCACGAGGGTATGCTGGCCCACGAGATCGCGCACGCCGTCATCGACCACTACCTCACGGTGCGCCCGCCCAGGGCCACGGCGGAGATCCTGGCAAGGTACGTGGACGAGCACCTCAAATGGTAGACCAGGCTCCTCCTTTTCAGGGGAAAGCAAGAGAACCAGTGCCCGTTTGCGACTAGGGCGTCATGACCAGCCGAAACCCCAAGGTCTGGAAGGCCTGGTCCGGGCTGTTCCGAACGCGCGAGGCCGAGCGGCAGTAGCGGGAGTAGCTCCACCAGCTTCCGCCCCGGACCGCCCTGCGCTCCCCCCGTTCCGGCCCCGCCGGGTCGATGGCCGGCCCCTCCGGGTACTCGGCGAACCAGTCGCCGGTCCATTCCCAGGTGTTTCCGTGCATGTCATAGAGGCCCCAGGGGTTGGCAGGGTAGGTCCCTGTCTTCACGGTCCGGAGGGGCTCCTTGCGGCCGCACTCGTTGGTCCAGCTGTTCCCGAAGTTGGCCTTGTCGCAATCCGCCTTGTTCCCCCAGGAGAACCGGGTGTCAGTGCCGGCTCGGCAGGCGTATTCCCACTCGGCCTCTGTGGGCAGGCGGAATGCGCCTTCCGCCTTTTCGCTCAGCCATGCGGCAAAGGCCTGTGCGTCCTCCCAGGAGACGCAGGTCACGGGGTGATCATCCTCCTGGAGAAACCCTGGGTTCCGCCAGTCGTAGCCCTTGCCCACCTCCCACTCCCCGTCCTCCAAGACCATGCATCCGGTCTCCAGGGCCGTGCTCTGGTAGCCAGTGTCCTCCACGAACGCGCGCCACTGGCTGACCGTCAGTTCTGTGGCCTGCATGTAGAATCCCTGGGAAAGGGTCACCTGGTGCAAGGTCTCGTCCTCCTCGCGGCCCTTCTCATCGGGGGGGCTTCCCATGGCAAAGGACCCGGCCGGGATGTAGACAAAGGTCATGCCCGGCAGGGGGGAGATCTGTTTCGGCGGTTCGGCCCGTGTGGACGCGTGGACGCCGATAATCGCCAGGCAGACAAACAATACGCCAAGGACCGAAGCTTTTTTTCCTAGCCTCATTACAGCCTCCGTTCATGAAAGGAAAAGGTTGAAAAGAGAGTAACGGGGCACCTGGCTCAGGGCCTCGGCCCCTGGCCCCACCACGTGGAGTATGCGCTTTGCTGACGATTTGTTCATCAGGAAAGGGCCTCGGCGATCCGGTCCTGGTCGGACGCTTCCACGTAGGGGTGCATGGGCAGGCTGAAGATCCGGCTGGAGCAGTCCTCGCTCACGCGGAAGGTCCCTTCATCGTATCCCAGGCGGGCGAATGCGGTCTGGAGGTGAAGCGGCTTGGGGTAGTAAACGGCCGTGGGAATGCCCGCGTCCTGGAGCTTCTGCCGGAGCTCGGTGCGGTGGGCGTCGTCCCGGGCCAGCACCGAGTACTGGGCCCAGGCCGATGAGTATCCCTCGGGCAGGCTGGGCAGAATCAGGTCCGGGGCCGCTGCTGTGAGCTTTTTCGCGTACCGCTCCGCCACCTGGCGGCGCAGGTCGATCTCCTCGGGGAAGATGTCGAACTTGGCCAGGAGCACGGCTGCCTGGAGGGTGTCCAGCCGGCCGTTCATGCCGATGCGCACGTTCTCGTATTTGTCCCTGCCCTGGCCGTGGACCAGGATGGAGCGGATTATCTCCTCCAGGTCGTCGTCGTTGGTGAACACCATGCCTCCGTCGCCGTACCCGCCCAGGGGCTTGGCCGGAAAAAAGGAGGTGCAGGCCACATCACCCAGGCTGCACGCCTTGCGCCCCTTGTAATCCCCGCCGAAGGACTGGGCCGCGTCTTCGATCACGGCGAGGTCATGGGTTTTCGCGACCTCGGCGATGGCATCGTAGTCCGCGGGGAGACCGAAGAGGTCCACTGCGATCACCGCCCTGGGTGTGAGCATGCCGGCCGCGTAAGGAATGGGGTGGGGCTTGTCGTTCGAGGCCGCCACCGCCTGCACTGCCTTGTTCAGGGCTTCCGGGTCCATGTTGAAGGTGGTCCGGTCGATGTCCACGAATACGGGCGTTGCGCCCAGAAGGCTCACCACCTCGGCCGTGGCCACAAAGGTGAAGGGCGTGGTAAAGACCGCGTCGCCCGGGCCCACGTCCAGGGCCATGAGGGCGAGGAGCAGGGCGTCCGTGCCCGAGGAGCAGCCGATGGCGTGTTCAGCGCCCGTGTATGCGGCCAGACGTTTCTCCAGTTCGCCGATCTCCGGGCCCATGATATAGCGGCCGTGGTCGAGCACGCCCCTGAGGTTGGCCTCGATGGTTTCGCGAATCCTTGCCTGCTGCGCCTTCAAATCTATGAACTGCATGCGTACATTCCTTTCGCTGGCCTGGGCCGAGAGGGTTTGCCGGGATTGTCGGATGCTTATGAGTGTTGTTCAAGCCCTTGTGCCCTTTGCCCGGGATTCAGGGAGATAGCGGGGGTATGGTCCGCCTTCACCAGTCACGGGCATAGATATTAGGCGGGATCCTTCAACAATTCAACAAAAACCTTCTCTTTTGACTCGACCACGGCTGTGTGCGTCTTTTGACGTTGGGCGAGTGATGCCGTATCCAAGGGTGAAAATCTTCATCACCGGCTCATCTTCAAAGCTGCTGGGCGAGGAAATCGCCACGTTATCAAGTGTTGCGGCCAATGTGGAAATGGATGGTCATGGATGATGCTTTCAGCATACTATGGGCTCACTCAAAAATAACTTCCCATTTTCCCATCTCAGCTTCGGGCCATCTTC
>CAZQCK010000061.1:0-19122 GCA_964591925.1 uncultured Desulfobacterales bacterium
GATTCAGGGAGCAAAGTAGAGACAGGGAGGAAACCATGAGCCCGGCAAACCCATCCATCAAACCTGTGGCCAAGACCCGACCGCACATCACCCCTGCGCCTGAGAGGAAGTCCCTTAAGATGACAGGTGCTCAGATTCTGTTCGACGTACTGCGAAGAGAGGGCGTGGAGTGCATCTTCGGATACCCCGGTGGGGCGGTCATCGACATCTATCACGAGCTGGCCCGCACTGACATCCCCCACATTCTGGCTCGCCACGAGCAGGGGGCGGTTCATGCGGCCGACGGTTATGCCCGGGCCTCGGGCAAGGTGGGGGTGTGCCTGGTGACCTCGGGTCCGGGCGCCACCAACACGGTGACCGGTATTGCCACGGCCTACATGGACTCCTCACCCCTGGTGGTGCTCACCGGACAGGTGCCCACGAGCCTGATCGGCAATGACGCCTTTCAGGAGGTGGACATCGTGGGGATCACCCGGCCCTGCACCAAGCACAACTACCTGGTGAAGGATGTGCAAGACCTCTCCCGGGTCCTCAAGGAGGCCTTTCACATCGCCCGGTCAGGCCGGCCCGGGCCCGTGCTGGTGGATCTTCCCAAGGACCTGATTCAGGCCACGGCCGAGTATGATCCCGAGGAGACGGTTCGGCTCAAGTCCTACAGCCCCACGTACGAGCCCAATCTCAAGCAGCTTCAAAAGGCGGTCCGGCTCATTCGGCAGGCTGAAAAACCCCTGGTGTTCGCCGGGGGAGGCGTGATCCTCTCGGGGGCGTCCGAGGCCCTGACCCGGTTCGTGGAGACCATTCACGCGCCGGTCACCACCACCCTCATGGGCCTGGGCGCGTTCCCTGCCAGGGATCCGCGCTGGCTGGGCATGCTGGGCATGCACGGGACCTACAGGGCCAACATGTCCACGGACGACTGCGATCTCATGGTGGCTGTGGGGGTGCGGTTCGACGACCGGGTGACCGGCAGGACCGACGCGTTCGCGTCCAAGGCCAAGATCGTGCACATCGACATAGACCCCACCTCCATTCGCAAGAACATCCCTGTGGCGGTGCCCATTGTGGGGGATTGCCGCAAGACCCTGGAGAAGCTGACCGAGCTTCTGGGCAGGGAGGACCTGGGCGATCTGGAGGAGAAGCGCTCCCCCTGGCTGCAGAAAATCGACGAGTGGAAGGCGTCCAAGCGGCTCTCCTACGACCAGAAGGACGTGATCAAGCCCCAGTATGTGGTGGAGACCCTTCACCGGCTCACCGGGGGCGACGCGGTGATCACCACCGAGGTGGGCCAGAACCAGATGTGGGCGGCCCAGTACTACCATTTGAACGGGCCCAACTGCTTCATCACCTCGGGCGGGCTGGGGTGCATGGGCTTCGGCATGCCCGCGGCCCTGGGGGCCCGGATCGCCCGGCCTGACAAGCTGGTGGTGGACATTGCAGGAGACGGAAGCATTCAGATGAACATTCAGGAGCTGGCCACGGCGGTCCAGTACAACATTCCCATCAAGGTGGTCATCCTGAACAACGGCTACCTGGGCATGGTGAGGCAGTGGCAGGAGCTGTTCTACGACCGCTGTTACTCGTGCACTGAGATGTCCCATGCCCCGGACTTTGTGGCCCTGGCCCGGGCCTACGGGGCCACCGGGTTGCGCGCGCGCACCCCCGAGGAGGTGGAAGGGGTGCTCAAGGAGGGTCTGGCTGCGGCGGGTCCCGTGCTCATGGACTTTGTGGTGGAGCCCGAGGAGAGCGTGTATCCCATGGTGCCGGCCGGGGCGTCCATTATCGAGATGCTGCTGGTGTAGGCGGGGCCCTGTGGGGGTGCTGAAGGCGGAAGAAGGGATTGGAGCGGGGAAGGGGATATGGACAAAGAGCAAAGTGAAAAGCAGGTGCTGAGCCTGCTGGTACAAAACGAGCCCGGGGTGTTGTCCCGCATATCGGGACTGTTCAGCGGGCGGGGGTTCAACATAGAGAGCCTGGCCGTGGCCGAGACCCAGGAGGGCGGGATCAGCCGCATCACCCTCATGACCAAGGGTGATCAGCTGATCATGGAGCAGATCAAGAAGCAGTTGAACAAGATCATCAATGTGTTCAAGGTGATCGATTTTCAGGACACGCCCTACATCCACCGGGAGATGGCCCTGGTCAAGGTGCGGGCCAAGCCCGAGCACCGGGAGGACATTCATCGTCTGGTGGAGATCTTCCGTTGCCGGGTGGTGGATGTGAGCAGGGATTTCTACACCATCGAGGTGACCGGGGACGAAGACAAGATAGAGGCGTTTTTGGACCTCCTCAAGCCGCGCGGTATCAAGGAGATTGCGCGCACCGGGGTGATCGCCCTGGCCAGAGAGAACCGAAAAGAGAAGTAAGAGGCGGCACTGTGTGCTGAACAGAAAACCACAAAGGAGCGAAAGACCATGGCGGAGATAGATTTCGGCGGCGTAAAAGAGCAAGTGGTGACCTCGGACGAATTTTCCCTGGACAAGGCCGGGGAGGTGTTGAAGGACGAAACCATAGCCGTGCTGGGCTACGGAGTGCAAGGACCGGGGCAGGCGTTGAACATGCGGGACAACGGGTTTAGAGTGATCGTGGGCCAGCGGCCCGGGGGGGACTCCTGGGACAAGGCGGTCAAGGACGGTTTCGTGCCTGAAGAGACCCTGTTTCCCATTGAAGAGGCGGCCCGGCGAGGGAGCATTCTGCAGTTTCTGGTCTCGGACGCGGGGCAGGTGGAGGTGTGGCCCGGGATTAGGCCTTTGCTCGAGCCGGGGGATGCGCTCTACTTCAGCCACGGCTTTGCCGTCACCTACCGGGACCGGACAGGGGTGGAGCCTCCGGAGGACGTGGACGTGATCCTGGTGGCCCCCAAGGGCTCGGGCCGGACCGTGCGCACCAACTTTCTGGACGGAAGCGGCATCAACGCCGGCTATGCGGTGTTTCAGGACGCCACCGGCCGGGCAGAGGAGCGGGCCCTGGCCACGGGCATTGCCATTGGGTCGGGGTATCTCTTTCCCACCACCTTTGAAAAAGAGGTGTTCAGCGATCTGGTGGGGGAGCGCGGAGTGCTCATGGGGGCCCTGGCCGGCATGATGGAGGCGCAGTACAACATCTTGAGAAAGCACGGGCACAGCCCCAGCGAGGCCTTTAACGAGACCGTGGAGGAGCTGACCCAGAGCCTGATCCGCCTGGTGGCGGAAAACGGCATGGACTGGATGTACGCCAACACCAGCACTACGGCCCAGCGCGGGGCCCTGGACTGGCGGCACCGGTTCCGCGAGGCGGTGGCCCCGGTGTTCAAGGACCTCTATGACAGCGTGGCCTCGGGCGAGGAGACGCGGATCGTGCTTGAGGCCAACAGCGCACCGGACTACCGCAAGCGGCTGCAAAAGGAGCTGGGCGAGATCCACGACTCGGAGATGTGGCGGACCGGCGCGGCCGTGCGCAGGTTGAGACCGGAGAACCGGGGCCGCTAGCCGGTGCCGCCGGCACAGGGCTATTGCTCCTGGAAGATCGCCCCGGAGTCGGCCGAGCTAACCTGCCTGGCGTAGCGGTGCAAATACCCCTGCCCCACACGCGGGGGCGGGGGTTCCCACCGGTCCAGGCGCTCCTGTATCTGCCGAGGGGTGAGCCGGACGCTCAGGGTGCGGTTGGGAATGTGTATCTCGATGATGTCCCCTTCCTGCAGCACGGCCATTACTCCGCCTTCCCGGGCCTCGGGCGACACGTGGCCTATGGCCGCCCCGCGTGTGCCCCCGGAGAACCGGCCGTCCGTGATCAGGGCCACCTCCCGGTCCAGGCCCACCCCGGCCAGAGAGGAGGTGGGGGAGAGCATCTCCCGCATGCCCGGCCCGCCCTGGGGCCCCTCATAGCGGATCACCACCACATCCCCTTTGCGGATGTCTCCCTTCAAAATGGCCTCCATGGCCTGCTCCTCGCTGTCGAACACCCGGGCCGGACCGGAGTGGATGAGCATGACCGGGTCCACGGCCGATTTCTTCACCACGGCCCCGTTCGAGGCCAGGTTGCCGTAGAGCACGGCCAGGCCGCCGTCTTCCGAGTAAGGATCCTCCAGGGGACGAATGACCTCGGGGTTGCGGTTGCGGGCTGCGCCTGCGATTTCTCCTATGGTGAGGCCGCTCACCGTGGGCGCGGCCAGGGACAGCAGGCCCTGCCTGCGGGCCAGCTCGCTCAGGACCGCGGGAATGCCGCCGGCCCGGTCCAGGTCCTCCAGGTGGTGAGGTCCGGCCGGGGAGATTCGGCACAGGTTGGGGGTGTTGCGGCTTATCTCGTTGAACAGGTCCAGGGGTAAAGGCCTTTGAGCCTCCGCAGCGATGGCCGGAAGGTGGAGGACCGTGTTGGTGGAGCTTCCCAGGGCCATCTCAGCGCAGATGGTGTTGCGAAACGCCGCTTCCGTGGCAATGGCCCGGGGCCGAATATTCCCTTGGACCAGGTCCAGGACGCGCATGCCCGCCTCCTTGGCCAGACGGCGGCGGGCCGCGGACACCGCGGGAATGGTGCCGTTTCCCGGCAGGGCCAGGCCCAGGACCTCGGAGAGGCAGTTCATGGAGTTGGCGGTGAACATGCGCCGGGACACGCGCCGTCCTCCAGCTCCTCCGCCGCCTGGTCGGTGATGGTGCCGCGGCGCTGTGCACCCACCGCCTCGAACACGCTGATCAGGTCCACGGAGCGCTCCTCGATGCAGCCCGCCAGCATGGGGCCGCCGCTCAGGAAGACCGCCGGAATGTCCAGCCGAAGCATGGCCATAAGCATGCCCGGCACGATCTTGTCGCAGTTGCCCACCAGCACCAGGCCGTCAAAGGGATAGGCCCGGCCCATGAGCTCCACGCTGTCCGCGATGAGCTCCCTGGAGGCCAGGGAGTAGCGCATGCCCGCGTGTCCCATGGCAATGCCGTCGCACACGCCGATGGTGGAAAAGGCAAGGGGCGTCCCGCCTGCAATCCGGACGCCCGCCTTGACCGCCTCGGCCAGCTCGTTTAGGTGGAGGTGCCCCGGGATCAGCTCGCTGGCCGAGTTGGCGATCCCTATGATGGGGCGCTCGATTTCAGCCCGGCTCAGGCCCATGGCCTTGAACAGGGAACGATGAGGGGCCCTTTCCGGGCCCTTTTTCATGGCATCGGAACGCATGGTGTCTCCTTTGGCGAGCAGGATGGAACGGGTTTTCGTGAACACGCATCAGTAGTCCCTGCCTCCTCTGGCCACTGGGTAGCGCCGGCCGTACCCGAAGGCCTTGCTGGTCACCTTGAGGCCGGGCGGGGCCTGGCGGCGCTTGTACTCATTGGCGTTGAGGCGGCGGAACACGTCCGCCACCACGGCCGGATCAAAGCCCTGTGCAATGATCTCCTCCTGAGAGAGGTCCTTTTCCACCGCGTCCTCCAGGATGCGGTCCAGAACGTCGTAGGGTGGAAGCGTGTCCTGGTCCACCTGGCCGGGCTTGAGCTCGGCCGAGGGGGGACGGGTGATGATGCGCTCGGGAATGACGGTACGGTCGCGGTTGATCAGGCGGGCGATCTTATAACAGAAGGTCTTGGGCATGTCCGAGATCACGGCCAGGCCGCCGCTCATGTCCCCGTACAGGGTGCAGTAGCCCATGGCCAGCTCGGACTTGTTGCCCGTGGAGAGCAGGAGCGACCCCTGCTTGTTGCTGAGCGCCATCAACAGGGTGCCCCGAATGCGGGCCTGTATGTTTTCCTCGGTGTGGTCCTCCTCCCTCCCCCTGAACAACGGGGCCAGGGTCTGCTTGAACTGCGAGAACACGTTCTGAATGGGGATTTCCTCGAAAAGGATGCCCAGGTTTCGGGCCAGTGAACGGGCGTCTTCCCTGCTCATGTGCGAGGTGTAGGGCGAGGGCATGGACACCCCGGTCACGTTCTTAGGGCCCAGGGCCCGGGCCGCGATTACCGCCACCAGGGCGCTGTCAATGCCCCCGCTCAACCCGATCAGGGCCCGCTCGAACCCGCACTTGACCGTGTAGTCCCGGGTGCCCATGATCAGGCCCTCCAGGGCGGAGGCCTCTGAGGACAGCCAGGGAAGGGGCAGGTCCCGGGAGTCCCGGCCGGTGTCCCAGAACAGGACCGCCTCCTGGAACTCGGGCGCCGCGTGAAGCAGCCCGCCCGTGGGGCTCACCACCATGCTGGAGCCGTCAAAGACCAGGTCGTCGTTCCCGCCCACCTGGTTGCAGTAGACCATGGGCGTTTGGTATCGAGCGGCGAGCCGCTTTAAGATCTCCGTTCGAAGGGCGGGCTTTCCCAGGGTGTAGGGGGAGGCGGAGATGTTCACCAGAAGATCCACGCCCTCCCGGGCCAGGTCTTCCAGAGGATAAACAGGGTAGCGGGGGATCCCCTGGAGGTCGCCCACGTTCCAGATGTCCTCGCAGATGGTGGTGCCCACCCTGAGCCCGCGCAGCTCGAAGCGCAGGCTTCTCGAGGCGGGCTCGAAGTAACGCGTTTCGTCGAACACGTCATAGGTCGGAAGAAGGCGCTTTCCTCCCCGCGCCAGAATGCGGCCTTGGCCCAAGAGGGCGGCGCCGTTGATCAGGCGCCGGCCGTCCCCGTCCGCACTCGGCTCCACAAAACCGCAGAGCACATGTATCCCTTGCACCTCCCGGGCGAACCGTTCCAGCGCCTCGAGGCTCTCCCGCACAAAGGCCGGCTTTTCCAGCAAATCCCTGGGCGGGTAACCGATCAGGCTCAGCTCTGGAAAGATCGCCAGGTCGCATTCGCGGGCTCTGGCCTCTACGAGACGGGTGTGCAGCAGGGCCGCATTGTGCTCGAAGTGGCCGATGGTGGGATTGGTTTGACAGACCGCGATCTTCATGGCGTCTCACGCTCCCCTCAGAATTGAGGTGAAAATTAGCGCAAAAGGGGCTTTCGAATCAAGGAAGAAAAGAAGAAAAGCCCGGCGTCACACATTCCGCCTGTGTCAAAGATATGACTAACCTGGTGAACGGATCAGGTGCACCTTCCCTGGTGCGTGTTCCCTTTGCCGGCCGGGGTTTCAGGCATGGAATGTGCACACCGCAGGGGTGGAAAGGTTTAGGGTATGTTCAATCAATCCGACGTTCCTGCACCCACCGGCTACTTTCTGAAGCCGGGATACATCTACCTGCCCTCAGAGCCCACTGTGGTGTCCACGGTCCTGGGTTCCTGCGTGGCCGTGGTCCTGTGGGACCACAAGCGGCGCAAGGGAGGGATCAACCACTTCCAGCTTCCCACCTGCGGGGAGGGCGATTCCCCCACCGCCAGATTCGGCGACGCCTCCACCACCATGCTCATTCGTATGATGGTCCGGGACGGATCCAAGAAAACCCACCTCGAGGCCCAGATCTTCGGCGGGGCGTACAATCGCGAGGTGTCCACTCAAAACGTGGGAGGCGAGAACATTCGAGTGGCACGCCGGGTGCTGGCCAGGCACGCCATTCGCGTGGTTTCCGAGGATGTGGGCGGAGAGCGCGGGCGCAAGATTATCTATGACGCCGCGCTGAACGAGGTGGCGGTCCTCAAGGTGGAGCGTCTCAGAAAAGGAGACTGGCATCCTTACCAGCAAGACAGATAGGAGGTCCGCGTCCCGGCCGGCCTTGCCTGACAAGGCATTCCAATGAGGTGTCCTCGAAAAAAGGGCATGGGAATTGCATAGTATTGCAGCGTGAGGCTGAAAGGCTGGAGGTGAAACCATGAACAGATCGCATGTGCTGTGGATTCCCCAGGAAGGGACGAGAAAGGTGCGGAGCTGCCTGCTGCGCTCCGAGTACCTGCGGGTCCTGGTGGCGGTCCTTGTGCTGGCAATCGTGTCGATCCCGGTCCTGGAGACCGGCCTTATTTCCCTGACCCAAAAGGTGGCGGAGCTGGAGAATGCCCGGGCCGGGCTTCAGGACGAGATCGCCAGGCTCGAGTATGTAAAGCGGGAGCTGGCCCACATAACCGAAAAGGAGCAAAGGCTGAAGGAATACTTCGGCATGGCCCGGTTCAGGTCCCTCAAACAGGTGATGGGGGGTGGGTCCGGGAGGAGTGCCGACGGCCGGGCTTCTCCTGCGGATCTACCGGGCCGGCTGGAAACCCTGGCGGGCAACCTGGAGGCCTCAGGCGACCTCATGGTCCGCCAGGCCAAGGCCTGGGAAGAGACCCCCAGCATCGTTCCCGTGGAACAAGACAAGCCGGTGATTTCCTCGGGGTTCGGGTGGAGAAAAAGCCCGTTTACGGGCAAACGCGAGTTCCACGCCGGCATAGACATCATCGGCCGCACCGGCACCCCGGTGGTGGCCCCTGCGGCCGGCACGGTGATCAATCAAGGGCATGACCGGTGGCTGGGAAACTACTTGGTCCTTCAGCATGGAGGTGACCTGAAGACCATCTACGGCCATCTCCACGAGGTGTCGGTGAGGCGGGGAGAGCACGTTCAAAGGGGGGATCGGATCGGGCTCCTGGGCAATACCGGGCTCTCCACCAGCAGTCATCTTCATTACTCCGTGGTGGAGGGGGAGCGCGCTGTGAACCCCATGCAGTACATCCTGGATGCAGCCGGATGATGGGGCCCTCTTTTTTGCGGGTGGGCCTCATGTCGGCCCTGTTGACCATCGGGCTGGTGGCCGCTTCGGCGGGTCCTGTCGGAGCCGGCGCTCGGGAGCTCGACCCGGTGGAGGTGTTTTGCGCCTTTCATGCCCTGAGCGGAGAGCGGCCCGAGGACCGGGACATCGAGGATCTGTGCTGGAACACGGGAAGACCCACCTTTTCCGCTTTCAAGCCGGCGGAAATGTTCTCCCGCCAGGCCCTGGAAGAGGCCCGCAAACACCTGGCCCGACGAACCCGCACCATCAGCGCGGACACGGTCTTTGGCTGGAACATGGGCCGGGTCCTGACTCAAAGAACCAAAAATGGATACGCCTTTCGCCGGGGCGCAGGGCCGCATGACCTCCCCCAGGCAGGCCCCATGATTCAGGCCGAGATTCCCTCCGATGAGTGGAGGCGGGTCGAACAGGTGCTCGAGCGCCTGCCTGCGGCCTCCCCGGCCGCACAGGGGGCGGGCCAAGAACCCGGGATCCGGCTCCTGCTTCGACCCGTGCGGGTAAAGACCCGGGACGACAGTCGGAACATTGCACAAATGGACGTCAACATTCCGGTGCGCTTCGTGGTGTTTCGGCCGGTGGCGGTGGAGACTCGAACCGGGGCTGAAAAGACCACCGTTCCCATTCCCCTGAAGTGAGGCCGCCTGACGTCAAAACCATGACGTGTCAGTTGGAATGCCCGTGTATCGCGGCAAGCCGCAAAGCCGCAAAGTGAGCAGATTGATCTTTAGGTCTTTTCTCGGCGTCTGGGCGTCTTTGCGAGAAATATTGTTTTTGCATATTGGAGAATGATCGCGAATATAAAAATATAAAGGGCGTCCCCAAGTCGGTCCCCAAGTTGGTGGTACGGCTCTTGCTTGATTTTCGGTCGAATGAGGAGGACGGGTATGCAAAATAATGCAGTCATGGGAAGCCTGGACGGAGAGGTTGAAAACGTGGCCTTTGACGTGACGCGGGTCAAGCGGATTCTGAACCGCTCCGGCGCCCATATCGTACACTCGGACAACGGAACGCTCTTTCTGGAGTTCGACGGGGGAGTCTACTCGGTGGCGTGCAACGGGGACAAGGATGTGAAGCCCTACTTCATTGTCCTGGATTCCTTCGAGGCCTTCAATGTGTCTGATTATCGCATGCTGTTCGATGTCCGCGACCTTCCCCATGACCTGGCCATGGGAAAGGACATCACCGGCAAGGAGTTCCTGTGCCGGCGGCACGGGCTTGCGGGTGGGGAATCAGGCGGAAAATCCGGCGGTATGCCCAAGGACCTCTGCTTTGAAAAGATCGAGGAGCGGATGGATTCGGAGGATTTCTCCCTGAGCGAGTTCAATGAAGTCAAGAACATGGTCCGAAATATGCGCAACGGCCACTTCTTCGAGGAGCTGACCAGCGAGTTCTCCAGCAAGATAAAGGAGATCGCCTTTGAGCTCATAGACTTCAGAAAGGACATCAAGAAGCGCATCGAGCCCGGGATCGTGGAAATCGCCTCCAAGGACATACCCGAGGCCAGCAATCAGCTGGAAGGAATCAACAAGACCCTCGAGCAGAGCACCATGAAGATCATGGACATCAATGACGAGCAGATGGACACGGCCAACACGCAGGCCGCGCGGCTCCAGGCGCTTTTGGAGGGAGCGGGCTCGGGCGCGGCAGCGGAGGAGTGGGAGCAGGGGGCCTCGCTTCTGGCGCAGATGCAGGCGCTGGTGCCGGGCTTGTCCGGCGAGGCCCGGCAGGTGATGGAGTTTGTGCTGCCCGGCATGGAGGCTGCACAGGGGTTCCTGGCCGAAAGGGAGAGCGCGGCCGGTGCTCGGGAGTCGCTTTCTGAGCCTCTGGACACGATTCGCGAGCTGTGCAGGGATGTGGGGACGGAGGATGAGTCCATTCGCAGCCTGGATGCCCTGGGAAGAGAGCTGGAGCAAATCCTGGAGCGGGTGGAACAGGCGGGGCGGGCCCAAGTCCCTGAAGGGGAAGAACCGGATGCGGCCGCCCTTCGCAAGGCCCTGGAGGAGGAGGTGGCAATGTTGAGATCCATTGCCGGGCTTTCCATGAAGATGATGGAGCCTCTCAGCTTTCAGGACCTGGTGGGACAGAGGATTCAACGCATTGTCAAGCTTGTCAAGTCCATGGAGGCCCGAATAGAGGACCTCATCATCTCCTTCGGGATCAAGGTCCGGAAGCACAAGGAGGATCCCACTCGGAGCTACGAGGAGCTGAACCGGGAAGTGGAGCTGTACAAGAGCGAGCTCAGGGGACCTCAAACCGAGGGAGAAGGCCTCGAGCAGAAGGACATCGATGATCTCTTGGCAAACTTGTGATCTGAGAGTTCGGGGGAACCAAACGAACCAAAGGAGGATGGACGGATGGCCATCGACACATCAATGAAGGTGCTGGTGGTGGATGATTTCGCCACCATGCGGCGGATCGTCAAGGGCGTTTTGAAGCAGCTCGGCTTCAACAACATCGTGGAGGCCGAGGACGGAAGCGCAGCGCTCGAATCATTGAAAAAGGAAAAGGTCGGCTTGATCGTCTCCGACTGGAACATGCCCAAGATGACCGGCCTGGACCTGCTCAAGGCGGTCAGGGGGGATGAGGACCTCAAGCAGACGCCGTTCATCATGGTGACCGCCGAGGGACAGAAGGAAAACGTGATCGAGGCGGTCAAGGCCGGGGTCAGCAATTACATTGTGAAGCCCTTTACTCCGGAGACCTTCAGCGAGAAGCTGGAGAAGGTTTTCGCGTGAGACGCTTTCACCGAAGGGGGTTTCGCCCCCTGGTTGCAGGAGAGTGAAGACATGTCGGATCGAGTGGAGCAGATCGGGAGCCGCCTGGAGTCCATCGCCCTGGAGGTGGTGACCCTGGAGGCCGGTGACATCCCCGCCCTGGGAACCCTCATGAACGTGCTCGAGGAGCTGGAGCAAGAAGCAGGGGGGCTGGACGACCCGCGCTTCCTGGAGCTGGTCCGGGCCGAAAAGGGCTACCTGGAGAGGCTGATCCTGGCGGAGGCTGTGGACCTGGAACCCCTGGAACAGGGCATTACCGCGCTTCAGGCCTTACACCGGGGCCTGGCCCAGGGAGAGGAGGCCCGGCAGGACCTGGGGGGAGTGCTGCGGGCCCTGGGGGCGGAAGGTGAAGGAGCCGGCGGGCCGGCCGAGGATGAACCCGCTTCGCAAGCGCCTCCTGAGCAGGGAGAGGAGGCCTCCAGTGAGCCGGCTGCGGAACGGCCGGTCATGGCCGCCGACCTGTCGGATGAAGACCGGCAGATCTTCCAGGACTTTGTGGTGGAGTCCAAGGAGAACCTGGAGTCCATCGAGGTGAACCTGGTGAACCTGGAGCAGGCCCCGAATGAGCTGGAGACCATCAACTCCATTTTCAGGCCCTTTCACACCATCAAGGGTGTGAGCGGGTTTCTCAATCTCCGGCACATCAACAAGCTGTCCCACAGTGCGGAAAACCTCCTGGACAAGGCCCGAAACGGGGAGCTCAAGGTGGGCGAGGGCATCATCGATCTGGTGCTGGAGTCGGTGGACGCCTTGAAGAGGATGATCGACGGAATACAGGAGGGCCTGGATCAGGACGGACCCCTGTGCGTGGAGGTGGACACCCGCGCCCTGGTGCAAAAGATCGACCAGGTCAACGAGGAGCAGGAAAAGTGGGGGGACAGCCGGGTGGGAGAGATCCTGCTTCGAAAAGGGGCCATCACTCAGGAGGACCTGGACCGGGGGCTGGAGAAGCAGAAGACCGACCCGGGCCGCAAGCTGGGTGAGATCCTTTTGGAGGAGAAGAAAACAGAGTCCAAAGAGGTGATTTCCGCGCTTCGCGACCAGCGCAAGTACAATAAGGGCCATACCGAGCTGCAGGTCAAGGTGGACACGGGCAAGCTGGACAACATGGTGGATCTGACCGGGGAGCTGGTCATCGCCCAGTCCATGCTTCGCCAGAACCCCTATATCACCGCCAGCAGCGACCAGAAGCTCTACCACAACCTGGGCCAGTTGAACCAGATCACCTCAGGGCTCCAGAAGATCGCCATGTCCATGCGCATGGTGCCCATCAAGAGCACCTTTCAGAAGATGGTGCGCCTGGTGCGCGATTTGGCCAAGAACTCCGGAAAAGAGGTGGCCCTGGAGATGTCAGGCGAGGACACCGAGATCGACCGCAACGTGGTGGACGAGCTCTACGAGCCCATGGTCCACATGATCCGCAATGCAGTGGACCACGGCCTGGAAACCCCGGAGGAGCGAGAAGCCGCAGGCAAGGAACGCCGCGGCACCATCACCCTGAGCGCCTTTCACCGGGGCGGTAACATGGTGATCGAGATCCAGGACAACGGCCGGGGCCTCAACCGCGAATCCATTCTGAACAAGGCCCTCTCCCGCGGGCTGATCCCGGAGGACCACAAGCTCACGGATGCCGAGATCTGCAACCTGATTTTTGAGGCGGGCTTTTCCACGGTTGACACGGTCACGGACATATCAGGCCGGGGCGTGGGCATGGACGTGGTGAAAAGGGCCATTGAAAGGCTGCGGGGCAGGGTGGAGATCAATACCAAGCCGGGGCGGGGCTCCACCTTTGTGATCAACCTCCCTCTCACCCTGGCCATCATTGAAGGCATGCTGGTGCGGGTGGGGGAAGAGCGCTACATCATTCCGGCCCTGGCCATTCTGGAATCGTTCCGTCCCTCCAGGGAGCAGTACTCCACCCTGGAAGGCAAAGGGGAGATGATCCACACCCGGGGCAGCCTGATCCCCCTGGTGCGCCTCCACCAAATGTTCGGGGTGACGAGCGACTATGACCAGCCCTGGGAAGGGCTGGTGGTGTCGGTGGAGCACGAGGAGCAGAAAATGTGCCTGCTCTTGGACGAGCTCCTGGGCAAAGAAGAGGTCGTGATCAAGAGCCTGGGCGGAGGGCTGCGCAACATCAAGGGCATCGCAGGCGGCGCCATTCTGGGTGACGGCCGCGTGGGACTCATTCTGGACATGTCGGGCCTCTTTGACGTGGCGCGGGGAAACGGCCGTCCGGGTCATTGAACCTTCACCTCCATCCTTTTCAGGGTGACTCCAACGGGGCGGGACGCATAGCGTGAATATCATTGTGGGTGTAGCGGACATGAAGGTGAGCAACGACCCGGGGGCGACGCTGATCACCTACTCCCTGGGTTCCTGCATCGGTATCGCCGTGTACGACCCAAGTGCGCGGGTGGCGGGCATTCTGCATTTCATGCTTCCGGAATCCACGCTGGACCCGGTCAAGGCAAAGACAAAGCCCTTCATGTTTGCGGACACCGGCATTCCGTCTCTGTTCAAGGAGGCCTACAGGCTGGGGGCCAAGAAACAGCGGATGCGGATCATTGTGGCGGGGGGCGCTCAGATCCTGGACCAGCAGGGGTTTTTCAATATCGGGAAGAGAAACTACATGGCCATGCGCAAGATTTTTTGGAAAAACAAGGTCATGGTGAGCCATGAAGATGTGGGGGGCAGTGCCAACCGCACCCTCAGGCTGGCGGTCAAGGACGGCGCCTGCCGGTTGAAAGTGTCCGGCAAAGGAGAGTTCCCGGTATGAGCAAGGACATCAAAGCCATTGTGGCGGGAATCGACACCCTCACGCCCATCCCTCAGGTGGCCGACAAGGTCATGACCATCGCTCAGGACCCCAAGAGCTCCATGGCCAAGCTCACGGACATCATTCAGTACGACCAGGTCCTGACCGCCAACCTGCTCAAGACGGCCAACTCCGCCTACTTCGGATTGAGCCAAAAGGTGGACTCCCTGCATCAGGCCGTGGTGTACCTGGGAATGGACAAAGTGGTGGATCTGGTGCTCTTGGAGGCGAACAGCGGAAACTATGTTCAGGGCCACGAGGGGTATGACCTGGAAAGCGGCGAGCTCTGGCGCTACTCGGTGTCCTCGGCCCTGATCGCGCGGGACCTGGCCGAGAAGAAGGGGATCGAGGATATTCACACCGTGTTCACCGCGGCGCTTCTCAAGGACATCGGCAAGGTGGTGCTGAGCCAGCACGTGGCCGAGTCGTTCGAAAAGATCAACTTTCTCGTGGCCAAGCACGGATTCAGCTTTCGCGAGGCTGAAAAGGGCGTGCTGGGAATCGACCATGCCGAGCTGGGGGGCATGATCGCAAAGCGGTGGCGGTTCAGCGAGATGATGATCGACATTATCGAGCACCACCATGTGCCCCTGGAGTCCCGGTTCCCAACCCAGTCGGCCATTGTGTACCTCGCCGACACCCTGTGCATGACCATGGGAATAGGGGTGGGGTCGGACGGCCTGGCCTACCGCTTTCACAAGGAGGCCCTGGAGAAGCTGGGGTTTACGGACCGGGAGTACCAGGAGGTGATCGCGGGGTTCGGAGAAAAGATCGGGCAGGTGGAGGAGCTCATTCAGGCCGCCTGATCCTTACGGATGGATCCACCCCGGCGGCCTCACCAAGCCGTGAAGGCAAAGAGGTTTATAACATGGCCTACAACATCCTGATCGTGGACGACTCCCCCCCCATGAGGGCCGTCATCAAGAAGACCGTCAAGGTGTCCGGCTTCAAAGTGGGAGAGGTCTTCGAGGCCTCCAACGGCAAGGAGGCCCTGGACCTGCTGCGGCGGGAATGGATGGACCTGGTGGTGTCGGACTACAACATGCCGGAGATGAACGGTCTGGAAATGCTCGAGGAGATGAACAAGGACGAGCTCCTGGCGAGCGTGCCCGTGCTCATGGTCACCACCGAGGGCAGCCGGGACCGGATCGAGATGTTCAGGCGCATGGGGGTGGCGGACTACATCAAGAAGCCGTTCACCCCGGAGGAGATCCGTTCCAAATTGAACCGCATCATGGGAGAGGACGAGAATGGACAGGGAGAGGATGAAAACGGCGATGAGGGCCTCGATTTCTGAGGTCCTGGAAAAGATGTTTTTTCTGCCCCTGGAGTTTTTCGAGGCGGACTCCCCGAAGGAGCTGTGGAAGGATCCCGGCGCCGTGGACCTGACCGGGGCCCGCCTGTCCTTCTTCGGGTCCTTTTCCGGGTCCTTCCTGTTCCTCATTCCTCGAAAGCTGGGAGTGGCTCTGACTGCGGACTTCATGGGCGTTGAACCGGATGCGGTCCCGCAGGAGCACGTGGAGCAGACGGTTCAGGAGATCCTCAACATGATCGCCGGAAGCACCTTCAGCAACTTGAACGAGGAGGCGGTGTTCCAGCTGGACATTCCAACGGCCGTTTCCGCGGAAACGCTCCCGGCAATGCTTGCGCGCACACCCGAGTACGTATTCCTGGGGGTGGACACCCTGGAAGACCGAATCGCTCTGGCCGTGGTGAAGGACTGACCCTGCTCCGCGGCAGCGGACCGGGCGCGCGCAGGGTGCGAGGACGGCGGTTGTGAAGAAGAAGAATCGGAGGCGTATGGAGTCCTGATGAACAATGACATCAAAGTGATGGTGGTGGACGACTCAGCCATCGTGCGCAAGGTCCTCTCTGAAGAGCTCTCCAGGGAACGCGGCATCGAGGTGGTGGGCACTGCCCCTGACCCCTATGTGGCCCGGGACAAGATCGTCCGCCTCAAGCCCGATGTGATCACCCTGGACATCGAGATGCCCCGCATGGACGGGCTGACGTTTTTGAAAAAGCTCATGAAGCACTACCCGCTTCCGGTGATCATCGTGAGCTCTCTTACCAAAAAGGGCGGAAAACTTGCCATGGAAGCCCTGTCCCTGGGCGCCCTGGAGGTGATCAGCAAGCCCTCGGCTTCTTACTCTGTGGGGGATATGGGCGTTCAGCTCGCGGACAAGATTCGGGCCGTGGCCAATGTGAACATGAAGGCCAAGCTGGAGACCGCACCGGAGCAGTACGCACCGGAGCAGGAGACGGTCACCGGGATCAAGGCCCTCTCCGCCACCACGAACAAGATACTGGCCATAGGCGCCTCCACCGGGGGGACCGAGGCCATAAAGACGGTCCTGCTGGCTATGCCGCCCAATGCACCGGGCATCATCGTGGTCCAGCACATGCCCGCCAAGTTCACCACCTCGTTCGCGGAACGACTGGACTCCCTGTGCGCCATTCGCGTCAAAGAGGCCCAGGACAGGGATTCGGTGGTCAACGGCCAGGCCCTGATCGCGCCGGGCAACTTTCACATGCTCCTCAGAAGAAGCGGGGCCCGCTACTACGTGCAGATCAAGAACGGCCCCATGGTGCACCACCAGAGGCCCTCTGTGGATGTCCTGTTCAAGTCCGTGGCCGACTACGCCGGTAGCAATGCCGTGGGCGTGATTCTCACAGGCATGGGGTCGGACGGTGCGGACGGCCTGCTCCAGATGCGCACGGCCGGGGCCCGCACCCTGGCCCAGGACGAGCGCACCTGCGTGGTGTTCGGCATGCCCAAGGAGGCCATCAAGCGGGAAGCCGCGGAAAAGGTGGTGGGGTTGCCCGACATCACCGCTGCTGCCCTGCGCATGGTGGAGGGGTGACTCTTTGATGGGGCAGGGGTTTCCCGATTCCGGCAGATTTTTCCTGTTCCCGCCAAACCGGGACCTTGATCCTCGAGCCAGGCCCTTTGCAGGCCGGTTCTGACCGCGCCTCTAAAAAGCCCATAATATCGGCTTTTTATGCCGGATCGAATCAGGCGGAACCATCGCCACCCCCCTCTTGGGATTTTCGGCAGTGATCTTGCAATAGCCGGTAATCCAACGCAGAACAAACAGCCTTTTCAGTCCCAGGGAGACACGACCATGAAGGTGAATGAAACACAACATGGACAGGTAACAGGCTCTGAGGGAAAAGTCCGCACTCGTCAAAGCGAGCAGGGGGACTTTCAAAAGATCATGGACCAGGCGGTGCAAAAGGGGCAGGCGGGCGGCGGGGTTCAAAACGCCTTCAGCGTTCCCGTGCCCCAGGGCGTGCAGATCATTCCCGGCCTGGACCGGGTGCAGGCCGTGCACTCGGAGGGGGCAAAGGACAGGCTTCTGGCGGACCTTCGAGAAACGCTGGACATGGTTGATCACTATGCAGCGGCACTGGGCAACTCGTCCCTGTCTTCGCAGGAGATGCGGCCCCTGGTGGAGCATCTGGAGGGAAGGGTTGAGGGCCTTAGGCAAATGGAGTCCGACCCCGCGCTTCCGGACCAGCTTCGAAACGTGGTCTCTGATCTGGTGATCACCATAGGGACCGAGGCGGCCAAGTTCGGCCGGGGGGACTATGAGTAGGGGGACTTGTTCAGCTCCAGATGGATGCGGGTGTGCTCCGGCGCCGCCTTCACCTGTGGTGTGATGCCGGCCCGCTCCAGCAGGAGTGCGGCCTGGACCGCCGCCATGTGATGGAGCTGAATCCGCCGGGGCTCTTCTTTGAAAAACCCCCCTTCAAGTGGCTCCAGCACGGCCTGGGACAGGGGGCCCTTCTCAGCGGTTATTTCCACGCCGATGTGCGACCCGCAGTCTGACGCCTTCAAGGTGAAGGCGCTCATGCCCTGGCGCTCCATATCCTCCACCACCGCCTCCAGCGTGTACCGAAGCGCCTCAGGCACCCCCGCGGCAAGCGAGCTCAGCATGGGAAGGGGTTGGTCCAGCGCCAGCCTGGTCTCCACATGGTGCTTAAAGTACAGGTTGGTCTTGAGAAAGGCCATCTCCTGGTCCAGGAAATCGTCCAGGGACAGGTAGTCCTGCTCCGCCTCCGCGTCCATGCGGAAGGCGGCGGCCCGAATGAGCCGGTTGATCTCCTCGAACTCGGCTTCCATACGCTTCAGCCGGTCCTTGATTTGCAACGCCGGCTCCTCAGCGGACGCCCCTTGTGTTTCCAGGGAAAACCCGATCATGTCCATGTCCATTCCCAGGTTCTGCAGGGGGCTGTTGAGGTTGTGGATCAGACCGTGAACCAGCTTGCCCATGGACATGAGGCGGTGGGCTTGAACAAAGTGATCCTGCGAGAGCTCGATCATGAGGGCTCGTTCTCCAGCTTGTCCCGGATCTCCTGGCGCTGCTTCTTGAACACGGCCTGGACAATGGCGTCCCGGCACTCCTCTTCAATGGCCACGATACCTGCCGCCACCCGGTACTGATCCTCCACAGGCTCCACTCGGACCACCTCGGCCAAAAGCTCCATGTGGTAGTGGAAGCTCTCGGGCACCAGAAGCTCCATTCGCAGCACATCCCCGCCGGACAGGGGTTCGTCGGTGAGGAACTTGAGGCCCGACCCGCTGATCTCGATCACGTCATCCATGGGCCGCTGCACTTGGGAACGGTTCATGAGCTGATCAATGATGAAGTCCAGCTTGTTGTTGACCAGCTGCAGGCACCGGTAGATGTGCTTTTCCTCGGACCCGGGATCCGCCTTGGCCAGGTACTCGTCAATAGGGCTCATTGGACGCCCCTTTTTCAAGAGCGTCGCCCCGTGTCCCTGCTCCACCAAGGCCTTCTGGTCCCGGTCCAGCACTTCCCAGCTCACCGGCAGAACGATCTCGGCCCGATAGTACTTCCTTCGGTTTTCCATGAGCTTTCCTCCTGCAACACCGTGTAACCTGAATTGAGCGTTTCAAATTGCAGTCTATCGAAAAAACACCTAACATATCA
>CAZQCK010000062.1:0-5887 GCA_964591925.1 uncultured Desulfobacterales bacterium
TGAGGCCCCGCACGCGGCCTCCTCCTTTGTCCAGGACCATGATCTCGTCCACGGCCGGATGGCAGGCCAGGATCTCCCGGACCCAGGGACGGGCCAGCACGGTGAGCCGACTCTTCGAATAGCGCTCCTTGAGTGCCTCGAGCCCGGGAAGGCTCATGACCATGTCTCCGATCCAGTTGGTCGAGCGCACCAGGATGTCCCCCCTGCCGGGGGACGGCACCCGGAGCGCCGGCTCACCGGCGGGATCGGATCTCACAGGCCGGCTGTTCATACGCGCGTCCCCTCTTGGTTTGCAGGAAGAGGACAGTAATTCCGGGTCTTCCAGCGCCTGTGAAACCAGAACCAATGGTCCGGATAGGCGCGGATATAGCGTGAAATGACCTCCGCAAACCGGGCCGTGTTGTCCTCCACGTCGCGGGTCTTGTCCCCGGTGATCACGAGCTCCAGGGGCGGTTCAAACACCACCCGATAGCCTCCTTCCTTCCGCCTGACGGCAAAGGTAGGGACGACCCGGGCCCCGGTCCTCAAGGCCAAAAGGGCCAGGCCCTTGTTGGTGCAGGCCGTCCGCCCCAGAAAAGGGACAAAGGCCCCCTCATACCAATCCACGTTCTGGTCCAATAGGATTCCCACCGTCTTACCTCGAGAGAGCGCCGCCAGGATCCTGCGCATGCCCCGCTGCTTGGGAATGATCTCGCCCCCGTATCGAGTCCGCAGCCCGTTCAAGACCCTGTCAGCCGGATGAAAGTCCACCGGCCTCACCACGATCCCGACTCCGTTGTACCGTTGTGTAAACGCGGCGGACATCAGCTCCCAGTTTCCAAAGTGACCCGTGAGTATGAACACCCCGGCTCCGCGGTCAAAGGCCTCCATCAGGTTCTCCTCTCCCTCGAACACCACGTAGCGGGAGGGATCGGTTTGTGAGAGATTCAAGATGTGGGGGACCTCGAACAGCATGCGGCCGAAATGACAGCAGGTCCTCCGGTACAACCGCCTGAGCGCGGCCTCGTCCAGCTCGCCCCCCAGGCAGAGCCGCATGTTGTCCAAGGCCACCCGCAACCTGGGCACAGGGGCGAGGGCCGCGGCCGTTCCCACCATACGCCCGAGAAAATCACCCACAGGCAGGGGAATGCGGGCCATTCCCCGGACCAGCAGGTGAAGCAGCTTGTATATGGCGTCATCAATCGTCATGTTGATTCGGTGTGGACGAGGTTCTTGTTCTTTGCCGCCCTTTCCAGCATATCGAACAACGCGGGCGCCCCACTCGAAAACTCCAGTGTCACCCGCAGGAACCCTGCACGGGGCTCCTGCGCCAGGAGGCGGGGGACGCGCATCCAGTCCTTTTCCGTGGTGAGCAAAAAATCCGCCCCGCTGCGGCGAAACACACCCAGCAGCCTTTCAATGTCGGCCCGCGAATACGGATGATGGTCCTGAAACGGCTGAAACGCCGTCACCTCCGCCCCGAGGCCGGCAAGGGTCTCTCGAAAGGCGGCCGGTTTGGCTATTCCGCAGAAGGCCGCCACACGCCGACCCTTCAAATGGACCGGGGCCGACTCCACAGACCCGGCCGGAAGGCACACCCCGGACGGGACGTGGACGCTTCGAACCCGCGGCAGGTGGGGAAAGCTCGCGAGCAGCATGTCCGCCGGCTCCACGGCCCCCTCGAGGGACCGGGATCGGGTGATCACTGCGATGTGGGCCCGGTCCAGGGCGTCCACCGGTTCCCTCAACGGCCCCCATGGCAGGAGACGACCGTTTCCCACCGGGTCTTGCGCATCCAGCAAAACCACATCCACGTCCCGCTCCACGGCCCGGTGCTGAAACCCGTCGTCCAGCAGGAACACGTTTGCACCCCATGTTCGATGGGCGAACCGGCCGGCCGTAAGCCGCTTTTTGCAGACCACCACCGGGACACGGGGAAGCCTTTCCGCCAGCATGCGAGGTTCGTCGCCTGCCTCGGCAGCACCGGCCGACACGCGCTCCCCGTCCGACACAGTGATCAGCTCGTCCCCGCGCTTTCTTCCATACCCCCTGGATAGAACGACCACCCGGTGGCCCCGGTTAAGGGCCCATTCAGCCAAGGCCGCGGTCACCGGGGTCTTGCCGGCCCCGCCCGCGGTCACCCCGCCGACGCTCACCACCAGGCCGGGAAGGCGGTCTCCGCCCCGCCTTCTCCGCCGGGCGCGATCGATCCGCACACCCAGGCCGTAGAGCACGGAGCACAAGGCCAGGGGCCAGGTAAGAACCGAGCGGGATCGGCTTGCATGAATGCGCGGCCAGTCAAACACCATGGGCCCGGGACTCCTCGATTTCCGCCAGGACACGGTCCAGGGCGCCCTGGTTCATTCGAACGAACCCCAGGGCGCGCTCACCCATCCTCAGCGCCTCCTCGGGGCGGGCCAGAAGGTCATCCACGGCCCGCTCCAGATCCTGGCGACTCTCCACCCGGCGGCCGCCTTCCGCCTCCAGCAACATCTCGGACATGGCCGCAAAATTGTGCATGTGCGGCCCGAACAGTGTGGGCAAACCGAATCGGGCGGGCTCCAGGAGATTGTGACCTCCAACAGGGACCATGCTCCCCCCCACAAAGGCCATGGAACCGACCCCGTAAATCCGCCCCAGCTCCCCCACGGTGTCCAGAATCACCACCGAGGCCTTGCGCTTGTCGAATTCTGCGTCCGAGCGCCGGGCCGCCTGGAATCCCCGGGCACGGGCCAGGCGGCACACATCATTGGATCGTTCCACCCGCCTCGGGGCCAGGACCAGACGAAGATTCGAAAACCTTGCACAAAGGCGGGAAAACACCTCCAGGATTACTTCTTCCTCCCCTGCATGCGTGCTTCCTGCAATCCATACGGTCTCTCCCGATGCCAGGCCCAGGGCCTTTCGAAGAGCCCGCCTTTCACCTTCCTCCATGGGTTTCCACTGGGTATCGAACTTGATGTTACCGGTGACCCGCACCAGTTCCCCGGGAACGCCGCTCTTCTCCAGCCTGCGGGCATCCAAATCGGATTGCATGAGCCAAAGAGCCGGGCCTTTTAGCAAAAAACCGCTCCAGGGGGAGAAACGGCGATAGGCCTTTGCGGTCCTGGGCGATATTCGCCCGTTCACCACCACGGTGGGGATCTTATGACGTCTCAGGTGATGCATCAATCCGGGCCAGAGGTCCGTTTCCACTGGAATGAATACAGCCGGCCTCAGAAAGCGGACCAGCCTGTGATAGGCGGCCCAGAAGTCCATGGGCATGGCCAGCAACAGGTCTACATCCTTCTCCAGCTCCCGCCGGGCCACTGAGCAGCCCTGTTTCGTGGTGACGGTCAAGACCAGGGTTTTGCCCGGGTGTGTCTGCGCCAGTCCACGCACCAGAGGAACGGCCGAGAGAACCTCTCCCACGGACAAGGCATGTACCCACAGGCACCCGGGCTCCGGACGAAAGGCCGGCGGTCGAAGGGCCAGTCGTTCACGAATCCGCCGGGCCCTTTGAAAGGGAAACACAGGGACACAAAAAAGGACGGCCAGCGTCCACAGGATATGATAGCAAAGCATCAAAGCGTCACCAAAGGTTCAAAGCCCCGGCCACCGTCATCTTCACACACCCGGTCATAAGGCGTTCACGCGGCCACGGGCAGATCGATGATGAACCGGCTTCCCTGCGGCTCGTTGTCCTCCACGCGGATGCGGCCGTGGTGATCGCTGACAATGGTGTTGACGATGGCCAATCCCAGCCCGGTTCCCTGCTTCTTGGTGGAGAAGTAAGGCTCGAAAAGCCGGCTCTTGTGATCGGCCGGAATCCCCTTTCCATTGTCCTCCACACGGATCTGAACCGCACCGCCGTTGGAATCCCGTTCGAGGCTGATCCGGATCTCACCGTTGCCTTCCACCGCAGCAACGGCATTGTCCAGGAGATTGATCATGACCCGTTTCATCTGTTCCCGGTCCACCCTTACCGGCGGCAACCCTTCGTCCTCGAGAAACTCTATGCGCACGCCTGTTTCCGCCTCTTTGTACAGACTCACCGCCTCGCGAATGATACCGGAAACGTCCTCCGGCTTAGGATCCAGGGCCGGCATTCTGGCAAAGCTGGAAAACTCGTTCACAAGCCCCTTGAGGGCCTCCACCTGATTGATGATCATGTTCGTGCACTCTTCGAACACTTTACCGTCTTCCCGGGCGAGCTTCCCCCAGTACTTTCTTCTCAGGCGTTGGGCGGAGAGCTGAATCGGGGTGAGGGGGTTCTTGACCTCATGCGCGATCCTTCGGGCGACCTCTCTCCAGGCCGCCATTCTCTGGGCCTTCTCGATTTCCGTCAGGTCCTCGAACACCGCCACCAGGCCCATGTAATCGCCCCGGTCGTCCCACAGGACATTGAGGTGGACCAGCAGGGTCAGGGTCCGGTTTTCCACGGGAAGCCGAATCTGCCTCTCGAGAAAGCCCTTTCTGAACAGTGTACCGTCTTGAAAAAGCCCATTGATCAACCTGACGTACTTCTCGCCGATCACCTCCCGGTAGTGACGGCCGATCATGTCTTCACGTTGAACCTTGAGCATGCGCTCGGCCGACTTGTTTATGGTCTGAATCCTTCCGTCGGCACTGGCCGAGACCACACCGGCCGCGACATTGGCGAGCACGATCTCCATGTAGAGGCGTCGTTGCTCGATTTCCATGTTGCTGCGAAGCAATTCTTCGTTGGCCTTCTCCAGCTGGAGCTTGCTGTTCTTCAAATCCATAGTCATGCGATTGAAGGAATGGACCAGGTCTCCGATCTCGTCGTGAGACTCCAGGTCGATGAACACATCATAATCCCCTGCGGCAATACGCTTGGTTCCTCCGGCCAACTCCTGAATGGGCACGGTGATTCCCTTGGACAGGTAAAAGCCGAACCAGATGGAGGAGAAGATGATGAGAAGGGTGACTATGGACAGGGTGATCAGATGGCTGAACTTGACTGGTTTTTTTAACACCTTGAACTGCTTGTACTCCTCCAGGCCGCGGCTGATGGCCTCCAGACGGTTCACGAAGGCGCCGGGAATGAACGACGAAAGGGTCACCAGGCCCACCACGGCCTTGGACTCGGTTCTGGAAAAAACAGGCATGATCCCCGTGACCAGGTGACCGTGCGCGGAAAACTGGCGGTCCTGGAACTCGGCCCCTTCTTCCAGGGCCCTGTTTAGAAGCGCCTCATCAGGGGGCTTGAAGGGGCTCAAATCGATTCCCTCGTCCCGGGTTTGTGACCGCAGGTCCAGCCCGGCACTGTAAACCCGAATGGAGGCCACCCCGTACTCCCGCTGCTTCTCTGCGATGAACTTGTCCAGTTGCTCGTTTCGTGAGACGAGCATGTACCCGTGGTAAGTAATCAAACGGCCGAGATGGTTGCCGTATCCGAAGATCTCTTCGGCCTTTTTGTCATAGTAACTCCGCCCCACCTCCAAAGACGTCTTCAGGGATCTCTCGATGGGCAGCTTGGTCCAGTACTCGATGGAAATGGAAATGAACTGAACCGAAACAAAGAACAACAGGCTCGTGGGCAATAAAGAGAGCAGAATAAAGGCGAGGACCAGCTTGGTGCGCAGCTTCGCCCCCATAATCCGCTTTCTGCGTTCGAACACAAGCTTGACCAGATTCCTGACAATGAGAAACAACAGCAGGAGCAGGAGGATGATGTTAAGGTTGATGAGGCCGAACACCAGGATGCTGTGAGGCAGGGGCAGGTCCATGCCCAGATCCAGGACACGAAAACCGAGCGTGGTGAGCACCACGACCAGGGCCAGGAGGGAGGCGATGATGTATCGCTCCCGTCTTCGCCTTCTAAGGTCGTGCCTTTCCGCATCCAGATAAGAGGACATTATTGCACCATCATACACATGTTGTGTTTCTCTCGCTAAGACGCTAA
>CAZQCK010000062.1:5987-19016 GCA_964591925.1 uncultured Desulfobacterales bacterium
GAGGACATTATTGCACCATCATACACATGTTGTGTTTCTCTCGCTAAGACGCTAAGAAAAGATTCAAAGATGACGAATTCGTAAAAACTTTATTTTCTCGCTAAGAGGCTAAGAAAAGAGTTAAAGATTGGTCTGTTCTCTTTGCGTCTTTGCGGCTTGGCGAGAGATTCTTTCTTTTTGCATGGCTATGAATGCTGTATCCTCTCGCTAAGACGCTAAGGCGCTAAGAAAAGAGTTAAAGATTGGACAAGAGTTCGGGGGACACCATACTTAATTCGGGGGCGGCACTGTATTGTATGATGCAATATGCGTCCCGAATTACGTATGGTGTCCCCCGAACTCTCAGAACTCTCCGAACTCTCAATAAAGAAAATCAACGACATACCAGTCTGTTTCGAAATCCCACAAGGAGAGGAAAAAAAATACATTGTGGAGGTACAAAGGGAGTCTTATTTTATCTAATTCAGCCATCATTCGTAGCTGATAGCGGCCTCCTTTCTCCAGTTCATTGAGGGGAATCACCTTCAGGGCGACCACCTCGGACATGAGCTGCCTGGCCTCCTGGAAGTCCTGAACCGTGATCAAGTCTTCAGGCCCCTCCGAGAGCTGCAGCTCGTAACGCTTCTTGAGCTGGTCATACCGCACGGTATGACGGATCTCGAGCTCCACCATGGTTCGATCCCACCACAGGTCCCGCCTCTCATCGAGCTGTACGTAAAAGGTGAAGGTGGTGGGAAGGCCGCTCTCAATGGCCTCCATCATCTCGGCCGTAAAGCAGTCCTCTACAGTGAAGTAGACAATGAGGTCTTCAGACGTGTTCGTCATCACAATATCGGTCAACCTGGCCTTTTGGGCGTGAGAAGGGGTGGCCGCGGCAAGAACGAGAAAGACAAACACCGTGAACAGGCCTTTGTGGAGTCGTTTCATGAGAAAAGAGGTGTCTCCCCTCCAGCCTCGAGCCCGGGGCGTTTTCACCCGGGTCCAGGGCGGTGGATTGCTTGCAAAAACAAGAAAATCGGGAGAGTATGTTAGCCAAGAGCATGCGGAAAAGCAACAGATATCACTTGGGGCGCACAGCCGGTGAGAGGGTTGCCGGCGGCAATCGGAGACCCTGTCGCATCCGGCTTGGATCGCAAGGCAAAAACAGCGGGGAGGCTGACTGTTCAGCCTCCCCGCATAAGGGATTCAAGGCGATGGAGCCGAAGGAAATAAAGCGGCGTTTTTGAGACCCTCAGGCAGGCACGGAGTCCAGTGCTCCAAAAGCAGGAATGCGAAGGCGATGTTCAGCCACCTCTTCAGGGTCCTTGAAGGAGCACATCTTCCAGTGTTTTTTGTCGCGAATCAACTCGCGGAGCATGACCTGGTTCAAGAAATGGCCGGATTTCTCGACCACGAAATGGCCGATGACTGGGTTGCCCAGAAGCGCCAAATCGCCCAGGAAATCCAGGATCTTGTGCCGCACGAACTCATCCGGGTAGCGCAATCCATCTTCGTTTAGGACCCGAAAGTCGTCGATCACTATGGCATTGTCCAGGGAGCCGCCCATGGCCAGGCCGTTGTCCCGAAGCAGCTGAATGTCCTTGAGAAAGCCAAAGGTGCGGGCACGGCTGATTTCCCTCACAAAGTCCCCGCCGGAGAACCGAAGCACATAGGTCTGGTCTTTGAGCAGAGGGTGGTTGAAATCAATGGTGTAGGTGACCTTCAACTCGCGGGAGGGTTCGATTGTAATGGACCGGTTGTCGTCCTCCACGCGAAAACGCTTGCGAATGACCATAAACCGCTTGGGCGGCTTCTGCTCTCGAATCCCGGCGCTCTTGATGAGGAAGACAAAGGGAGCGGAGCTCCCGTCCATGATGGGGACCTCGGGCCCGTCCACCTCCACGGTCACGTTATCGATTCCCAGACCGAACAATGCCGCCATGAGGTGCTCCACTGTGGACACGCCGGTCCCGTTCCGGCCGACTGAGGTAGACATGTTGGTGTCCACCACGTTGCCGTTTACGGCCTTGATCTTCCTGCCTTCAGGTAAGTCCTTTCGAATGAAACAAATGCCGGCATCCGGCGGTGCAGGCCTCAGGGTCAATCCGACCTTGCTGCCGGAATGCAGCCCGATTCCTGTGCAACGCGCTTCAGATCTCAATGTTCGCTGTCTGTAGTCCACTCTGGTATCCTCACTCCGCTTCAACTCCGGTGGAAAGTTCCGATTCGATTTTCGGGATCCCTGTGGGGCCCGTGGTTGTCCTTGGGTAGTCTGGATTCCATGGCAAACTCGGCACAAAACACAGGTTTGCACGGGTTTGTGAATTGCTTAGCAATCACCGTGCCAGTACGGAAAACCGGAAGGCCCGAAATTGAAGCCTGCAACCTGTTGGGATTGTTTGGCTTTTATTCTGCGCTTCATTCAAGGTCGCAATGTTAACGCACACGGATGCCCCGGGTGTTGCAAAGAAACCACACTCCGGCATCAGGTGTGTTCTCAGTTCCCAGGGGCGTGCGCCCATGAACCCTGCCCCTTTTCTTGCCGCCTGTTTTACGATATGATGGGCAGCCAAAACTGCAATCTATAACGCTTTCAATTCAGGTGAAAGGGACTCATGACCATTCACAATGCATGGAAGGATTTTTTTCTCCCGCGGCTCAAGTCCAAGACCACCCTCTGGATGCTCTTGGGTGTCCTTTTCTTTGCCCTGGTGGTTTATATCGTCTATTCGCACATCCTCTTTCCCACCCTCACCCGCGAGGCCCGCTCTCCGGAAGAAGCCCTCCGGCCGGTCCGGCTTTTCCGTCCGGAAATCCGGGACGACCACACCATGAGCTCACTGGAGCGGGCAATCGAAAACAACCTGGACTATCTCTCCCGGCTCGACGCGGACCACGTGTTCCAATACGGTGAGCGAGCCGTACCCTGCAGCCATGTTCGAACCACACAGGAAGAGTTCCTCGCCCTTGTCCGCAAGCGGCCTTCTTCGAACGCCCTGGCCCGCGCCATTCGAAAAGACTACGACCTGTACCGCGCATCCGGAAGAAAGGGGAATCGCCGCGTGCTCTTCACCGGGTACTTCGAGCCGGTCTACGAGGGAAGCCTGATCCCTGACCACAACTATCGACACCCCCTCTACAGACGTCCTCCGGACCTTCTTCGCATCGACCTCTCCCCCTTTGGAAGGGGGTTGGAAGGCAAAAGGATCACCGCGCGCATCGAGGGACAAAAGCTGCTTCCCTACCACTCACGCCGTGACATCGAAGAGGGAGGGGCCCTCCAGGGCAAGGGCCTGGAGCTGGCCTGGCTCCAGGACCCTGTGGATGTAGCCTTTCTGCACATACAGGGCTCCGGCCGCATCCGTCTTCCGGACGGAGACGCCCTTTCCGTAGGGTACGCCGCTTCCAACGGGCGACCCTATCGGAGCATCGGGGGTTACCTCATCGAACGTTCCCTGGTGTCCAGGGAAGACATGTCCATGCAGGCCATACGGCGTTTCCTGAACACACATCCCGATAGAATCGAGGAGGTGCTCAACCACAACCCCTCCTACGTCTTTTTCAGCCCTAAGCCCAACGGCCCCTTTGGCAACATCAACGTTCAACTGACCCCGGAGCGCTCCATCGCCCTGGATGACGACCTGTTCCCCAAGGGGGCCTTGTGCCTTATTTCCGCTCAAAAGCCCGTGGTTCAGAAAGGAAAGATTCAAGACTGGACGGACATGGACCGCTTCGTGGTCAACCAGGACACGGGAGGCGCGATTCGCGGGGCTGGACGCGCGGACATCTTCTGGGGCCGCGGCCCGTATGCCGAAACAGCGGCCGGGCACATGAAGCACGAAGGGGACCTCTACGTACTGCTCAAAAAACAGGACTAGAAGCGTGAAAAATCCGCCACCTTCAAAAAGAGCCGGGATACGTGCTGGAGAAGCCCGACCCGGTTTCGCCGAAGACGCGGATCATCCCTGGTGAGGACCTCCACTCCCTCGAAAAAGTCGTCCACCGGCTTTCTAAGGGCGGCCAACCGGTTGAGGGCCTCCTGGTCGTCGCCCGCCTCCACCAGGTCCAGGACGTCTCCCTCCATCCCTTGAACCGCCTGCCGGAGGGTGTGTTCACAGGGCTCCTGAAACAGGCCCGGCTCCACCCCGCACGGCTCGTCCTGCTTTTTCAGGATGTTGGTCACGCGCTTGAAGGCGAGCACCAGCGACTCGAACTCATTCGAAGCCTCGGCAAACCGCCCCAGCTGCTCGATACCCGAACAAAGCCCGGGAATGCGATCAAAGCGTGCCGCCAGCACCGCTTCGATAACCCCCTGGGCATGCCCCTCCTGGAGCATCCGGTTTCTGTATCGTTCCCTGAAAAAGGCCATGATGCGTTGTGCGCATTGCTCCTGCTGGAAATCCATCTTTTCGGCCAACCCTTCCAGCGCGTACTCGACCAGACTCGAGAGGGATATGTTCCATTCCCGGCTTTCGAGGATGCGCAGAACAGCCAGGGCATGCCGTCGAAGCGCAAAGGGGTCGGCCGCACCACTGGGCTCCTGGCCCATGGCGAAACACCCGGCGATGGTATCCATGCGATCCGCGATTCCCACCACGGCGCTGATCGCGCTTTCCGGAAGCGCCCCTCCCGAGCGAAGCGGCAGGTAATGCTCACGAACGGCCCTGCATACGGCCTCCGGGTGACCGTCCATGCGGGCATACACCTCACCCATGACGCCCTGGAGGGACGCGAACTCCGCGACCATTTCCGTGACCAGATCGCACTTGGCCAGTCGGGCCGCCAGCCGTACGTCCTCAACCGATTTTGCGGCCACCCGCCCGGCAAGGTATTCGGCGATGCGGGTGAACCGTTCCACCTTTTCGTAAGACGTGCCCAGCTCCGCCTGGTAAATCACGGACTCGAGATCCTTCAAACGGTCTATCAGGGGCCGCTTTCGGTCTTCCTTGAAGAAAAAGTCCGCATCGGAAAGCCTGGCCCGCAACACCCGTTCATGCCCTTTTCCCACCACATCCGGTTTTCTCGCCAGGGTGTTGTTCACGGCCACGAAGTGAGGCATCAGCCGTCCTTTTGCATCCCGGACCGCGAAATACCGCTGGTGCTCGGCCATGGGGGTGATGAGCACGGGATCGGGAAGGGCGAGAAAGGCACGGTCAAAGCTCCCGCACACGGCTGACGGATACTCCACCAGGTTGGCCACCGTGGACACGAGACCCGGCTCTAGCACCGCCTTTCCGGACACGGAGGCGGCGGATTCCTCGACCAGTCGCACTACCTCGGCCTTCCGATCCGCCGGGTTCACCACGACACAGGCCTCGGCCAGTCGCTCGAGATAGTGGTCCACCCCTCGAACCTCAAAGGTATCCGGCGCCATGAAGCGATGACCCCGGCTTCGGTTTCCGCTGGAAACCCCGGCCACGTCGAATGAAACGACCTCACCGTCCAGCAGGGCCAGGATCCAGTGAATGGGCCTGGCAAAGTGAAATCCCACCGCCCCCCAGATCATGGACTTGGGCCAGGGCACGTCACGGATCACCCCGGGCAGGATTTCGGCCAGGACTCCGCCCGCCGGTCTCCCCGCTATCTCCTTACGTACAAAGACATAGACTCCCTTGGGGGTTTCGATGGTTTGGAGGTCCTGAACGGCGACGCCCTGCTTACCGGCGAAGCCCTCGGCGGCCCGTGTAGGGTTCCCGTCCTCGTCGTAGGACGCCCCTATTGGGGGGCCGGTGACTTCCTGCACCGTGTCCGACTGGCGGGAAGCGATGTCGCGGCCCACCAGGACCAGCCGTCTGGGCGTCCCATAGGTCTCCACTCCGCTCCCGATCTCGATGCGCGCTTCGACAAGACGGCTCTCCATGAGCCGTTTCAGCTCTCTGAGTCCGTCTTCGATGTATCCCGAGGGAATCTCCTCGGTCCCGATTTCCAGCAGGAATTCCGCCATGGTTTCCTCGATTGAAATGACCTGCGATCCAGGCGTCGTTTTTTCTCTCTCGCAAGGGCGCCCAGACACTAAAAAAACAAGTTGTTCGTGCTTGGGAGGCCAGCAAAAATAACTTGAACATCTTGCATCTCATCTTCAGGCCATCTTCGGCTGCGGCTCAATCGCAAAATCCTCGACGTAGTCCAGCTACGCCTGCGGTTTTGCTCAATCGCCGCATCCAAATATGACCCAAATCCGAGCGCAATTTTGTCCAATTTATTTCTGCCGGCCTCCTTGGTGTCTTTGCGAGAGCCGGCCCTCAAGCCGGCGTCTATCCGAGCAGCGGGAACCCCAGCTCCTCCCGCTGGGCCACGTAGTTCTTGCAGGCCTTCCGGGCCAGGTTTCGAATGCGCTCGATGTACTTGGTCCGTTCACTCACGCTGATGGCCCCCCTGGCCTCGAGAATGTTGAACGTATGAGAGCACTTGAGACAACAGTCGTATGCCGGCAGGACCAGTCCCTGATCCCCGGCCGCTTGGGACTCGTGCTCGAACATCTCAAACATGCGCAGGAGCATATCCACGTCCGCAGTCTCGAAGTGATAAACGGAGAGCTCGTACTCACCTCTTTTATGAACATCGCCGTAGGTGATGCTTTGGTTCCAGTCCAGATCGTAAACACTCTCCTTTTCCTGGAGATACATGGCAATGCGCTCCAGCCCGTAGGTGAGCTCTACGCTCACCGGATCCAGGCGGATGCTGCCTGTCTGCTGGAAGTAGGTGAACTGGGTGATCTCCATGCCGTCCAGCCACACCTCCCATCCCAGGCCCGAGGCCCCGGCGGCCGGGTTCTCCCAGTCATCCTCCACGAACCGGATGTCGTGGTCCAGCGGATCGATCCCCAGCGACCTCAGGCTGTCGAGATACATCTCCTGGATGTCCATGGGGGAGGGCTTGATGAGCACCTGGTACTGGTAGTAGTGGGACAGGCGGTTGGGGTTCTCCCCGTACCGACCGTCGGTGGGGCGCCTCGAGGGCTCCACATAAGCCACGGACCAGGGTTCCGGGCCTAGGGCCCGAAGCAGGGTCGCCGGGTTCAGGGTTCCCGCCCCCACCTCCAGGTCGTAGGGCTGCTGGATCAGGCACCCCCGGTCCGCCCAGAAACGCTCCAGATTCAGTATCAGTTCCTGAAAGGTCATGCCTTCCTCTCCTGCGGTTCGCGGTTTGACAGGGATCAGCCGTTCATTGGAAGCCTGCTCAATTACCATCCGCCGGGTGTGATGTCAAGCGGGCCGCTCCGCCGACACTACCCTCCGTGTTTGCTTGAGCTTTGGGCTCCACTCGCCTATACTGCTCTCTCGCGTTTCTCAAAAATTTTCTCTTGGCGTCTTGGCGTCTTTGCGAAAGAATATCGTCTTTCCATATTGGAGAATGATCACAAATATAAAAATACAAAGGGCGTCCCCATGTCCTTGAGCGTCCCCACGTCCATTGAGGTGGATCTTTTTTCGGAAGAGGTGGACGGGCCGGATCATCCTGAGGCCCTTCGTTTTCAGGCCCTCCTGGAGCAGGTTGCGGACGATTACGAATGCAGCCTGGTATGGTTCCAGGTCCACCGGGGCACCGTGACCTTCGCATTCGACGACGACGTGCTCACCGCCGAGGTTCTTCGAGAACTGGAGATGGACCACGGGGGTTGAGGGGCGTCAGGCTTCCGGCTCTATGTAACGGGCGGTTCGCAGATCCCGCTCCAATCGCTGCTCTCGATGAGCACGAATCACGGGCCTGAGCTCCGCCGCCAACTCCGGGGAAACGCCCACCTCCTGAACGGCCGGCCACGTTCCTTCCTGGACCTGCTTAATGATCCGCACCGCCTCGGGGCTCAACCCCGGCCGGTGAGCCGACTCGGATCGACATCCCAGGCAGGCGATCCCCCCGGCTTCGCATACAAACACCGCCCGGCCTTCGTAACGGTATTGCCTGCCGCACACGGAACATGCGGACAGATTGAGCGCGAAGCCACCCAGGGCCATGGCCCGAATCTCGAACACCAGGCATGCGGCGTCCCGGTCTTCTCCCTGCGACAGACGCTCCAGGGAGCCGCTCAGCAATGCAAACATTTCAGGCTCGGACACGCCGGCGGGGAACAGGACCTCGGCCAGTTCCACCATGTAGCTCGCATAGGAAAGGGTGGCGAAGTCTTTGCGTAGACCGGGATAGGCGTTGAGAAGCTTTCCGGAATGTAGCAGTAGAAACTCCCCGCTTCGGCGGGAGGCGTATTCCAGCCGCACCAGGGAAAACACATCCAGGCAGTTCACGAACCGCTTTCGGCTGCGCTGGGCCCCCTTGGCTATTCCCTTGAGACGTCCCCGCTCGGATGTGAGGAAGAACACCAGCAGATCCGACTCCCCGTAAGGAATCGTCCTCAGGATAAGGGCGGAAGAAAGTTCGGTCTGCATGAGTGGTTATTTGTACATCGACTTTATCTTTTCCCGGTCCGGGGCCCCGTTTTCCAGAAGCGGAAAGTCGGACACGAACTCCACGTACTGGGGCTTTTTGTACCGGGCTATCCGCTCTCCCACAAAGTCGATCAAGGCCTGGGCCTCGAGGTGCCGGTCTTGCTCGAGGAGGCACACGGCCTTTATGCCTTCCTTCCACTTGGGGTCCGGGACCCCGAAGACCACCACCTTGTCCACCCACGGGTGCTGCAGGATGGCGGTTTCCACCTCCGCAGGATAGACGTTCTCCCCTCCGGGCTTGATGAGCTCTTTTTCGGCCTTGCGGCCCTCGTACCACAGGAACCCGTTTTCGTCGAACCGCCCCACGTCCCCGGTGTGGTGCCGGCCGTTGCGGAAGGTGCGCTCGTCGTCCTCGGGAAGGTTCCAGTATCCCTTGAAGACCATGGGCCCTCTCACGGCGATCTCCCCCATCTCGCCCGGGCCCACGGGACGATCCGCATCGTCCAAAAGGCTTACCCGGGCCATGGGCAGCATGCGCCCGGCCGAACCGGGGCAATCGTCGTAGCGGCCGAAGGTGGCCACGCAGGAGGTCTCTGTCTGGCCGTACATGACAAAGAAGCACCCGCCCGTGGCCCGCTGAAACCGCTCGATGGTATTGGGCGACTCCAGCCCCACCACGGCTCTAAGCGAGGAGATGTCCTTTCCTGTGGCCTCCTGCTCGTCCAGGATGGAGGAGAGGATGGGAGCGAAGTCGAACATGAAGGACACCTGCTTTTCTCGAATGAGCTCCACGGCCCGCGCCGCGTCGAACTTGCTCATATTGACGTTCATGGCCCCGGCGTGAAAGCTCGAGGTGGCCATGAACAGCCCGCCCACGTGAAACAGGGGCAGGAGATTGAGGTGCACGTCCTCGGGACCCAGACCGCAGAAATAGTCGAAGTGCATGTCGGCCCAGAGCACGTTTCCATGGCTCAAAAGAGCGCCCCGCGGCCTGCCGGCCACGGCCGCCGTGTGGATGATCACGAATCCGTCGTCCGTGGACACGGCCTCGGGCTCGAAGCCTTCCCCATCGATGAGGAGGTCGAAGAAGTCCCGGTAGTCGCCTTTGCGGTCCTTGAGGTTGAAAAACTGCTTCGCCGAGGTCAATCCGCTGCGCACCCCGTCGATTAAGGGCTGGAACTCACGGTCCACGAAAACCACCTCAGGAGACCCGTCGTTGAGGTTGAAGCGGGCCTCCTCGGCCGAGAGCCTCCAGTTGATCGGCAGGACCACCAGGCCCAACCCGGCCGCGGCCCCGTACAACAGAAAGTACTCCAGGCTGTTCTTGCCCAGAATGCCGATCCGGTCGCCCTTTTGAAGGCCGATCTTGCGAAGACCTGCAGCCAGCCGGTCCACATCCCGCTTGATCTCCACAAAGCTCGCGGTTCGGCCGTCGTCCACCTCGTACCACGCGGGCAGATCGCCGAAGCTGGCGGCGTTCCTGTCGATCATGTCGTACACGGTAAAGTCATGAAGCCCCATGCGCTCATACCCCGCTCACGCGTGCCCCACATCCCTTATCAGACAGGCACGAAGTCATGATGATACACCGGCGCCGCATCCTTCTCGGGCCGTAACCGGCACCGGGCAGGGGGACCCCTGCCCGGTTCTTTGCCTGAAAAACGGAACCCCGAGGGGGCCCCGATCACGTGTTGGTTTGCGAGGTTTGCTCACACCCTCACGGGAACTCCGCTCGCACAGGCACCACCTTGGTGACGCCGTCCGCCCGGAACGTGGCGGCCCCTTCGTGCAGTGTGATAGGCACCGAAGCGTCGGGCACACCTTCCCACCAGCGCTCCAGGGCGTCCCACGGAGACCAGCCCTTTTCCTTGAGCTTGAACCCGCTCGTGACCATGAGATTGAGAAGCGCGGAGCGGGCGGTGACCATGGTGGTGCAGCGCACCTGGTCCGTGGACTCGGCCGGGATCAGAAGGGTGTCCTGATTGTTGACCGTGACCACGTCGAACTCCTTGTCAAAGGCCACGGTGAAACGGATTCCCTCCAGGGCCACCGTGTAGGGATTCGGGTTATGGACGTTGAACAGGAAGCTCATGGGCAGAGGTGCGCCATGGTCCCCTGCGGTTCCTTTGGTGGGTTCCACTGATCCTGCATAGTAATAGTACCCGTCGTACTGGGGCACATCGAACATCTCCAGCGTGATGGTCGGAGCCTTGAAATTGGACTCGCTCGGGGGCGTGGTGACGCACCCGACAAGCATAAAGGCCACTGCGGTGATGAGAACCGCCAGCATTGCATATCTGTTCTTCATGAAGCCCTCCTTCGCGTCGTGTGTCCGCAGGGCCCGACACCAACAGGTATTCCGGCTCGCCGGCTGCCTGCAGGGGCCGGGCGTATCGCGGCCACGGTGAGAGGTTGGATCATGCAAGCCATCTCTTCCGTCGTTTGTAGTGCTTGACATCCCGAAAGCTCTTTTGACGACCCTTTTCAGTCAGGCCCAGATAGAAATCCTTGATGTCCTCATTGCTCATGAGGGTCTCCGAGGTGTCGTCCATGACGATCCGGCCCGTTTCCATGACATAGGCGTAAGGCGCCACGTTCAGGGCCAGCTTGGCGTTCTGCTCGACAAGGAGGATGGAGATTTTCTGCTCCTGATGGAGCTGTTGAATGATATTGAAAATCTCGTGGATCAGCTTGGGGGCCAACCCCATGGAGGGCTCGTCCAGCAGGACCAGCTTGGGCTCGGTCATGAGCGCCCTTCCCACCACCGTCATCTGCTGCTCCCCCCCGCTCACGAATCCTGCGGTTTCGTTCCGCTTCTCGCGCAGCCGGGGAAAGTAGTGATAGACCAGCTCCAGGCGCTCCTTTACCGATCCGGACTTCCGCAGGTGGGCCCCCACCTTCAGGTTCTCCTCCACGGTCAAATGCTCGAAGACCCTGCGGCCCTCAATGACCTGGACGATCCCCTTCTTGGCGATGTCGGCCGCCCCCATGTGATGAATCCGCTCTCCTTCGTACTCAATGGCGCCGTCCGACACCTCGCCGTCCTCGACATTGAGGAGTCCCGAGATGGACTTGAGCGTCGTGCTCTTGCCGGCGCCGTTGGCCCCGAGCAGGGCCACGATCCCGCCCCTGGGCACCTCGATGGAGACGCCTTTGAGGACGAGAATGACCTCATGGTACTTGACCTCGATGTTGTTGATCTTGAGGATCGCTTCTGCAGCTTCCAAATGCCTGTCCTCCAAGGGCTAGGGTTCAAAGGCTGCTCTGAGCGGCTCGCATGCGAGCCCTGGATCACCAGCCGAGCCATTCCTCGGCCCACTTTTCCGGCCAGCGCTCCTTGAGGTCCACCCTCTCCACCTCCACGAACTTTTCTCCGGTCCACTCCTGTATTAGGCAGCTGGTGGTGGGCCGGTGGTCTGTGGCGGTGAAGGTCACGGGAGATGCGCCCAGTCCGAAATCAAAGTCCCTGAAGGTCTCGAACCCCTCTACCATGACGCCGTCTCCGGTCATGGCGCCGGCCTTGTCCGCTCGAATCAGGGCCTCCCAGGTGATCAGGGCGTCGGCCCAGGCCTGGATGGTTCGATTCAGCCGTTTCTCCTGAGGAATGCCGGGGTTGTACTTCTTGGCCGAGGCCACCACTATGTCCATGTTCTTGTAGTCCTGCCCGTAGAAGGCGCAGGGAGTGGCGCCCATCACACCCACGGCCGCCTCACCGGCCATCCGGGGCAGATTCTCGTCAAACCCCCAGTTGTCCACGATCCAGTCGGCGCCGAGGTCCAGGGAGTAGGCGTCGCGGATGGTGGCGGAGACGCTCATGGTGGTGTTGCCGTGCCAGACCACGTCCGGCTCGAACTTCTTGAGCGCCATGATCTGGCTCTTGGTGTCCAGTGCGAACAGGCTCACGTCCTGATCCTCGCCGATCTCGAAGCCCAGCATCTCGGCGTGGTCCTTGATGGCCTTGATGGGGGCGGAGCAGTAAGGCGAGGCGAACATGTAGGCACAGGCGAAGCGAGGTTTCCGCTTGCCGTAGTCCGGGTGCTGGGGCCACTTCTTGTCGAACCAGGCGGTCAGAGCGGCCCGGGCGTTGGTGGAGTAATCCGAGGAGAAGAAGATGTTGTAGCGGCTCTTCTCGGGATCAGTCAAATGCGCGGAGTAGGACGCGGACACATAGGGGATCTGATCCTTGTTAACCGTAGGAGAAAGGGCCTCGGTATCCCCCGTACCCCACCCCATTATAACGAGGGATTTGAGCCTCTTGAGAAGCTTGTACTTGGTGATGGCCTCGGGAATCCGGTACCCGTAGTCGAACCAGGTGTACTTGATCCTCTTCCCGTTGACGCCACCCTGCTCGTTGATGTACTTGAAGGCCTCCTCCATGCCGATGGCATAGTCCTTGCCTACATCGGAGGTGGCCCCTGTGGTGTCCATGATGCCGCCGATCTTCACATCCGCGGCAACAGCGGCGGTGGACAGGCCCAGCAAAAGCGCCATTGCCAGGATCGGCACCAGAACCTTCAACGCGTTCTTCCCTTTCATGTGTGTCCCCCTTTTCGTGTGTAGTGGAACCGGTTCACATTCCCTTCACGTCACGAAAACACTCCGAGACGACCCCCATCACCCCCTTTCTCTTTTCGACCCAACGACTGAAACATGGCGATTTGGTAAAAAC
>CAZQCK010000063.1:0-10712 GCA_964591925.1 uncultured Desulfobacterales bacterium
CTCAAATTTTCTTGTTTTTTGTGACAGGATCTCATGAGTAAGGCACTAAGAAAAGCTCTAAATTTTGACTTTTTGCGAAGGCATCAGAGATATGAGTGAGCCCTTAGGGTCGGCGCGGAGTAATCCGTTTTGAAGGAGAAAACGTTTGACAGTGAGTGCGGTAATGACCTATTTTGAATCCAGATATATCAGGTACTTAACGGGTTTCCATTCGGGAATGTTCCTTTTCGACAATCTTTGTGTCAATCTGCGGGGTTGGTGGTGCTCACCAGCCCTCAAAAAGGTGTTTCAAAACGGACCCCAACCACTTTCAGGGCTTCGGGTTCCCCGGGTTTCGCCGGAAGCAGGCGCCTCGGGCTTGCGGGAAAGGAGGCATATGGACAGACTGCGAAGGGAAATGGAAAGGTGGACAGGTGAGGTGGAAGAGAAGCTGGAGAAGCGCCCGGAGCGCAAAGCGTCCTTTGTCAATACATCGGGGATTCCCATTCAGAGGGTGTATACGCCCCTCGATGTAGAAGACATGGATTATCTCCAGGAGCTCGCCCTGCCGGGCGAGTATCCCTATACCCGCGGCGTCCAGCCGACCATGTATCGGGGAAGATTCTGGACCATGCGGCAGTATGCCGGTTTCGCCACGGCCGAGGAGTCGAATCGAAGGTATAAGTTTCTACTGGACCAGGGCCAGACAGGACTCTCCGTGGCCTTTGATCTTCCCACCCAAATCGGCTACGACTCGGACCACGACATGGCCATGGGGGAAGTGGGCAAGGTGGGCGTTTCCATTGATTCGCTTCGGGATATGGAGACCCTGTTCAACGGAATCCCTTTGAGCAAGGTGAGCACATCCATGACCATCAACGCGCCGGCGGCGGTGCTAATGGCCATGTATATCGCTGTGGCCGAGAAGCAGGGAGTGGCGATCAAAGACCTCCGTGGGACCATACAGAACGACATTTTGAAGGAGTACTCGTCCAGAGGGACCTATATTTTTCCTCCCAGACCATCCATGCGGATCATCACCGACATATTCGCCTTTTGCGGCGACAAGGTGCCCCAGTGGAACACCATCAGCATCAGTGGGTACCACATTCGGGAGGCCGGAGCCACGGCGGTCCAGGAAGTCGCCTTCACTCTGGCCAATGGAATCGCTTATGTGAAGGCCGCTCTGGATGCGGGACTCGAGGTGGATCGGTTCGGACCCAGGCTTTCGTTCTTCTTCAATGCGCACCTGGATTTTCTCGAGGAGGTGGCCAAGTTCCGCGCTGCCCGGCGTCTATGGGCCCGCATCATGAAAGAGCGTTTCGGCGCGAGGGATCCGCGTTCCTTGATGATGCGGTTTCATACGCAGACGGCCGGTTGCACGCTCACGGCGAAACAACCCAAGAACAACATCGTGCGCGTGGCTTTTCAGGCCATGGCCGCGGTCTTAGGCGGTACGCAGTCTCTTCATACCAACTCCATGGACGAGGCCCTGAGCCTGCCTTCCGAAGAGGCGGTGAGGGTCGCATTGCGGACCCAGCAGCTGATAGCCCACGAGTCCGGGATTACGGAAACCGTGGACCCGCTCGGAGGGTCCTACTACGTGGAGAGCCTCACCGACCGGATCGAGGAGGAAGCCGTGGAGTACATTCAAAGGATCGACGAGATGGGCGGGGCTCCGGCCGCAGTCGAACAGGGGTTCGTGCAAAAGGAGATTCAGGACAGCGCTTATGCCTATCAGCGGCAAATCGAAAAGCAGGAGAGGGTGGTGGTGGGTCTCAACCGCTTTCAGACCGAGGAGGAACCGCCCAAAGATCTTCTTCGCGTGGACCCGTCGGTCAGAGAGGCCCAGGCCGAAGCCCTTCGGGCGCTGCGATCGCAGCGGGACCCGGATGCGGTGGAGCGCAGCCTGGCGGCCCTGCGACAAGCGGCTGAAGGCTCGAAGAATCTGATGCCTCCCATGATCGAGGCGGTCAAGGCCTATGCGACGCTGGGCGAGGTCTGCGATGTTCTTCGGGGTGTTTTCGGGGAGTACCGGCAGAGTGCCGTTTTGTAGCCCGGCGCCTATTCGGGCCCTCGGGCGTTTCCAATGCAGACACAATAGTGAGGAATTCGTAAAGACTGCATCCTCTCGCAAAGACGCAAAGACGCCAAGCAAAAACCTTTTTATATCAATTGGTTCACTTTGCGTCTTGGCGCGAAATTTTGGCTTTTTGCGAGGCCGTCAATGGTGTCCCCGGCACTCAAACAGGTCACAGATTAGGAGGACAGGAAAGCCATGCAATCGGAGAAGACAATTCGAGTACTAGCGGCCAAACCCGGCTTGGATGGACATGATAGAGGCATCAAGGTCGTAGCCGCCGCACTGATGGATGCCGGCATGGAAGTCGTGTACACGGGTCTTCGACAGACGCCGGCTCAGATTGTTGAGGCCGCCATTCAGGAAGATGTGGATGTCATCGCCATGAGCATTCTTTCCGGTGCCCATGACTACCTGTTCCCCCGGGTCATGGATCTGTTGAAGGAGCGCGGTGTGGAGGACATTCTTGTGCTGGGTGGAGGCATCATTCCGGAGGAGGACGTCCCTGCGCTGAAATCCTCCGGTGTGGCCGAGGTCTTCGGTCCGGGGACCACGACCGGGGATATTATTCAGTACATTCATGATCACTTGAAACGATAGGAAGCAGGTAGGGCGACTTTCATGATCGACATACACCAAATGACCGTGCTTATTGCCGACGATTCGATGAACATGTGCCAGTCCATCAGCGGCATGATGAAGGTCATTGGATTCGGAAAACGTTTTTTGTTCAGTTACAACGGCAAAGAAGCCCTGGACATGCTTGCCAAGGAGCCTGTGGACCTTCTGCTGCTGGACTACGGCATGCCCGTTATGAACGGGGCCGAGGTCCTGAGCCAGGTTCGAATGGAACGAAATCTGCGGGACCTGCCTATTATTATGATCACGGCGGAGGCCTATCAGGATTACGTGGCGGAGGTAGGTGAATCGGAAATCGACGCTTACATTCTCAAGCCCTTGACCGTCAAGGTGCTTCAGGACAAGATCGCCCAGGTTGTCGAAAAAGCAAACAACCCGCCTCCCATGGTCCGTCATCTCAAACGGGCCAGGGAGTGCGAGGACAGGGGAGATCTGGAAGGCGCGGTGCGTGAAGCGTCCCAGGCTGTGCGTGAGAACCCCAGGGCGACCCGGCCCATCCGCGAGCTGGGATATTTCCATTTCAAGCAGGGTGACCTCGACCAATCGGAGAAGTGTCTTCTGGAGGCTGCAAACCGCAACCAAATGGATGTGTTCGCCTTTCATTACCTGGGCGAGCTTTACCTCCGGAAGGACGACTTCGAGAAGGCCGCCCGGTATCTGGGCAAGGCCATGAAGATCAGCCCCCGCCAGCTGGGACGCGGTGTGAGCTTAGGCAAGGTACTGGTGAGGCGAGGGCTGCTTGACAAGGCTGCGGCGGTGTTCGACAAGGTCCTCGGTCTTCCGGCTGCCACGCCCGGACTCCAGGAGGAGATCGTCGACTTCTGCCTGGAACACGGGGCTGATACTTACGCTATGAAGCTCCTGGAGAGCCTGGTCGAACAACATCCTAAAGACAACGTCCTGCTCTTCAAGCTGGGCAGGTTGCTGGCGGCGTCCGGCCGGCACCTCCGGGCCGTAACCTTCCTTTCCCAGGCCGCGGATCTTGACCAGTCGAACATCCCGGTTCGATTGCACCTGGCCGAGGTGTTTCTGGCCTTGAAAAAGCCGATCCTCGCGGAAAAAACCCTGATCCAGATTCTCGAGGTAGATAGGGGACATGAGGAGGCAAGGGAGCTGCTCAAGAAGTGCTCCTGATCGAGGAATGTGTATGGACACCAGACAACGGCTCATGAGCGTGCTCTACGCCATCAACGAGATCTCCAATGACGCGGCCATGGATTTCGAGCGCAAGCTGCACCGGGTGATAGGCGAGATTGCTCGAGGCCTCGAGGCGGGAAGCGGATCCATTATGCTGCGCAAGGGACGGAAGACCCTCGAGGTGGTCGCCTCCACCAACCCGGAGATCATTGGCGAGCGCCGGTCCATGGACCAGGACAGCCCCTCGGCCTGGGTCGCCCGGACCGGGGAGCCCCTGTACGTGGATGACGCGGATGGATCGAAGCGGTTCAACGGGCGGCCCGATCGCTATAATAAATGCGCGTTTCTCCTGGTCCCGGTGCTCAACCAGGGAAGGGTGATCGGCGTGGTGAGTGTGACCGAGAAGGTCGACAAGGACGAGTTCAGCCAGGAGGAGCAGGAACTCCTGCTCAAGTTGGCGGGACAGATCATCAGCGCGCTCGAGTCTCAGAGGCTGGCCGACGATCTTCGCAAAAAACGCCGGACCCTTCAGAAACGAAACCGTCAGCTGCGCCGGTTGGAGGGCCTGAAGACGGAACTGTTCCGCATGCTCATCCACGATCTGAAAGTCCCCATATCAGAGCTCATGGCCAACTTGGACATCCTGTCCTACACCACATCCCAAGACAATCGGGGCTATGTGGAGACGGCGAAGAACGGCTGCGACACCTTGTACAACATGGTGACCAACCTGCTCGACATCGCCCGGTTGGAGGAAGGGAGGCTGGATCTGGTCTATGAGCAAATAGATCCGGTAGACCTCCTTCGAGAGGCCATGGCCAGGGTCTATTGGGCCATGGAGATGAAACACCTGCGTTTCGAGGAAAATGTTCCCCACACCTTCTCCGCCGGGGAATGGTTCCGGGGCGATCGGGGCCTTCTTCTCCGCGTGCTCCAGAACCTCCTTACCAATGCGGTGGCCTACTCCCCTGAGAGGGAGGCGATTGTTGTGGGGTTCGAGTATCCGGCGTCAGATGTGATCCGGTTCGCCGTGGAGGACCGGGGTCCCGGTGTACCGCCCGAGCACCAGGAGAAAATCTTCGACAAGTATGCCCAGCTCCAGCAGAAGGGAGACGGCCGGCTGTACACCACCGGCCTGGGCCTGACCTTCTGCAAGATGGCGGTGGAGGCCCACGGCGGTCGAATCCGGGTTATGAGCGACGGACAGCCGGGCGGCCGGTTCGTCTTCGATCTTCCCCTGAAGCGGGGCATGCGGCCGCCCTACGTGCCGTAGACGCCTACTCTTTATTGTCGTCTTCAAAGGGAATCATCTGGTCCGGCCGGATTTCGGAGTGGTTCCCTATGCGGTGTTGCTCTCGGACCGGGGCTGTGAAAGATGAAGCACCTGCGCCATTTGCATCGCCCTGATACGTGGATTCGGCTTCTCCGTATACCCTGTGAACCTTTCCGGTTTCCTCGCGGTTTCCGGTGAGTGCGACCAGATCATCGACCACCTGGTTCATTTCTTTGGCCTGGGCGCTCATTTCTTCTGAAGCGCTTGCGGATTCTTCGGCATTGGCGGCTGTCTGCTGGGTCACCTTGTCCATCTCCGCCACGGCCTTGCTGACCTGATCGATACCGTGAGACTGCTCCTCGGAGGCTGCGGCCACCTCGCTGATGAGCTTGCCTATTTTTTCCGCGATCTCGGAGTTCGTGCCCAGGGCCTGCACTACCTGCTGGTTGAGTTCGGCCGCCTCCTTGATACGGTCGTTTGAGGTATGGATAAGCTCCGAGGTGTTTTTCGCGGCCTCGGCCGCCCGCAGGGCCAGGTTTCTCACCTCATCGGCGACGACCGCAAAACCGGCTCCCGCCTCACCGGCGCGTGCGGCTTCCACCGCAGCGTTCAGTGCCAGCAGGTTCGTTTGAAAGGCGATTTCGTCGATGGTCTTGACGATCTTGGCGGTTTCCTCGCTGTTGGCGACAGTCTTGTCAATGGCCTCCTTCATTTTATCCATGCGCTCGTCGATATTTTGAAAATTGGGAGCGGCCTCATCCACCATGACGCGGTTGGTCTCGCGGGTGTTCTCCGCATTCTGCCGAGTCATGGAGGAGATCTCTTCCAGGGAAGACGACGTCTCCTCGATGGAGGCGGCCTGCTCGGACGCCCCTTCGGCCAGGGATTGACCTGAGGCGGATACCTGCTCCGCTGCGGAGGTGATCTGGGTGGAGGCTTCGGACAGATTGCCGATGATGCGCTCGAGACTGTTGGACAGCCTTCTCGCCAGCAGGAGGCTCAGGCCGACTCCCAGTACCGAGGTAATGAGCAGGACCACCACGATGGTTTGGAAATAGCCCTTCACCCGGTCTATGAATGTCCGGCTGGTTTCCGTTTCCATGGCTCGAATGGCGGACATGGCCTGTTCGAGACCTTGAAAGATCTGTTCTTGAAGTACGTTGACTTGTTGGGTGTTGTCGATGAACGACTGGGTAAGTTCCTTGACCCGCAAATTGGCCTTTTTGGCTTCTTGGGCCATGTTCTCGAACGGCGTCCCGGTGAGTCTCTTGAGGTCGTTTTCCACGTTGGCCAAGAGCGTTTCGAGAAAGGCGAACATCTGTTCCTCGGCATCCAGGCTTTCCTTCAAGCGGTTGAACAGGAGCCGGAGCTTGAAGCTGGAGGTGGTGTTGACGCTGGCCCCCATGATGACAAGCCGCTCCAATTGGCTCACGTCGTACCGGGTTTCCGGATCCGCCAGTTTTTTGCTCACCTGCTCGATATAGCCGTTGGACTGATTGATGGAGTGGTCCATCAACTCCGCGATTTCGGCTTCAATGGCGGCGTTTTCCCGCCGGATCTCATGAATGCGCTGCAGGTCGTTCCAGATTGTCTCTGCGTGCTGCCGGTCTCCTTCGCCCTGGGCTCGAAGATACGGTTGAAACGCCTCTTCCAGATTCGGGAACGAAACCCTGCCGGCCAGATAGTCCTTGGCCACAAAGGCGGCCTTGCGGGTGTTTTCGGTCATTACGCCCGCTTTCTGCTGCTTGGTGGACAGCTCGGCGATGAGACCGTTGTAGTTCACATAGAAAAGCCCCACGATTGCCAAGAGGATCAGGTAAAAAACGTTGAGGCTGTAGAGCTTGTGCTTGAGACCGGTCTTTTTGAACAAGGACATGGTGCTTCCCCCCTTCTGAATGGGCCTTGATGGAGTTTGGAATGGCCGGGAACCGGGCTGGTCCCTATGGCTTACAGCCTTTCAGGCTGCGACCTCAGGCCTTGATTTGCAGAATCCGTACCAAGGGGGGTCGTGCGGCGAATCGCACGAACGGGGCTATTGGGGGAGTTATGTCTGTCGGCGGTGTCGGAAACTTGACGAAAAGCGGAGAAAGTGTCTTGATTTTTGACGGAGGATCATGTCTCTGCGGAACCCGCCCTGTCTCGCGCCAAGCCGCCAAGTGAACAGATCAATCTCTGAATCTTTTCTTGGCGTCTTGGCGTCTTTGCGAGAGGATACTGTCATTAATGGCCCTGCAAAAAGAAGGAATTTCTCGCCAAGACGCCAAGCCGCCAAGTGAACAGATCAATCTCTGAATCTTTTCTTGGCGTCTTAGCGTCTTCGCGAGAGGAGGGGAGTGCACGAATTCGTCAAATATAGGTATATGCTTTTGGAACGGGAGAATAACAGAACTGTCCCTGAGTATGGTCATCCAGGGCCCCTTGCTCTTCCATGACTTTCACAGCGGATTCCAGTTGATTTTTTTCTATAATCATATTCCAATTTTCTCTGGCAGGAGATAACTTATCAGTATCTTTATCATTTATATATACATGCTTCAATCTATACATCGTCGCCCCTGGTACACCCGTTTTCATGGCTTCCTGAATCAGCTTATCGCCAAATCCTTCATTACAAGTGTAGCTCAAGGAAATCAAATCATGAATGTAATGTCTTCCTTCTAATGAGGACAACCCAACAGAGCCTCCTCGGGCCCTCCAAGACGTCCCGCCGTGTATTTCATCGATGGCCACAATGATCTGCTCCATGCTCGCCGCGTGTTTGGGCATTCCCTGAATGACCTTCATGTTGATCATTCCGGATCGAATCGGGTAAAGGTATACAAAACCCTTGCCCGGTTGATTGAGCTTGCCCTCGGTGATCATGAGATCCATGATGGCCTCGGCATCGTAAGAGCTGGCGCTGATGGTGATCACTTCCTTTTCCGCCGGAATGGTGATGCGCAGGAGTCCCAGCTTGTCTCGAACCCCCGTTCCATGCCCGTATGTGATCGCAGGGACGCATGTGCCGGTATCCAGGGCCACGCGGGCCACTTCGTCGCCCTCTCCGCGTTGTACGATGCAGCAGATGCCTGTGAGCTCTTTTTGCAGCCTCACCGGTTTGGACACCGGTGGGCCTTTGTCGAGTGGGTGACAGAGATGGTGGGCCTTGTAAACCACCACGTCCTCGCTGTAGACCGTCCCTCTGCCGGGCGTCGCAATCCCCCCGTTCCGGATGATGCAATGGAGCACACTGCGTTCCAGCTCCGGGTTTACCAGGATGTGGATGAGGTCCACCGGATTGTCGTTGATCTTTGCCTTGGCCGGGATTCCCAGAAAACCTTCCCTTTCTCGAAGGGCGATCCATCGCCCGGCGACGGCCTGGTACTCTTTGACGCCGGCCGATTCCAGGGCCTGCGTGATGATGGGGGTCAGGTTTCTATGGAAGATGCCCGTGATTCGAACGGCCTTCAAATTCTCAATCATGAGCGCCCTCCTTTCAGGGCCGACGCTTCCCGTTGCAGGTCGGCCTTTCGCTGTCGGGAGACGTACAAACCAACGGACAAAACGGATAGGATGGGGCATACCGAGGCCATGGCCAGGATCCCGAAGCCCTCCACCACACCGATCTGGCTGCCGATCCCCAACCCCATGGCCAGGACCAGGGGCACCGTCACAGGGCCGGTGGTCACCCCGGCACTGTCCCATCCGATGTTTACGAACTCTTCTGTGGACAACCAGGTCAGCAACAAAAGCAAGGCGTAGGGAGGGACCAGCAGCCAGACCAGGGGAACACTCCATACGATTCTGGCCACGCCCAGTAGAAGACCAGTGCCTACGCCCACAGCCACGGATTGCATCAAAAGGGATTTTCTGAAGGTGCCCACTGTCATTTCCTGCACGGTGTGGCCCAGGGCGTTCAAGGCCGGTTCCGCCAGTGTGGCTCCGTATCCCATGAGAAAGGCGAAAACAAGAAGCACAACCTTACCGGCCGGTCCCAGCCCGAACAGAGGCCCTTTGGTTGGAATATAAGTGTAATTGCCGGTGCTTGAATCGTACCCCCATGGTTCGTAAGGGATTGGTTCAAAGGTCCCGTTTTCCTCCCGGTAAAAGAACGGTTTTTGTTCCCCTTCGGCGGTGACGGCCGTCTGTACCGCCTCTCGGTCGAAGTCGACAATGGTGCTGATCCGGTCGGGCATTTCGATGCTTTTGAACAGGGCGGGCAGTTTACCTCCGACTTGGTCTCCGAGCCGGCCCAGGCCGGTTTCGATCCCCACATTGATCAGCATCATGCCTAACAGCGCAAAGAACACGCCGAGGACGACCTCGTCGGATCGGGGCGGCTTTTCGCGGATGATGGACAAAAGCACAAACGCGAGAAAGAGGGTCAAGGGGATGATCGCCTGGACGGCGGATTTTCCGTTCCTTTGGAACAGGTCCTTGACATCGATTCCGGCCGCCTGCGTTGTGAACTTGCTTACGGCTTGTTTGACGCTTTCCTCGTTTTCGAACACAGCCTCACGTTGTGCATCAGTGCCCTGTTGAATGGCCCAGCGATACATGGCCTCGGGATTCGAACCGAATACGAGTATTCGTTCAGGCTCGTTTTCAGCCAGCTCTCGCAGGTACTCCAGCATTCCCTCCTCTCCGTCGTCAAAGAGCCGGGCTTGATTGCGGGGTGCGGCGTTCCAGAAGGCATGGCCCAGCATTTCCGCTCTGCCGTCGAAGAGGGCTTCGGCCTGAGCACGGTGTTCAGCTTCGTAAAATGCGCTCTCGTTCATGGGTTCGGAGACACGGGTGTGCAAAGATATGCCCAGGCACATCACGGCAAGGATCGGAAACAATGAGGCCAGCGTGACCACCCCGAACCCCGCATTCCCCCCCCCGGCGCGGCCGACCACCCGGCATACTCCGATCCCCAGGGCCAGCACCAGGGGCACCGTCACCGGCCCGGTGGTCACGGCTCCGCAATCCCAAGCCAGTCCGATGATGTGACGCAGGGTGGGATTGGCGGCGGAAAAGGCGGTTACCAGACACAGCCCGCCGACCAGGACATAGATAAAGGGTTTGAGGGACAGGTTGTACATGAACCGCAGCATGCCGAACATCACCGCGATTCCCACGCCGGCGGCCACGGAGTATACGAGATAGGACGAGTACTTGTTGAGCAACAGAAACAGAAGAGGGGCGTCCCAGGGCGAAACGGTGGACCCCGCGGCTCTCACGACTCCGATGGCCGGCTCGGCGAATGTGGCGCCGATCCCCAACACGGCGGCAAACCCCAGGATGACGGCCAGCCCGGCCTTCTGGGGAAGCTTCAAACCGATGACTTCCCCCAGAGGCATCAATCCCAGAAGCAGGCCTTCCATAAAAAAGGTCAGCCCGATGATGACCGCCATGAGTCCCAGCGCGATGATCGAAGCGCCGGAAATGGTCATATCCAGGACCAGATGGAGAAACAGGATCAGGTACACTATGATCAGCCATACCGATTTGATCTGCTCCCAGACCCTGGCGCCCGCATAGGGCAGGATCATTCTCAAGCCCTGCTTGACCCCGACCCGGATTTTGCCGCCGACCTGCTGACCCCTCGACTTGACGTCCATCTCTTCACCCTCTACGCCGGCC
>CAZQCK010000063.1:10812-18841 GCA_964591925.1 uncultured Desulfobacterales bacterium
GCGGATTGGGGGCCAAGATAAACCGGTGTGGGAAACGTTTTATTATCGGTTTTTCCACTCGGGTTTACGCTTTTCGAGAAAGGCCTTGAGTCCTTCCTGGGCGTCTTCGGTTTTCATTAGTTCGTTGAGGTAGATGTCCTCGATGGGCTTCAACGCCCCTTCAAGGTCGTCTCTAAGGCCCGCAAAAAAGGCCTTCTTGGTCTTTCTAAGGACCTCGGCGCTCATCTTCAGGAAGGGCTTCACAAAGGCGGCGGTTTCAGAGGTCAGATCGCCCTCTGGGACGACCTTGTTCACCAGCCCCAGACGGAGCGCCTCGTCAGCGCCGATCACCTTTCCGGACAGGATGAGCTCCATGGCCGCCTTTCTTCCGATGATCCGTGGAAAGATCTGGGCGGCGATGGGCGGGAACACGCCGACCTGGATCTCCGGTTGGCCGATTTTCAGGGTATCGGCCGCGATGACCATGTCACAGAACACGGCCAGCTCACAGCCGCCGCCGAGACAGGAGTTGTAGGCCGAGGCCACCGTGGGAATGTCGAACCCGTCCAGGAGTCGGAACATTCCGTGGAAGACCTCGATCATCCTGGGTGCGAGATCCCCCATGTGCTCGCCCACGTCCACACCGGCGGAAAAGCATTTGCCCTTGGATGCGATGAGAAGGACCTTCAAGTCCCGCTCTCCCTGCCAGTCCTTCAGTACACCGTTGATCTCTTCCATCATGGCGATGTTCAGGATGTTGACCGGAGGCCGGTTCAGCGTGATGGTCCCCAGGCCGTCTTGAATGGTTGCCTCGATGTGTTCTTGAGCCATCTTCAAATTCTCCCTGGTTTGAAACGCCGTCGTTTGAACCCCGCGAACGTGCATTCAGGTTTCATCCTGGTGCGGGGGGGGGGCGTATATGGCGGCCGCAGGTTCCAAAGGCCGGCCTGCGGCCGCATGAAAACATCAAGGATCAGTCCTTGGGTTTGGGCAGCACCTCTTCGGCGAAATCCTCGTCAAAGGTCCGGCCTTCGGCCAGGAGCTGGCGGTACTTGATGAAGTCGATTTCCCGCTTGCCGGTCATCTTCTGGGTGTTGAAGGCATTGAACCCGAGGTAGGCCTCGCAGTTCATGTTGGCGCCCAGCCAGTAGATCTGGGTGCTCTTGGCCGAATCCCAGAAGAAGCGTTTCTTCGCCCGAATGCTCTCTATGGTGTTCATCAGGCAGAGGAAGGTGGTGCTGGATAGGGTCCAGAGCATCTTGTCGATGAAACCATCCAGCAGGGCCCAGTCGGTCTTCAAGGACTTGAGTTCGTCCTTGGCGGCCTTGAAGGCCTCTCCCTGCTTGAACTCGCCGTAAACGATATCCCCGTTTTCCGTGTACTTGTCCGTGATCACCCGGGGGTCCCGGACCCACTCGCCCTGGTCGTTCTTCTTGATGGGAATGGCCTTGCTGATCAGGCCCACCCGCTCCATCTTGGCGGCGCTCCACATCTCGTTTGCAATGGCCTGCCACATGGCCTGCTCCATGCTCAGGTTCCACGGGAGGAAGTCCGTGGATCCGCCCGTGGGGGTGGAACCGTGACGGGTCCCGGCCTGACCGAAGGCCGCCGTGTCGGCTGAGACGGTGAGGTCGCAGGCTTGACCGATCTCCTGACCTCCGGCGATGCGCATGCCGTTACACCGGCAAATTACGGGCTTTCGGGCCTTGAGAATCGCGTCGATGGTCCCTGAGAAAAGATCCATGTACTGGGCGTACTCCAGCGGCCTCTTGGAGTAGTACTCGGCATACTCCTTGGTGTTGCCTCCCGTGCAGAACGCCTTGTCTTCGGCGGCCGTAAATACGATGGCCTGGACATCCCGTTCCATAGAGGCCTTCTGCATGCCGGCGATCACGCCCTTGAGCATCTCCGTGGTGTAAGAGTTGAACTGTGCCGGGTTGTTCAGCGTGATCCAGGCCGTGGTCAGCCCCTTCACGTCCTCGCCCGTGGCCGGGTCCTTGAGCGGTTTTTTTTCGTATACCGTGCACGGGGGCTCTGTCCCGAAATGCTCATTTCCAAACAGGTGGTGATCTTTCATTTCATTGTCTCTCGGAAGCCAATCCAGTGTCATAACGCATTCCTCCTTTTTCTTTCATTCAGTAAAAGTCGTTTTCTTGAAAATACCGGCGTTTTCAACGTGTCGTTTTGACGAAATCGAAAGACTGTATTCCCTCGCAAAGACGCCAAGAAAGGATCTTGGCGGGATGTTTTGGGTTTTTGCGAGGTCATCAGCCATGGGCGAAGACCGCCACAAGGGTCCGAAAACGTCCTTAGAAATCCGGAACCAGAATCACCCGCTGCTCGGGTGAACCCTGGGAGTGGATCTCGTCGAAGGTCTCCACGATGGTGCTCATGGGACGCGTCTGGACGTAAGGGCTCAGGGCTATCTTTCCGGAGAGCACCATTCCCAGGACCTGAGGATAATACTCAGGCAGGCAGCCCCATGTTCCAATGATTTCGGCGTCAAAGGCCATGAGCCGGCTGATGCCATATTCGACCTTTTGCATGCCGAAGCCCACGAGAATCAACTTGGAAGTAAAGCTGACAAGGGAGAGGGCGATTTCCTGGCCGGGTTTGGTGCCGGTGACCTCGAAAATTTTCCACCCGTATCCGGGCAGCCCGTCCTGTTTTCGAATGCCCTTGAGCTCTGCGGAGACCTCCTTGGGGCTTTTGCCCTTGGAGTTGATCACGTGGTCCGCTCCGTAAGAGCGCATCTTTTCGAGCCGGTCGTCGATGATGTCGACGGCCACCACTGTTCCCGCTCCCAGGGCCTTGGCCTCCTGCACCATGTACTGCCCCACTCCGCCGATGCCGATGACCACCACGTTGTCCCCCAGTTCCAGCTCGGCCCTCCTGGCCGCCTGAAAAGGCGTGGTTGCGGCATCCGCCACCACCGAGAGGTGTTCCAGCGGGATATCTCCGCGGTTGCGGATTTCGCACAGGTCGATGCTGGGCACTGGAATATGGCTGGAAAACCCACCGTAGATACCGAGGCTGTTTCCGGGCATCTTCTGGTCCAGGCAGCGGTTGCCGCGCCGGGTCTTGCAGAGGTGACATCGTCTGCAGGGCATGACCGCCGGGATGAGCACTTCCTTGCCCACCCAGTTTTCGTCTCCTGCAACGACTACCCCGGAGATTTCATGCCCCAGGGTCAGGGGCGGCTTGTTCACCGTGGGGACGCCGTCATAAAAGTAACCGAGATCCGTATGGCACACGCCGCAGCCGGCTACTTCCACCAGCACCTCACCGGGTCCCAGATCGGGCACGGGGATTTCGGCCTTTTCGATTTTACCGGGAGTGACTTCTCCGGTCTCCCGATTTTTCGACGTCGGCTGAACCATCTGCCACGTCATAATTTTATTCGGTATTGCTCCCATTGCGCCCTCCTTTTGAGAATAAGCTGTTCCACTACTGATAGCCTGGCAAATTTACGACACTAGTGCCCATCCATAAACGAATTTTGGGCACTGCTGAGTTTCCAATTCAGAAAGGAGGATTTTTTGTCAAGATCAAGGAGATCAAGAGGTGACGCGGAGGCGTACTCTCGTACGCCGCACAAGGAACCTCGCTGATCGACGATGAGATTGGCAAAAAAGACCCTTTCCGGATGGAAACTACACTATGTCATTCCATACCCCCCGTCAACACACAGGAGCTGTCCCGTGATATAGCGGCTCTCGTCGGATGCGAGAAAAACAAAGGGCGGAGAAATGTCTTCGGGTTCAGCGAACCGCCCGAGCAGGATGCGGTTCATGTAGATTTCCTTCAGTTTTTCATCCGAACGGATCTTTTCGGTCATGTCCGTGGCCACTATGCCCAGAGAGATCACGTTGGCACATACGTTGTAACGCGCCAGTTCCCGGGCGATGGATTTGGTCATGCTGACGACACCGCCCTTGGCCGCGCTGTAGTTCACCTGACCCACCGTGCCCACGAGTCCGGCCACTGAGGTGACATTGATGATTTTTCCGTTTTTCTGCTCTTTCATATGGAGACCTGCGGCCTGGGAGCAGAGAAAGGCCCCTTTCAGGTGAATGTCCAGCACCTGGTCCCATTGTTCCTCGGTCATCTTGAGCATGAGCGCGGGACGGGTGAATCCTGCGTTATTGACCAGGATGTCCAGCCTGCCGAATTTATCGACGGCGGATTGGATCAGGGCCTCGGCGTCCGCCTTGACCGCCACATCCGCCTTCACCGCGATCGCGTCTCCGCCCATCCCCTTGATGGCGTCCACGGCCTCCAGGGCCGCCTTTTCGCTGGAGGTGTAATTGACGACGACGTTCGCGCCTTCCTTACCGTAGGCCAGGGCCACGGAGTGTCCCACCCCGCGACTGCTTCCTGTAACAACGGCCACTTTGTCCTTTAGTCTCATAAACCTTTCCTTTCCTTTTGTGGACGATCCGTGGGGCCTGTCTGCCAGGCCGAGAAACCTCTCGGGGAATCGAGCAAGCTTGTCCCTTCTCGAATCCCCGGGATTCCAGTCCTCTTGATGGACCCTTCCGCTTCGGGATTTTCAGTCGATTATCTTTTGGTCCCGAAGGCGGCTCAGCCTTGTTTCGCGGCCTGAGCGGCGGAAGGCCCAGTGGATCAATGGTGATTACAATATAGTTACATTATAACTAACTGGAAATGTAGAAGACCAAGTGGATCTCTGTCAAGGAAAATCGACCCGTCAGCCCGGGATCGAGGTCGTGTGGATGTCCGGCCTTGCAGGAAACGGCTGAGCAGGTGTCTGCGCAAGGTCCTCACTGAACACCTGCGGTTGAATAATTCAAAATTTCTGGTAATATGAGGCCTCATATTATAAACCCTTTGGGTGCCGCCTTTGCCAGAAAACACAGTATTCACGAATTCGTCGAAAGATACTTCAAGGGGCTTGTTGATGAAATATTTTTATCTTGCCGTGTTCGGGCTCGTCTTCGGTCTGGCCGGTTGTTCCTGGAGACCCGATGTGACGCCTCCGCCTCCGGGCCCTTCTGTGAAACGGATCGTCCTGCCTGACACGGCCCCTGGAAAGGAGCCGCCGTCCTATGTGGTCCGCGGCGTCCGCTATTACCCCCTGCCCGACGCCCACGGTTTCGTTCAGGAGGGTCAAGCCTCCTGGTACGGGCGGCCTTTCCACGGAAGGACCACATCGAACGGCGAGACCTATGACATGTATAAGCCGACCGCGGCCCACAAGACCCTGCCTTTCGGAACCCGGGTCCGCGTCGAAAACCTGACCAACGGCAAGTCCACATTGGTCCGTATCAATGATCGCGGTCCGTTTGTCAAGGGGCGGATCATCGACCTGTCTTACGGGTCTGCAAAGAAAATCGACCTTGTCGGTCCGGGGGTGGCAACGGTTCGCATCACCGCGCTGGCACGCCAGATCGCGACCCGTACCCGTTCGGAGGGCGGGGAGAGGCCGGTGGTGGAAGCGCAGGATCTCCGGTCCGGTGAGTTCACTGTGCAGGTGGGGGCCTTTGTAAACCGGAGCAATGCTCTCCACCTGGCCAAGCGCCTGGGTGTCCTTTTTGACTATGTCAAGGTCATGGTGTATGTGGACGAGAAAAACCGGACCCTTCACCGGGTGCGGGTGAGCAAGTCGACTTCATTGGATGAGGCGGGGAAAAGGGAAGAACAACTGAAAGGAATGGGCTTCCAAGACTCATTTGTTGTAAGAATTTAGCGTTTTTGTCCCTCTTTATTGATTTTTCGACGCAGAACACCGGATGTCTTGAACACAACGACCCTTCGCTCACGCAGGCGGAGGTCTTCCGTGGTCTGGGGGTTCCTGCCGCGTCTGGCCGCCTTGTCTTTGACCACGAATTTCCCGAAACCGCTGACCAGAATGTCTTGGCCGTCTTCCAGGGTCTCCTTGATGATTTCAAAGAGGGCTTCCACCGAGGCTCGAGATTGGCCCTTGGTTAACCCGACGTTGTCGTAGATATCCGTGATGAGTTTTTCCTTGGTGAGCGACATCGATGGCTCCTTCTGTGAAATCCCGGTAATTGCCCGGTACTCTTTTGTTTTCTTAATTTTGGGACTATGTATAATAGGGACTGATGTGTCAAGTGTTTTTTAGTTGACCGTACTTTTCCTTGAGCTTTCTGCAGACATTGTGGGGCACGAGCCCACTGATGTCCCCTCCCAGGCTTGCCGCTTCCTTGATAATGGTGGAGCTGATATAAAACCATTTGTAGTCGGTCATCAAAAAGATCGACTGCACGTCCCGGTTCAATTTGCGATTCATCAAGGCCATCTGGAACTCATACTCGAAGTCGGACAGCGCGCGGAGACCCCGAAGGATCACCCCGGCGTTTTTCTGCACCGCGTAGTCCACGAGCATGCCGTCAAAGGAATCCACTTCCACGTTGGCCTGTTTTCCCAGGGCCTCCTGAATCATCTCGATGCGCTCCTCACGGGAGAAAAGGGAGATTTTATTCGGATTGATCAGAATGGCGATGACCAGTTTGTCGAAGATTTTCAAAGCTCGCTTGACGATGCTGAGGTGACCGTTCGTGATGGGGTCGAAGGTTCCGGGATAAACGGCGATTCGCAGGCTCATATCGTCTTCTCCGGTCATGAGGATTGGTTCCTTGGCGGTCGATGTTCAAGAGCGGGCCGGAACAGGTGGATCCCTGTGTCGCCGTATGCCCGGCTCTCGAGGAGTTGAAGAGATACCTCCTGAGGCTGAAGGGTTTCCTCGGCACCGGTTTCCGCAATGATCAGGGCCTCCCGGTGGAGAAATCCGCATTGACCCAGCACCGTGAGGAGCGGGGGAACCAGGTCCCTTCTGTACGGGGGGTCTAGAAACACCAAGTCGATGGACTCCTTTGGTAGGGCCATTCCAGGAGGCAGACCCCGCCTCAAGTCATGCCGATGCAGCTGTGCGCGATGCGCCAGTTTGCAACGCTCCAGGTTTTTGCGGACAACATCCAGCACTCGAGGCGAGTTGTCCACGAATACGGCCTCCTCAGCCCCACGGCTCAGTGCCTCGATGCCCACGGCCCCGGTGCCCGCAAACAGGTCCAGAATCCTGACTCCTCTAAGGTCCTGCCCTATCAGGTTGAAGAGGGCCTCCCGGACCCGATCGGCGGTCGGGCGAATCCCTTGCCCTTTAGGGACCAGGAGTCGCCTTCCACGCATGTGCCCACCGGTGATCCTCAATCACAGACCCGCCCGAGAGCTCCGTGCCGTTCCGCTCAGGTATCCCAGCACGCTTTCCCCCGCATGGACCTTGTGGCCGGCTTCCACGATGATTCGCGTATCTTGGGGAAGAAATACGTCGAGCCTGGAACCAAACCGGATCAGGCCGAATCTCTGCCCGCCGGCCACACGGTCTCCCTTTTCCACCCAGCATGCTATTCGCCGGGCCACGAGGCCTGCGACCTGGACCACGACCAGGGTTAGGCCGTCGGGCGTCTCCAGGGTGAGCTCATTGCGCTCGTTCTGTTCCGAGGCCTTGTCCAGGTCGGCGGCGAAGAAGCGGCCCGGGTGATAGCGGACGGCCTTGACCGCGCCGGTGGAGACCATGCGGTTCACGTGCACGTTGAACAGGGACATGAAGATGCTCACCTGCATGCAGGGCCGGCCCAGAGGGTTTTGGTCGTCCCCTCGCAGGGAGGCCGAGAGGACCCTGCCGTCGGCCGGAGAGAGGACCGCTCCGTCCACCGCCGGGGGCGTCCGCTCGGGATCCCGAAAGAAGTAGATGATAAAGCCCGTCAGCAATCCCAAAACAACAGCGGGAATCATGAGCCCTGAAAACGCGAACACACATGTGAGCAAGGCCCCGGCGACCATAAACGGAAGCCCCTCCCTGGCCACGGGCAGGCGGTTTTCAATCCTTGTTTTCTGATGTCTCGGCGTGACCATGGTCGCTGGATCTCCTCCCCGGCGGCGCTCGATCAGGGAAAGGTTGTGAGGGACTTGTTGGGAACGGAATCAAAAAAGGCGCAATCATCTTTCAAGCGCCACGAGACATTATAGTTTCGCTGCTCGGTTTGTCAACGGACTTGACCTGGTTCGG
>CAZQCK010000064.1:0-18440 GCA_964591925.1 uncultured Desulfobacterales bacterium
GAGGATGAAAACGGGACATCCCCGGGTCGAGCCGTCGATCCGGGGATTTTTTTGCTGCGAGGCGCCGGGAACTTCTACGCCGTCCCGGACGGCCTGCGGCTCCGGGTCAACTCTGTTGAGGCCTCTGTCATGCCTGCAGCGGATCAGCCGGCGGCCGGGAAGACCCTGGTTCGGACCAAAAAGGCGGGCGAGCTGAGCATACGGCTCAAGGTGAAGAACCTCCTGGATCATCACGATGAGCACGCCGGGGGATACCCCATGCCGGGTGCGCAATTTTATGGAGGGCTTACCTGGCGATTTTGAGCGGCACGACCAAATATCGTGCGGCCATGGAGGTTGCGGTGATAAAATGCCGCATGATATTCGAAGGCTCGATTTAGGACGGAGAAGCCCGGGGTCTTCCCGGGCGAAGACGAAAAAGGGGAACCCATGCCATTGAATCAAAAGAGACCATCTCCTGCGGTCCCCATCGTAATCACGGCCTTCGGCACCACCACCAGGGCGCTGGAAACCTACGACCGCCTGGATGTACGGGTGCGGGAGCGCTTTTCAGGACATGACGTCCGCTGGGCCTACACCTCGCGCGTGGTCAAGGATCGGGTCAAGCGAAGCCGGAACCTGGACTTTCCCGATCCCGGCGAGGTTCTCTCGGCCCTGGAGGCGGAGGGTCATTCCTGGGCCGTGGTCCAGTCTCTTCATGTGCTGTGCGGCCATGAGTTCGATCGCCTCGTGGAGGTGTCGCGGGCGGGCCCTGTGAGAACCGCCGTAGGACTGCCGCTCCTCTCCTCCCCGGAGGACTTCGACGAGGTGGCGACCGCCCTGGCCCCGGAGCTGGGACGCGACGAGGACGAGGCCGTGGTTCTGGCGGGGCACGGTACGGACCATCCCATATGGTGCGCGTATGAGGCGCTCGAACAGAGAATGAGACGGGCTGCAGGACCTCGTGTGTACGTGGGACTGGTGGAGGGGTCCCCCGGCCCCGAGGACGTGTTAGAGCGGCTGCAGGCGGACGGTTGCGGACGGGTGCGCCTCATTCCCTTCATGCTGGTGGCTGGACGCCATTTTCTGGAGGATCTGGCGGGGGAGGAAGGTTCGTGGAAGGCCCTGTTCGAGGCCCGGGGCCTTCGGGTGGAGCTGGATCCCCGGGGCCTGGGAGGCCGGGAGGAGATAATGGAGGTTTTCTGCCGGCACATTGCAGAGGCCCTGGACGTAATTCCTCGATGCGCGGGGGTGGAAGAATGAAGCCGGCGGCTCTGATTTTTGCGGCTTTTTTGCTCGCGACCTTGGTGTGTCTTCCCTGGCCTGCCGCCGCGGGGGTGTTCGTGGACGAGGCCGGGCGGAAGGTGACGGTGCCGGATGAGCCCCGCCGCATCGTGTCCCTGGCCCCGAGCATCACGGAGATTCTCTTCGCCCTGGGCCTGGAGGACCGGGTGGTGGGGGTTACCGAGTTCAGCAACTATCCTCCCGAGGCGGCAGCCAAGCCCAGGGTGGGGAGCTACGTTCGGCTCAATGCGGAGCGGATCCTCGACCTGACGCCGGACCTGGCCGTGGGTACTGTGGATGGAAACCGGCTCGATCTGGTGCGGCTTCTCGAGGACGCCGGTGTGGCCGTCTATGCAGTCAACCCGAGGAGTGCGGGCGATGTGATCCGCACTGTGGCCGGTTTGGGGGCCGTGTGCGGCGCCGGAGAACAGGGCAGGGCTCTGGCCCGGGAACTTCGATCCAGGCTCGAGCGTGTAAAGGAGCGGACCAGGGCGTCCAGGAACCCCCGGGTGTTCCTGCAGATCAACGTTCAGCCCATCATGAGCGTGAACCAAAACACCCTGCACCACGACGTCATTCGCCTGGCCGGAGGAGAGAACATCACTGCGGATCATGCCGTTCCCTACCCGCGGCTGAGCCTGGAAGAGGTCCTGACCCAGGAACCGGATGTGATCCTGATTTCCTCCATGGAGCGGGGAGGGGCCTTTGAGGAGGCCCGGCAGGCCTGGTATCAGTGGGGCACTATTCCGGCCGTCCGAAACGGGCGGGTCCATTTGATCGACTCCGATCTGATCGATCGGCCGTCCCCGCGCGTAATCCAGGGGATCGAGGCCGTGGCCCGGCTCCTTCACCCTGAACGGGAGCATTCGAGGACGGGGAAGCCGGCAAACCCTGAGGGAAGGAATACCGGCATACCATGAAAGGTTCCGGACACACAGGAGGAAAGGGACCCCGGCCGGCTCTCACCGCCGGCCGGGTGATAGGGGTGACCGCGGCCATGACCGCGCTCCTGGGAATGGTTATGGCCGCGGGTCTGGTCTTGGGTACGGCCGATTTGTCTCCGGCCGACATTCTGGCGCGTCTCCTGGATCCCTGCGGCGACAAGGATGCAGCCGGGCTCATCCTGTTCCGCATTCGAATGCCGCGTATTCTGCTTGCCGCGGTGGTGGGGTTTTCCCTGTCCCTGGGCGGAGTGGTGTTCCAGGCGGTTCTTCGAAATCCCCTGGCCGATCCCTTCATCCTCGGAGTGTCCAGCGGTGCGGCCTTCGGGGCGATCATCGGAATCCTCCTGGGATGGGGTTTTTCCCTGGGCGTGCCCGCGGCGGCGTTTGCCGGGACACTCCTGACCCTGATGCTCCTCATGGCCCTGGGAAGGCGCCGCATGGGAACGGAATCGGCCACCATTCTGCTCACCGGGGTGATCATCAATGCGTTTTTCACGGCCCTGATCATGTTTTTCATCACCACCACCACGGACAGCCGGCTTCACAGCATGCTGTTCTGGCTCTACGGCGATCTCGGACAGAGTCGCTACGCGCACCTGGCCGTTTCCGCCCCCGCCACGGCGGTGGGGGGGCTGGTCCTGTTCGCCTTTTCCCGGGACCTGAATCTGCTCACCACCGGCGAGGAGACGGCACGCCAGCTGGGCGTAAGTGTGGAGCGAATCAAGATCGCCTGCCTGGTCACGGTTTCCCTGCTCGTGGGCCTGGTGGTCTCATTTTCCGGGCTCATCGGGTTCGTGGGCCTCATTGTTCCGCATTTGGCCCGCATGGCTTTTGGGTCGGACCATCGAGTGCTCATTCCCGCGGCGGCCCTGGGAGGGGCCGCCTTCCTGGTGGCCGCGGACACCCTGGCGCGGATCGTGATCTCACCCAGCGAGCTGCCGGTGGGCGTGGTCACCGCGTTTCTGGGGGCCCCGTTTTTTCTTTATCTGCTCAAGACCAGGGGGAGCCGATGGACGCGATCCTGAGCGTGGAGCACGCGGGATACGGCTACGGGGATGCGTGGGCCCTCAGGGATGTGAGCTTGGCGGTCCGGAGTGGAGAGATTCTGGGGGTTTTGGGCCCCAACGGGTCAGGGAAGAGCACCTTGCTTCGTATCATGGACGGCCTGCTTCCTCCTCGGGAGGGGGTGGTGTGCCTTCAGGGCAGGCCTCTGGAAGATCTCTCCCGCGTGGAGGTGGCCCGTTCCGTGGCCATGGTTTCTCAGGAGATCCACTTCCGGTTTTCCTTTTCTGCGATCGAAGTGGTGCTTATGGGACGCTTTCCCCACTTGCGGAGGCTTCAGTTCGAGGGGGAGCAGGACTGGAAAGAGGCCAAAGCGGCCCTTCGTGCCACCGACGCCCTGGATCTCGCGGATCGGGACATTCACGCGCTCTCCGGAGGGGAGCGGCAGCGGATTCTGATCGCCCGGGCCTTGGCCCAGAAGCCGTCCGTGCTTCTCCTTGACGAGCCCACGTCGTTTCTGGACTTGAAGCACAAGCGAGGGATCTTTCGACTGATCGCCTCCCTGGCCCAGGGTGCGGGGCTTGGCGTGGTGGTGGTCTCACACGATCTGGATCTGGCGTCACAGTACTGTGACCGCCTGTTTGTCCTGAAGCAGGGTCGCGTGGTGGCCTCGGGACCTCCCCTTGATGTGCTCACGCCCGAGACGATCAAGGCTGTGTTCGATTGCCCCGTGCTCGTGGACGCGCACCCGGAAACGGGCAGACCGCGGGTGACCATGGTGCCTTAGGATAAACAGGAAAGCTCATGATGGAGATTTTTATGAGAGGGGGACCGGTCATGGTCCCCCTGCTGGGTTGTTCGCTGGTGGCTTTGACCGTGGTCCTGGAGCGGGCCCTGTTCTGGGCGCGGGAGGACCTGAGGCGGGATCAGGGCCTGGTGGACCGGGTGCTCGAACTGTGCCGGAGAGGCGACTGGGAAGGCGTGCGCAGAGCGGTTTCAGGCTCTGGGGACTATATCGTCCGCATTCTGGTGAGCGGTATCCTGCATCGCGATTTTTCCATGGGCAAGGCCATGGAGACCGCAGCCGCCGATGAGATCCAAAGGATGCGCCGGTATCTGGCCGTGCTGGACACCATGATCACGGTGGCCCCGCTCCTGGGAATTTTCGGGACGGTCCTGGGGATCATCTCGTCCTTCGATCTCCTCGGTCAGGCAGGGATCGAGGACCCCCGTGCGGTCACAGGCGGTATCGCCCAGGCCCTCATCACCACGGCTTCGGGTCTGGGGATCGCCATCCTATCCGTGTTCCCCTACAACTACTTCAACGCCCGGGCGGAGAACGCCGCCCTGCTCATAGAAAAGTACGCCACCAGCCTGGAGATCGTCTACGAAAAGCTGGTTCAGAGCTCTGAATGCGCAGACGGGGATTTGTCATGAAGATCCCTCACCGGATTGCTCGAAGGGCCCGAATCGAAATGCTTCCGTTGATCGACATTGTTTTTCTCCTCCTGGTGTTTTTCATCTATGCCATGCTCTCCATGGCGCTTCATCGCGGTATGCCCGTTCGCCTGCCGACCTCGGCTGCGGCGGAGGTCGATCGCAGGCCGGTGCTCTCGGTCACGGTCAGAGCGGACGGCGGAGTCTTTGTGGATCGGGTGCGGGTGCCCATGGGCGATCTGAGTGAGGTGCTTGCCCGCCGGATCCGGAGGGCCGAAGATCCCGGAGTGCTCCTCTTTGCGGATCAATCCCTCGCTTACCAGCAGCTGTTTGGTGTGCTCGACCGCATCCGCAGGGCGGGGATTACGCGCATCTCCCTCCAGTCGGAGGCGGAAGTCGGAAAGTGAGACGCCTTCTCCTCGCTGCAGGCATGGCCGTGGCCCTGCATGGGTTGCTGCTTCTATCAGAGGGCTCGTGGCTGTGCCCGCAGGGGCCTCCGAAAACAGCCTCACCGCGGGCGGTCACCATTCGGCTTGTGGGTTCCACCCCCGCTTCGGCTTCGTCGGACACCGAATCTCCTATGCCTTCTAAGCCCCAGCCTCGATCCTTCGAGGGTAAGAGGCCGAGGGCCGTTTTTTCCTCTCCTTTGCCCCGCCCTGCGAAGAACCATGCGCACAAGCCCTCTGCCACTCCTCATGCCCCCGCCTCGGGGTCCGTCCCTGCTAAGATGCCTCGAATTCCCGGTGATCGGGTCGAGGGCCTTCAGGATCCCTCACTGCAATCAGGCGGCGGAACCAACGCCCCCACAGCATCGGTTTCGAAGGAAGCCGGTAAGCCGGCGCTGAAGAAATCCGAACCGTCCCCGCCCCTGGTGGAGGCCGTACCCGTCCACAGGGAAAACCCGCCGCCTTCCTATCCCAGGCTCGCGAGGCGCAGGGGGTACGAGGGAACGGTCGTCCTGGAGGTCCTGGTGACCGAGGATGGTCGTGTGGGGGCGCTCGATGTGGCCCGATCCAGCGGCCACGGCATGCTGGACAAGGCCGCGGTGCATGCTGTCAAGGGTTGGCGCTTCAAACCGGGCCGAAAGGGGGATCGACCCGTGTCCATGCGGGTTCACATTCCGGTTCGGTTCCGGCTTCAATAACGATTCGGTCTTTTGTTCTCTTCTTTTCTCCAGGGCCGTGCTTCACCGAACTGCTCGTCGCACCAGCGTGTCCCTCGGTTCAGCGTCTCCTCGAAACGTTTTCGATAGGGCTCCAGAGCGCTGCCGGCGGCATGGGCGGGAATCCAGAGGGGTTCCTCGTAGCGCACCACCACCCGGGCAAAGGGCTTGGGCACGAGATAGCGGTCCCAGGAGTTGAACATCCAGCACCGATCAGCTCCCCACAGCACCGGGATGAGAGGTACCCCCGCGTTTCGGGCCATGATCACGGAGCCCACCTTGGCGGTGCGGGGCGGCCCCTGGGGCCCGTCAGCGAGCATGCCCCCTATTTCACCCTGCCGCATCCGCTCGATGATTTCCAGGAGCGCCCGCCCGCCTCCGCGGCTCGAGGAGCCGCGAACATTGCGGAATCCCAGCCGGCCGGCCATGCGCGCGGCATATTCCCCGTCCCGGCTCCGGCTGATCATCATGGTCACGTGCCTGGAGCCGAAGTGATGAAAGTGGTAGGACATGCGCTGGTGCCAGGTGGCATAGACCGCGCCCCCTTTGGTTTGCGAAACGGCTTCCTGAGCCTTTTCGAGTCCGTGGATGCGCACCACCCGGCAGGAAAGCATGAGGAGCTTGATGAGCAGGGCTGCCAGGGGAGGGACGATGCGAAGAAGCACCGGGTCATACCATCGAAAGGCATCGGCGTTTCGTCGAGACACGCTGTCACTCCGTGAGGTTGATAAACTTTGCAGTCACATCGGCCGTCCGGTTCGTCCGGTGCATGGCGAAGGGTACCCCGGTTCGGATTGAAAGGCAAGCAGCCCGAAAAAGGGGAGGCGCTTGCGAAGGCCGCCGGGGTGGGCTATGCTGGCTTGCGGGTCGGATGGAATCGATCGGGAAATGAAGAAGGAGGCCTATGGAAGCCTTTCGCCTTGCAGCTGTCAGCATGCGCTCGGAAATTGGAGAAATCGAACGGAACCTGGATCGGATGGAAGCCTTTTCAGCGCAGGCCGCGGCAAGCGGGGCTGACATGGTGTGCTTTCCGGAGCTGTCGGTCACCGGCTACGTGCTGAAGGCCCCGGAGTCTGTTTACCAAACAATCCCCTATGATCAGGCCCTGGAGCGAGTGCACGGCATGGCCCGGTCGCATGGTCTGGTGGTGCTTGCCGGCCTGGTCGAGCCCTCGGCCGGCGGCCGGCCCTTTATCAGCCACGTTGTGGCAAGGCCGGAAGGCCCCATGAGTGCGTATCGCAAGACCCACCTCTCTCCCCAGGAACGGGAGGGCTTTCGCCCCGGGAATCGAATCGGCACGTTTCGTTGGAAAAGGAGATTGTTCGGGATTCAGCTTTGCTACGAGAGTCATTTTCCCGAGATAAGCACCATGATGGCACTTGGGGGGGCGGACATCGTTATCATGCCCCACGCGTCTCCGCGCGGTACTCCTTCTGAGAAGCTCGAGAGCTGGCTGCGTCATCTAACGGGAAGGGCATTCGACAACGCCATTTTTATTGCGGCATGCAACGCCGTGGGCATGAGCCCGGGCGGCTTTCCCTTCCCCGGCGTCATCGTGTTCCTGGGTCCGGACGGGCGGGTCATGGAGCAATACCTCGGCGGAGAGGAGCACCTTCTAATCGCCACGCTTGACCGCTCCCTCCTGGAAGACATTCGACGCCACCGGATGAAATACTTCCTGCCCCACCGGCGGCCGGATTTGTACGGGCCGGTGAGCGAATCCTCATAGCCCTGCGCATACCTGATTATAGCGAAGCACCTTCCTTCTTGCATCTCAGGCAGGCTCGACGGCTCAGGATAGTAAAAAAGCGCAGGGTGGAAAGGATTCCACCCTGCGCTTTGCGGTCAAGAGCTCCGCAGCGCTTTTGCCCGGCTCTACTACACGCAACCGGTCGGTTTGGGCAGTCCGGCCATCTTACATGCGCCCTTGCCCGGACCCGAGGGGAACAGCTCGTAGATGTACTTGAGCTTGAATCCGGTTACCTTGGACAGGATGCGTACCATGGGAGCGATGCCGTTTTTCTTGTAGTAATCCTGGAGGACATTGATGACCTTCCAGTGCTCGTCGGTGAGCTCCTCGATGCCTTCTTCCTTTTTCACGTGCTGAACCCAGGCCTCGTTCCAGTTGTTGAAATCATCTATGAAGCCGTCTTCGTCCACGTTAAAGGTGTTTCCCTCAAATTCAATCGTCGGCATAACCTGAAACCTCCTCTTTTGATTGTATAATATCCAATATTTTTAAGGGCTTACGTATTGGCGGATTCTTTTGTATATCGCATAAATCCAGGGTTGTCAATCCTTCTTTTAAGAATTCGAAGAAATTTTCAGCCGATGGTTTTTCCTGAATTCCACCGCTTTTCGAATGATACATTCCGCCCAGAATGTGGCTCCCACCGCGTGGATGTGCGTGTAAGTGGCCAGTAGATTGTTTCGGCACAGGCCGTCCCCTTCGCCGTCCAGTCCCCGTCCCCGCTCCACGCGAAAGGCCGGCCGCATTCCCTCTCGAGTGCGGAAAACCGGCCGGGAGTAATGAAACTCATGCCCCTTGAGACGGGTACCCGGTTCGTAGAACGGGTTGTCCGAGGTCACCTCGAGAATGGTGTACCCATGCCCCTGGGGTTTACGTTCGAGCAGGAAGTCCACGGGCAGGGCCCCCACCATGGGGTGAGCAATGTCTTTCACCACAAGGTTCTCACCGAGATACATGAGCCCGCCGCATTCGGCATAGACCGGAAGACCGGCCTCGATCCGCCTTCTGAGGTCCTCCCGGAAGGTCCGGTTGGCCGCGAGTTTTTCGGCCTGGGTCTCGGGAAACCCGCCCCCGATGTAAAGGCCGTCCAGGTCTGGGAGGGCCGGATCCTCGATGGCGTTGATTTTGACGAGCTCGGCACCGGCTTCCTCCAGCGCGGAGAGGTTTTCCGGATAGTAGAACCAGAAGGCGCTGTCCAGGAGGTAGCCTATGCGGGGAGGGGGGGCGTATGATGCCGGAGCGACACCGGCCTCGGCGGGGGCCTGCTCCAAGGGGGCTTCCAGAGGGGCGGCGCCCAGGGCGAGATCCCACAGGGCGTCGAGGTCGAGGCTTTGCCGGACCACGTTTTCGGCCCAGGACACGGCTTCCTCGGCGCGGGTGCGTTCCTGGTGGGGAATGAGCCCCATGTGGCGTTCGGGAAACCGGCTGTCTACAAGCTTTCGAACCGATCCCAGCACCGGCAGGCCGCAGTATTGCTCCACTGCGTCTCGAACCACGGTCTCCTGTCTGGAACCGCCCACGCGGTTGAGGATCACCCCGCGCAGATCCAGGAGCGGATCAAACGCCTGGCAACCCATCACCACGGCTGCGATGGTGCGGGTGGTCATGGTGACGTCCACGATCAGAACGGTGGGGGATTGCAGGCATCGCGCAAGCTCGGCCGAGCTGCAGCAGCCGTCCAGGTCCAGTCCGTCGAACAGGCCCCGGTTTCCCTCTATCAGGGCCGCGTCCGCCTCCTGCGCATGGCGCAGGAAGGTGTGCAGGATTTGGCCCTCGTCCATCATGAAAGGGTCCAGGTTGTGGCAGGCCCTACCCGCGGCCAGGGAGAGCCATCCCGGGTCGATGAAATCAGGCCCTTTCTTGAAGGGGGCGATGCGTTTTCCTTTTCGCGTCCAGGATGCAGCCAGGCCCAAAGAGAGAATGGTCTTGCCGGCGCCCCCCTTGAGGGCGGTGACCATCAATCTGGGCGGTGATGTAGGCATTGAAAACAGAACATCCTTGGGTGGGTTGTGCCCCCGAGCCGGCGTCTTTCGCCTCGGCACGGGGAATGGTCCGGCCGATGCGTGCGGTGATAGACTCTTTAGGAGTGAATGTCAATGAAAACCGGCTCAAAGTGAGAAATTCCAGCTCGACTTTTTCGGCATCTGCTGTTTTTTATTGACATCTCGGCCCGATTCTGATTTAAATTTCAATCTGTTTTCTCAAAATATTAGCAAATTCCGGTATTTGCGGTTAGCAGGTGCCCATCCATAAACGAATTTTGGGCACTGCTAAGTTTCCAATTCAGAAAGGAGGATTTTTTGTCAAGATCAAGGAGATCAAGAGGTGACGCGGAGGCGTACTCTCGTACGCCGCACAAGGAACCTCGCTGATCGACGCTGAGATTGGCAAAAAAGACCCTTTCTGGATGGAAACTAGCAGGTGCCTCAGGGCGAACCATTGCATAACCGGACGGACCGGTCAGCGGGTCCGGAAAAGGCTTCTATCTTTATTCGGGGAGGAGGTGAAGAGCAAGGTTGTCTATACACGACGGGGTTTCCCCTTTTGGCCTGAGAGGAACCAACCTTTTGTACCCTAAAAGGAGGCACGGATAATGGCTTTCGAACCAAGAGAAGAACAAACCAAGCTCAACTACCAAGAGCTCCGGATCTACTCCGACGAGGAGCTGAACAATTACACCGAGGATGAGCTCAAGAGCTTCAAGATCAAGCACAACATCCCGGATTTGGACGAATTGGAAAAGGGGCCGTGGCCGAGCTTCGTGGCCGACTCTAAGCGTGAAGCCCTGCGCCGGCACAAGCTTCCCGAGGACCGGATGATGATCAAAGCCGAGGTGGTGGAGGACATGCTGGGGCAGCTTCAGCTCTCTTTCGACCACGGCGAAACCCACTGGAAGCACGGCGGCATCGTGGGCGTCTTCGGATACGGCGGAGGAGTAATCGGCCGGTACTCGGACATGCAGGAGACCTTCCCTTCCATCGCCCACTTCCACACCATGCGGGTCAACCAGCCCGCCAGCAAGTTCTACGACACCAACTACCTTCGGTCCATCTGCGACCTGTGGGAGTACCGCGGGAGCGGCATGATGAACTTCCACGGCTCCACGGGCGATATCATCTTCCTGGGGACCTTCACCGAGCAGCTCGAGCCCATCTTCTTCGAGCTGGGTCACGTGCTCCAGCAGGACCTGGGAGGCTCCGGCTCCAACCTGCGGACGCCCGCCTGCTGCATAGGCAAGGCCCGCTGCGAGTGGTCCTGCATCGACACCCAGGACATGTGCTACGAGCTCACCCACTTTTACCAGGACGAGCTCCATCGGCCGGCTTTCCCCTACAAGTTCAAGTTCAAGTTCGACGGTTGCCCCAACGGCTGCGTTGCGGCCATCGCCCGCGCGGACATGTCCTTCATCGGCACCTGGCGGGACGACATCCGGATCGACCAGACCGCGGTGAAGGCTTACATGGGCGGGGAGATCGTGCCCAACGGCGGCGCCCACGCCGGCAAAGACTGGGGCAAGTTCGACATCCAGAAAGAGGTCATCGACCTCTGCCCCACCAACTGCATGTGGATGGAAGGGGACACCCTCAAGATCGACGACAAGGAGTGCACGCGCTGCATGCACTGCATCAACGTTATGCCCCAGGCCCTTCGGCCGGGCAAGGACACGGGCGTGAGTCTGCTCTTTGGAGCCAAGGCCCCGATCCTCGAAGGTGCCCAGATGTCCGTCCTCACCATTCCGTTCATGAAGGTGGAGAATCCTTACGACAACGTCAAGGAAGTGGTTGAAAAGGTTTGGGACTGGTGGATGGAAGAGGGAAAGAACCGCGAGCGTCTGGGCGAGCTGATTCAGCGCTACGGTATTCCCAAGTTCCTGGAGGTCCTGGAAATTCCGCCCATGCCCCAGATGGTCACCGCACCCCGCGCAAATCCCTACATCTTCTGGAAGGAAGAGGACGTGGAAGGCGGATGGGACCGAACGATCGACGACTACCGTTCCAGACACGCGAGATAGGAGGGAGCGATCATGGCATTATCTCAGGACAGACTCGGACTGTACAACCCCGACAAACCTATGGAAAACCGGCTCACGGACCTGGGGCCGCGTCATTTCTGGCAGTATTTTCCATCCATCATTCAGAACAATTACGGCAAGTGGACTCACCACGAAATCCTGGAGCCGGGCGTTCTGGTCCACGTCTCCGAGAGCGGCGACAAGGTGTTTACGGTTCGCTGCGGAGGCTGCCGGTTCATGACCGTGGAGCACGTGCGGGAGATCTGCGACATCGCGGACAAGCACTGCGAAGGCTTTGTCCGGTTTACCACTCGGAACAACATCGAGTTCATGACCGACAGCCAGGACAAGATGGAGGCCCTGAAAAAGGACCTCCAGGGCCGAAAGCACGTTTCCGGAAGCCAGAAGTTCCCCATCGGCGGTACCGGGGCCGGGCTCACCAACATCGTGCACACCCAGGGATACATCCACTGCCATACCCCGGCTACGGATGCCTCCTCCATGGTCAAGGCGGTGCTGGACGATCTGTTCGAGTACTTCCAGGGCATGACCTTTCCGGCGCAGGTCCGGATTTCCATGGCCTGCTGCCTTAACATGTGCGGAGCGGTCCACTGCTCGGATATCGCACTTTTGGGATACCACCGGAAGCCGCCGCTCGTCGACCACCAGGTGCTCGACAATGTGTGCGAAATTCCCCTGGTCATCGCAGCCTGCCCCACGGGCGCCATTTCTCCGGCCAAGACGGAAGACGGCAAGAAGACCGTGAAGATCAAGAACGAGCGCTGCATGTTCTGCGGGAACTGCTACACCATGTGCATGGCCCTTCCCCTCTCGGATAAGGAAGGCGACGGTGTGACCATCCTGGCCGGCGGCAAGATATCCAACCGGATCACGCCTCCCAAGTTTTCCAAGGTGGTGGTGCCCTTTCTGCCGAACAATTTCCCCAGATATCCCGAGGTCTGCCGCGATGTGAAGAAGATCATCGAGGCGTACGCGGCCGATGCCAATAAGTACGAGCGCATCGGTGACTGGGCCGATCGGATCGGCTGGGAAAAGTTCTTCGAAAAGTGCGATCTGGATTTCAGCGAGCACCTCATCGACGACTACCGGCTCCAGTACGACACCTACAGGACCTCCACGCAGTTCAAGTACACCGAGGCCTCCTGGGCGGTGTCCAAGGCCGCCGGGGGCGTCGAGTAGCAGCTGCATTGCCCGCTCGAGCGGACAGAAGGGAGTAACCGATGGAAGAGTTGAAAAAGGCCATCATGGATTATGCTGAAAGCAGCAAGAAGACCAAGTTCTATTTCAGCGACCTGGAAAAGGCCGTCAGGAAGGTCAAGCCCGATGCCAAGGCCCGGGAGGTCAAAAAGGCTGCTACCGCCCTGATCAACGAGGAGAAGCTGATCTATTTCTCCACGGGCAGCAGCACCATGTACGGCATGAAGGGCAGGGGGCAGACGGAAGATTATTAGCCCGTGCCGGTCCATAAACGAACTTTGGGCACGGCTGAGTTTCCAATTCAGAAAGGAGGATTTTTTGTCAAGATCAAGGAGATCAAGAGGTGACGCGGAGGCGTACTCTCGTACGCCGCACAAGGAACCTCGCTGATCGACGATGAGATTGGCAAAAAAGACCCTTTCCGGATGGAAACTAGCCCTGGTTTCTGAAAACCAGCAGAGGTGAGAGGTCGCTTCTCCCATGTGGAGTGCGGCCTCTTTCCGTCTGCGCAACCAGGCGATCACAACGATTTTGTAAAAGGAGACGGGTCTTCAGGGAATCCCTTGGTCGTCATTCAATGATTTCGAGTATCACCGGAAAGGCCGCTCCAGGCGGCCGTGGAGTATCGCATGAAAACGCCGCAAGACGCGGAGCATTTTATTGCCGAGCAGAAGCAGCAGCTGGCCGAGAATCCAGAGTGCGCCAATACCTCCTACAACCTCGGTGTGGGGCTCATGGAGCAGGGACGTCTGGACGAGGCGATCGGGGCCTTCAACGACGCCATCAACGAGAGCGCCAGGATGTTCGAGGGGCACGTCAACCTCGGGTACATCTACTTTCAGAAGGGGGACCTGGCGCGGGTCGTGGAGTGCAACCAAAAGGCGGTCCAGCTGGAACCCCGCTACGCCCGGGGGTACGCGAACATCGGTTTCGCCTACCTCCAGATGCAGAAGAGCGATGAGGCGATCGAGGCGCTGGAACAGTCCATCGAGCTGAACCCCAAGATCGTTCAGGCGTGGAGCAACCTGGTCAACGCCCATTTGCAGAAGGGGGACATGGACAAGGCCGTAGAGGTCGGCGAAAAGCTCGTGGCCATGGCTCCGGACTTCGGCCTGGGGCACAACAACCTGGCGGCGGCCTACTTTAATCTGGACCGGTTTGACAAGGCGATCGAGCATGTGGACAAGGCGGTCGCCCTGGGGTTCCGGGTCCATCCGGAATTTCTCGAGCGATTGGAGCCCCACCGGTGAAAGATGCACATCTGTCCCAGCTGTTTCGAGGCTATGAATCCCTCGCCGCCATGGCGGACGAGGCCTTTGATAAAATGGGCGAGAGCTATTCGGGCTGCATTCGGTGCGAGCGGCACTGTGACGATTGCTGCCAGGCGGTCTTCGGCCTCTTTCTCGTGGAGGCCGCTTACCTGCAGCACCATTTCGGGCGGCTTCCCAGCGAGGAGAAGGCCGAGGTTGTACTTCGTTGCGCACGGTCTGATCGGGACCTCGCCCGGGTGCACCAGAGACTGCGGGAGCAGGAACAGGGCGGCGAAATCATGGGGGATCCTCTTGCCGCCGAAAGGGTGCGGTGTCCCCTCCTGAACGAGGAGCGGGAATGTGTTCTCTATACCGTGCGGCCCATCACCTGCCGAATCTACGGCGTTCCCACCAAGATTCGGGGAAAGGCCCGAGTGTGCGGCCTGTCCGGCTTCGAGCAGGGTGTATCCTATCCGGCCTTCGATCTGGACGGCGTGTTCCGGGATCTCTATGACATGTCCAGGGATCTCGTGGAGAAGGAGGGGGGAGAAGAACCGGAGCGGGCCGGGCTTCTGGTTTCGGTATCCAAGGCCCTGACCACCCCGCTCGAAAGCCTCATCCACGAACCCCTCGAAGGTTCCGGTGAAGCGCCCTGACGTGATCCTCGAGACGGTCCTCCACCAGTGCCAGTGCCTCCTCTTCCAGGTCTTTGGAGAATTGCCTCAGGATAGGCTCGTGCAGAGTGAGGAGCTCGTCCGGGGAAAAGGAGCGAAAGAGGTCAAGAACCTCGATGTCTTCCTCCAGGATGGGCGTGCCTGAGCGCCTCTGCTCGGCCAACCCTGCGAAAAAGCCGTTGACCGTCCCTTGAAGCGCGTCCTCTCCGGCCCACTGCACCCGCCCCAATCCATCCTCCTTGTCCAGCCGCATGCGAAGAGCCAGATTCAGGAAAAAGCAGGCCAGGGCCACGGCCGCATGAGGGCCGTCCTCCGGTCCCAGGCCCGGGAGCGGCCCGTATCGGCGGGCCGTGGTGAGCCGGACCGCCAGGGAGCTGTTTTGCGGCCGGACCACGAAGTCCCCGGCCGCGTGGTGCCAGGCCAGGATCTGCCGCCGGCCTTCAGGGTCGTAGTAACGAGTGAGGATGCGGGCGGCCTCCCAAAACAGGGATTCGGATTCGCGCTTGGTGGCCAGGCGGTAGCCGTGAGCGTGGTCCCAGATGTGCACCGCCGGTTCTCCCCCCGGCTCGACCGGCACGAGGTGCCATTCGTGGAAACCTTCGAACCAGTCGACCAGGAGCACGCTGAAGGATGCACTGCATCCCTCGCATTGGCAGGAGACCTTTCCGAATCGAAGAGGTACCGGAAGGTAGGGCAGCCTGAATTTTCGATGAAGCTCTTTCAGCACCTCGACCTCCCGGGTGAGCCAGCGGCCGGCCTTTTCGGAAATCGCAGTGCTGGCGCAGAGCTTGAAGCGATCCCCTCCGATTCGGACCTCTACGCTTGCCACGTGATAGAGGGCGCCGTGCTTCCGGGTGCAGATCCGCAGCGACCCCGGATTCCGGGGGGAGACCCGGCCCCCGCCTCTGCGCTCCAGGAGGTTGAACAGGAGACGGCCGTCATGGTCCAAAACGAAGTCCCGCACAACATCCAGATAGTTGCCAAGGGTCAGGAATGGGTGGGTCTCATGAGGTGAGATGCGAAACGGTTTTGCCAGGTCGTCCGGTTTCAGGGGGATGTCGCCGCCGGGGGAGGAGGCGAGATAGGTGACTTCCATGGTGCCTACATCCGTTCCAGGGCCTCGCGGGCGAGGCGGCCGACGGTGGTAGTAAGCACGTCACCGTATCGGTAGATCCTGACTTCGCTTTCGTCCTCGAGGAGTTTTTCCAGGTCCTCCTGCATCTCTTTTGCGGCGAGATGACCCAGAAGGCGGGCCGTGTGACCGCGGACGGCCGGATCCGGGTCTTCCAGAAAAGCCAGGAAATGGAAGGCGTGCTTTCGAAGAAGATCGGGCCTTGCTGCAGCCACCGTGGCGACAGCCTCCATTGCCGCCGCTCGGCGGGTCTCGTCGCCCAGAAAGGGGTAGAGCTGTGGAAGGTAGCCTGCGTAACGCTCCGGCTTGTGAAGTATGATCTCACCGATGGCCTCGAACGCGCCCCAGCTGGAGGCCGCCGTGTCCGTGACGGCGTAGAAGAGCCCCTGCAAAAGCTTGGATACTGATGCGGGGTTGGTTTCACCGGCGATCGCGCTCACGCGGCCCATGGCTTCGGCGGCCCTGCGCCGAATCCGGAGGTCTCCTGTGTAGAGAAGCCGTTGAAGGGTTCGAAGGAGTTTTCCGTCCGTGGGAGCGGCCTGCAAAAGGGGGCCCAGGTCATAGGCCTGCACGTGGTTTTCCACGTCGCGTTTTTTCAGCGATGGGGTCCGGGCCGGTGATCTGCTCGAAGAGACCTTTGCCGCCGGAACCGGAGTGGCCTGTCGAAGACGCTTGCGGACCCCTTCGGCCGTGACCTCCAGCACGTCGTCATGCAGGCGCATGAACACAAGCACCCCGGCGATGCGACGACTCTCCAGAAAGCCGCCCGGCACTATCAGGTGGTTCCGGAGATCATAGTGCTCAACGATCTCCTGGCGGTAGTCCTCTTCGGGCAGCAGGTTCCAGGCCAGGTCCCAGTCCATGTCGCAGCCGAAGACCAGGGCTTCGATCTGCGCGGAACCCACGTTGCGGCCGCTCTCGTCGCAGGCGTACACCGCACCGCAGGTGCAGGTACCCACGGGCATTTCTCCCTGCCTTCGGGTGGACAGCTCTCGAGGCTTTTCAACGATCAACCCGCAGAACGGGCAGGCGGGTCGTTTGACAAAATCCCGACCTTGCAGTTTGGGGTCCAACATAGGTGGTGGTCTCGCTTGGGTTGTCCGGACCGGCCGGCATCAGAGATCCAGGTCGATTCCGGATCCGTCTTCGTCGTACTCATACCCCGTGATGTCAAAGCCTTTTCCCGAGGCCCGGAAGCGGAGCATCCAGCAGGTGTAAGCCCGGCCCGCGAATTCGCAGCTCAGCACTCCGTTTCGCGCGTGGTGCCGCTGAAGCTTCGGCACCATCTCTTCCTCGAAGACGGATGCTATGTGGGCCATGTCGTCTTGATCGAGCTCGCCCTTGCGCCCGGTGGTTTTGTCGATCGGATTCACGGAGAGTTCAAAGCCCCGGCCCGGAAAGAGCTCAGCGGCTGTGGCCTGGAAGCTCGAGGGTGGTGCAGGAGTTGCCCGGGCCGCAGGACTTTGTGTCCAGCCGGGCCTGCTTGCCTTCGGAGCCGACTCCCACGGCATGGTTGGTCACGCTGACTACCCGTTCCACCACCATGGCGCCGCACTCAGGGCAGGCCAGTTCCACCGCCTCGTCGGATGATTTGAAGATTTTCTCGAACACCTGTCCACACTGGACACAACGAAATTCGTAAATCGGCATAGTTTTCTCCTCGAACGGACACCCCTGTTCGCTTGTGCTATCTTTCGCATGCACTATAATGCCTGCAGAGGTGGAAGTCAATTGACGCTCGCCGCGAAATGGTTCCGAGGGACACGTGCAACCGGAATCCAGGAGGCCGTTGCCGCAGCCATGATTCTCTCCTTTCACCCGTGCATCACAGCGGATCACCAGATCATTCTGGGATCCCGCTCCCCGAATCGCAGCGACGCCCTCATGGCGGCCCGGGCCGATGCGGTGTGCGAGTGGCTCGAGGAGAACGGGCGGGACTCCGCTCGCATCGGCCTGGTATAGACCGGTGCGGCCGGCCTCCCCACAAGGTTCACGGAATGCGCAAATCAGGCCGATCGTATCAGGGCGCAGGCCTTTTACCGTTGCTGAGCGCGTTCAGCCGGCCGGTGGAGGGGCTCATTGTGAAAAAGAGACGTGCACCTTGCGGGTGCGTGGCCCGTCGAACTCGCAGAAGAAGATCTTTTGCCAGGTGCCCAGCACCAGACGGCTGTTTTCCACCATAACGGAGACCGAGCTTCCCATGAGGGAGGCCTTCACATGGCTGTCTGCATTGCCCTCCATGTGGAGGTAACCCGCGTTGGGAGGAACCAGCTCTTCGAGCTTGTTCAGGATGTCCTTGCAGACCGCGGGGTCGGCCCCTTCGTTGATGGTAACACCGGCGGTGGTGTGGGGCACATAAACCATGCAGACGCCGGTTTCGATCCCCGCATCCGCAACCTTTTTCTGAACGTCGCCGGTGATGTCCTGCATCTGATTTCTGGAGCGGGTCTTTACCGGGATGCTTGTCGGCATGGCGTTCCTCCTATCTGAATGGAAAGTGGGGAGTGCCCATACATAAGCGAATTTTGGGCACTGCTGAGTTTCCAATTCAGAAAGGAAGATTTTTTGTCAAGATCAAGGAGATCAAGAGGTGACG
>CAZQCK010000065.1:0-18311 GCA_964591925.1 uncultured Desulfobacterales bacterium
CTTCGTTATACTGGACAATGCAGTGACTGCCATGACCGGCTTTCAAGTCAATCCGGCCACTCCGGCTGCGGTCTCTCACGGCAAGCGCGAGCTCAGGATCGAGGATGCGGCGCGGGGCCTGGGGGCCGAGGCCGCGGTGCTGGATCCGGTGGCGGATGTGAACGCCGCCGTGGAGGCGGTGCTCCAGGCGGTAGAGACCGGCGGTGTGCACGTGCTCGTGTTCCGCCACGGCTGCGCCACCTTTTTCCAGAAACGGACCGACCGGAGCGCGCAGCCGCGGGTGTGGGTGGATGCGGAGAAGTGCCTCGGAGATCATTGCGGGTGCAACCGGTTCTGCAGCCGCATCCTGAGCTGCCCGGCCATACTGTTCGATCCGGAGAGCGGCGCGGCCCGAATAGACGAGCAGGTCTGCACGGGCTGCGGGCTCTGCGTGCAGGTGTGCCCCAGGGAGGCCATTCTCATCGAATGTTCGAAGGACGGAAGACCATGAAGGCGTTGACCAACGTGGTGATCACGGGTGTGGGAGGCCAGGGCAATGTGCTGGCCGCACGGCTGCTGGCCTCAGTGGCGCTCGGGGAGGGGCTGGAGGTCACAGTGGGGGACGTGTACGGGCTGACCCAGCGCGGCGGGGCCGTGGCCAGTCACGTCAGGTGGACCGAAGCTCGCCCCCTGCCGCCGCTCGTGCCCCGGGGGGCACTGGACATCCTGGTGGCGTTTGAGCCCCTGGAGGCCCTGCGTATTCAGAGTCAGTTCGGCCGCCCCGAAACGGCCGCCCTGGTGAACGAGTCTCCAATCATGCCCATCGGAGTGCAGGCCGGGCGGTTCCCTTACCCCGACGAGGCCGCGCTGTGGTCGCTTCTCGACCGGATGACCGGGAGCTGCCGCAGGGTGGCGGGATCCGAGGCTGCAAGGGCCCTGGGAAACGTCCAGGCCCTGAATACGGTCATGCTTGGAGCATTGTGCAGTTCCGGGTGGACTGGTTTTAAGCCCGAAAGGTTCAAGAAGACTCTGCAAGAAGAGCTGCCGGCCCAATTTGTCGATCTGAATCTGGAGGCCTTTGACAGGGGCTTTGACTTGGGCCGGTTTGCAAAAACCAATTCGAAAAGTTCTGTCAGTGAAAACTCTTTCGAGACGGAAACAAAGCGATGAAGTATGGCGGAGGCCCCAGGGAACTGGTTGAAAACGTTCAGCAGGCGGGGTTGTGCATCGGCTGCGGAGCGTGTGTGGAGTTCTGCCCTTACTTCCAACAATACAAGGGGCGAACCCTTCAGGTGTTTCCCTGCGATCTGGAGAGCGGGCGCTGCTTCGCCCTTTGTCCGAAGATCGAGGTGGATTTGGACGAGCTCTCCTGGAGACTCCGGGGGTGCGCCTATAAAGGCCTCGACCTGGGGGTGTACCGGTGTATTCGGGCGGCCCGGGCTGGGGCCGCACTGCCCGAGGCGTCCTTTCAGGGCGGAGGCGCGGTGAGCGCATTGATGGCCTTCGCCCTGGGCTCGGGCGTCATCGACGCGGCCGTTCTCACGGATCGAGAAGGGCCCTGGCCGGTGCCCCGGATCGTCACTGAGGAGCTGGAAGTACTGGAATGCGCTTCGAGCAAGTTTGCGGCCGCACCCACCCTGCAAGGGCTCAACCGGGCCGTCCGGCAGGGGTACCGGCGTCCGGGCGTGGTGGGGACCCCCTGCCAGATGACCGCCGTGGCCCAGATGAAGGGGGACCCGACCTCGCAGGAGGATTTCCGCGATCCTGTGGCGCTGACCGTGGGACTCTTCTGCAACTGGGCCCTGGATTCCAGGGCGCTCAATGGATTCCTCTTCGAGCGAGTGGACCTCGACCGGGTGACCGGCATGGACATTCCGCCGCCGCCCGCGGATATGCTGGTGGTTCGGCTCGGAGAGGAATCTCTGGACATTCCCCTCGATGAGATCCGCCCGCTCATCCCCGGTACCTGCTCTATCTGCCCGGATCTCACCTCGCAGTGGGCCGACCTGTCAGTGGGCATGTTAGAAGGGAGGCCCGGCTGGAACACCCTTATCGTGCGCACGGACAAGGGCGACGACCTGGTCCGCGCAGCGGAGGAGGCCGGATACCTGGAGCTCGAGACCATGCCCGAGGAGAATGCGGCTCACCTGGCAGAGGCCGGCCGCGCCAAAAAGGAGCGTGCGTTTCGCGAGGCCCTGGCGCGGAATGCGGTCAACCGGGCGGACGGGTGCTCCGTGCTTCGGGTTCCGCCTGAGGTGCTCGATCGAATCAGCTGAGGAGGCCAGCAGAAATAAATTGGACAAAATTGCGCTCAGATTTGGGTCATATTTGGCTGCGGCGATTGAGCAAAACCACAGACGTAGCTGGACTACGTCGAGGATTTTGCGATTGAGCCGCAGCCGAAGATGGCCCGAAGATGAGATGCAAGATGTTCAAGTTATTTTTGCTGGCCTCCTGAGTGCGGTGTAGACAAGAAGCCATCATAAGAGGAGGCATACCATGTCCCGAGAGGTCCATGGAGGTTTCGCTTCGTACGGGCAAGTTGCAGGCATCCTCATGACCGAGTCCACCATTCCCCGGGTTCCGGGGGATCCGGGCCATGCAGAGACCTTTCCCTTTCCGGTCCGGTACGGCGTGGTCCGAGGGTTTCCCTTTGAGGACCTGGTGGCGTGCAGAAAGGACCGGGTGGAACTGGTGGTTCAAGCGGCCCGCCGGCTCCAGGATCAAGGCGTCCGGTTCGTGGCGGCCGACTGCGGACTTTTCTCCCTGTTCCAGGCGGAGGTGGCCGATCAGCTCGAGGTCCCCTTCCTGGGATCCCCTCTCTCCCTCATCCCCCTGATCTCGGCCTTCCTGCCCGGGTCACGAAAGATCGGCCTGATCACCGGGGATACTCGTATCCTCAAGGACGAGCACCTGCAGGCAGCCGGTGCGGACCGGTCCCGCCTGGCCGTTCGGGGGATGGAGGAGAGCCCCGAGTTTCAGCGGGTGGTCATGGACCGTGAAGAAAGCCTGGACGTAGAGGCCATGCGCAGGGGCGTGGTGGACGCGGCCCGCGGGTTTTCCGGCGAGTCCCTGGGGGCGGTGGTACTGGAGTGTACCAATCTGGTAACCTTTCGCGAGGATGTCCAGCGCCTTCTCCGGGTGCCGGTCTTCGACATGGTGAGTCTGATCGAGTTCTTCGCCGGCGGGTACCGGCTGAGCTCGTTCGCTTCTCGATACCTGTAATTATTAAGCAACTTCCCCGCCGAGGTAGGCTCTCTGCATCATTTCGTTGCCCAGGAGGTTTTCGGCCGTGTCCGCAAGGACGATGGCGCCGGTCTGGAGCACGTAGCCCCGGTTCGCAATGGAGAGCGCCATACTGGCGTTCTGTTCCACCACCAGGACGGCAGTGCCGCGGCGGTTCACGCCCTGAATGAGATCGAACTGCTGGTCTACCAGCAGAGGTGCGAGCCCCATGGACGGCTCATCCATGAGAAGGACCCGTGGGTTGCTGAGGAGCGCCCGGGCCATGGCCAGCATCTGCTGCTCGCCGCCGCTGAGGGTCATGCCCGGGTTGTGGAGCCTGGCCTTGAGTGCGGGGAAGAGTTCCAGCATGCGGTCGATGTCCCGCTTGACGCCCTCACTGTCCTTGCGAAGGAAGGCCCCCATTTCCATATTTTCCAGGACCGAGAGGCGTGGGAATATGCGGCGGTTCTCCGGGACGATGGCCACGCCCCGGGCGATGATGTGTTTGGTGGGCAGGGCGTCGATCCGTTCACCCTCGAGGCGCACCTCCCCCCTCTTGATCCTGCAAGCGCCTAGAATGGTTTTGAGGGTCGTGGACTTGCCCGAGGCGTTACCCCCCAGCAAACAGACCAGTTCCTTGTCGCGGACCTCGAGGTGAATATCGTACAGGGCTTGAATGTTACCGTAAAACGTGTCCACCCCCACGAGTTCCAGGATCGGCCGGGCTGCTCCAGGTGACGATGCTCCGTGATGATTGGTTTTCATACGCTATGCCCGCTCGGGTTTTTCACCGCCGGACCCGACGCCCGCGGCCCGCTTCTTCTTTCGTCCCAGGTAGGCCTCTATGACCCTTTCATTTCCCGCCACCTCTTCATAGGTTCCCTCGGCGATCTTGCGGCCGTAGTCCAGGGCGATCACCCGGTCGGAAATGGACTTCACCAGGTTGAGCTTGTGTTCGATCAGGAGAATGGTGTAGCCGTGGATATCCCTCAGTTCCTTGATGAAGCCGGTGATCTCCAGGGTTTCCTGAGGGTTCATGCCGGCGGAGGGCTCATCCAGCATGAGCACCCGGGCGTTTGTAGCCAGGGCCCGGGCGATCTCCAGACGCCGGCGATTGGCATAGGACAGAAACTGGGCCTCCTGATCAAAGCGGTACCCGGTGAGCCTGGCTCCGAAGAGGGCCAGGATCTCCCTGACCCTCTTCTCTGTCTCGGCCTCCTCCCGCTTGAATCGCGGAAGGTGAAGCAGGATGGAGAGCACTCCGGCCTTGGTGCGGCAGAACTGGCCCACCTTGGCATTGTCCAGCACGGTCATCTTGGTGAATAGCCGCAGGTTCTGAAAGGTGCGCGCAATGCCCGCCCGGGCCACCAGGTGGGGCTTGAGTCCGTTGATCTTGCTTCCTTCGTGGCGTATGGTGCCCTCCGTGGGCGGGTAGATCCCTGAGATCACATTGAAGACCGTGGACTTGCCCGCCCCGTTCGGGCCGATAATGCTCAGGATTTCCCGCTCCCTCAGCTCGAGGTCCAGGTCCTGGACCGCCGTAAGGCCCCCGAAGCGCATGGTGACGCCCTTCAGCTCCAGCACCACGCGGTCCCCGGCAATGTGCGCCGGCTCCTCTTCGGCGGCCTTGGATTCCCCGGAATAGTAGAGATCAGTGGACGCGCGCAGCACACCGGTCTCGTCCTTGTCGGGCCGCCGCTTTTCCTTCACCAGGAACCGGACCGAACCCAGCAGGCCCTGGGGCCTCACGGCCATGAGCACCACCAGGATGAGCCCGTAGGACAGCATGCGGTAAGCCCCGTACTCCCGCAGAAACTCGGGAAGGATGGTCAGAAGAACAGCTCCGAGGATCACTCCCGGAATGTTTCCCAGGCCGCCGAGGATCACCATGCAGTAGACGATCACGAGCTGGGGAAAGTCGAAGTTGTTGGGAAAGACCGAATCCTGGAAAGAGGCGAAGATCGCTCCGGTGGCCCCCGCCACGAACGCGCCTCCGGCAAACGCCTTGAGCTTCATCCAGGTGGTGCTCACGCCCAGGGCCTCGGCCGCCAGCTCGTCCTCTCGAATGGCCTCCCAGCCGCGGCCGTATCGTGACTTCTTGAGACGCCAGCTGGCGATGATGGTCAGGAGTGCCGCGCCCCAGATGAGGTAAGCGTAGGCCACCGGCGACATTAGGCGGAACCCGAAGATGACGATGGGATCAAAGCCGAAGATTCCGTTCACCCCGCCCGTTATGTTCACAGGCTGGTCCAGGTTGAGGAGCAGGAGCTTGAAGATCTGGGCGAAGGCCAGGGTGACGATGGCCAGGTAGTCGCCGCTCAGCCGGATGCTGGTGGATCCCAGGGCCAGGCCGAAACCCATGGTGATGAAGGCGGCTGCCGGGAGCGCCACCAGGAACGGCAGGTGGATGTCGAACTGGGTGGAAGACACCAGGGCGAAGGTGTAGGCCCCGATGCCGAAAAAGGCCACATAGGAGAGGTCCAAGAGGCCGGTGAAGCCCGCGACCACGTTGAGGCCCAGGGCCAGCATTACGTAGACGCCCGTCATGCTGTAGATCCTGAGCCAGTAGTTGTCGGGCATGATGTGGGGAAGGGCTACCAGCAGGCCTGCAGCGGCCGCGTAAATTGCGACACGGTGGCTTCGACGGGTCCCCCACTCCAGAAAGACGTTGATCATCACACCTTCTCGCGAATCTTTTCACCCATCAGACCGCTCGGCTTGAAAATGAGCACCACGATGAGCACTGTAAACGCGACCACGTCCTTGTAGGCCGATGGAAAGACGCTTGTGGCCATGGCCTCCAGGAGTCCCAGGATGATCCCTCCCAGCATGGCTCCGAATATGTTGCCGATCCCGCCCAGGACCGCGGCCGTGAACCCCTTGATCCCGGCCTGGAAACCCACGTAGTAATCCACCTGGGTGAAGAGCATCCCCACCAGGGCCCCGGCCGCACCTCCCAGAGCCGAGCCGATGAGGAACACGAACACGATGATCCGGTCCGTGTCGATGCCCATGAAGTTGGCCGCCTCGATGTCCTGGGCCGTGGCTCGCATGGCCTTACCCATCTTGGTCTTTTTGACCACGTAGGTAAGGATGCCCATGAACAGGAAGCTGACCGAGATGACCAGTCCCCGCATGAAGGAGAAGACCACGCCTCCGACCTCGATCACCCGCAGGCCGTCGGGGATGAGGGCGGCGACGTGGAAGAAGCGGGGCTTGGCCCCCTGGAAGTTAAGGACCAGGTTCTGGAGGAAGATGGATACGCCCAGGGCGCTCAAAAGGGCGTTCATGCGCGGGGCCTGGCGGAGGGGCCGGTAGGCGAAGCGCTCCGATAGAACGCCCACCAGACCCGAGACCGCCATGGCCCCTACGATCATGAGCGCAATCACCAGGGCGGCGTTCATGACCAGCCGGTTCCCCGAGCTCAGAAGGTGCAGGACCCACCAGCCGGCGAATCCGCCGATCATGTAAATCTCGCCGTGGGCGAAGTTCAGCATGAACAGGATGCCGTACACCATGGTGTAGCCGATGGCGATGAGTGCGTACACCCCGCCCAGGGTGAGACCGTTGATAAGCTGCTGGGGCAGCTGGGAAAGGATGTCCATGGGTTAAGACCGACCGAATATAGGGACGCCGAAGACGCCGCTCCAGAGGCGAAGGACCCCGGCCGTGAAAAACGGCCGGGGTCAGGGTTTTAATCGCTACATACCACTCATGACGCCGACCTGCTTGAAGTCGCCGTCAACCACCTTGAAGAAGTAAGTGGCTCCACCGTCGAGGTCTCCTTTTTCGTCAAAGGTGATGGGAAAGCCGAGGATGCCCTCGTAGCCTTCGATTTGGTGGAGCTCCTCGATGACCTCTTTTCGGGTGATCTCGCCGTCTTCGGCCGCTTGGTCCATGGCCAGGAGAAGAATGTTCATGGCTTCGTACGCCGGAGGCCCGAACCCGCTGATGCTGCCGTACTGCTTTTCGTACTTCTCGATGTAGCCCTTGGCCTCGGGAATGGCATAGATGTCAGGCGAGAAGTGGTAGATGTAAGCTCCCTCGGCCGCTCCTTCGGCCGCTTGGATAAAGTCTTCCTTGTCCCGGCCCCCCTCCGTGGCGAAGTAATAGGCGTCGATGCCGAACTCCTTCATCTGCCTTACGGCGATGGCGTGGTCCGGAGCGGCCGTGGCCATGAAGAAGAGGACGTCCGGATCATAGGATTTGACCTTGGTCATGACGGCCGAGTAGTCCTTGGCCCCTCCCACGATGGTGTCCTGCATGATGTCCGTGACACCCAGCTTCTCGAGGGCCTTGATGGTCTGGGTGGCCAGGTTTACTGTGTAGGCGACCTTTTCGTTCAGGATGGCCACCTTCTTGGCGCCGAGTTCGTTGGCGATGAACAGCGCGCAGTTGGGGCCGTGGGCGTCGTTCCGCGCGTTCACACGGAAGAAGTGATTGTATCCCTGCTCGGTGAGCTCAGGCTTGGAAGCGGCCGTGGTGATGCAGGCCATGTCGTTGGTGCCGTAAATCTTGAGGGTGGCTTGGGCTGTGTGGCTCATGGGCGGGCCGATGACCCCGTACATCGCATCGTCCGCCACGAACTTGTGGGCCACGTTCACGGCCTGGGCCGGGTCCATGGCGTCGTCGCCCATTACGTGTTTGATTTGGACGCCTTGAATGCCGCCCTTGGCGTTCCACTCGTCCACTGCGATCTGGGCCGAATTGAAGATCTCCATACAGGGCGCGGCGGCGTCTCCGGTAAAGGCGCCGGCATTTCCCACGTGAATGCCGTCCTTCACCGCACCGGCCGACGCCGTTGCGGCAAAGAACAACACGCCGGCCATCAGGGCAAACATTACAGCTAACGTTTTCTTCCTCATGGTCTCCCTCCTTAAGGTTGGTGTTGACGGATGACTATCCTGCAAAGGTTCAGAGCCGGATCCGGCAGGCCCGTCCTCTCGACCGGCGCACCGAATTCTCTTCCTCTGAAAAATCCTCGTTTCTGTATTGGAAACGGGCGGCTGCCTGAAAAATTTCTATGATCGGGGACTACTTGGTCGGCGGGGTTCCGTCGGGTCCCCATCCGCGCAGCTCGTAGTACTCCTTGACCATCTTGTCCACCGGCACCACCTGGTCCTTGGAAGGGCCTTCCTCCAAGGGCTCGTGGATGAATCGGTGGGGCAGGGTGTCAGTAGAGGCGTCGATTCCGAAGTCTATGTTCAGCCTGCGGTCGGCGTCTATGACGCCCCGAAGGCATTTATTCATGCGGTCGACCGTGAAGTCGAGCCCGGTGCCCGCGCGAAGCAGCCGGGCTGCGAACTCGAAGTCCAGCACATCCATGGACAGACCGATGTTTTTGCACATGGTCATGCAGTCGGTGAGTAGGGCCTGGCGTTCGGTGTGCTCTACCAGCACGGCCTTGCCGTTGTTGGAGAGTCGATCGGCGATGTCTCGGATGCCCCAGCGGCGCTCAGCCTCGTCGTATCGTTCAGTCAGCTCGAAGAAGGGTTCGGCCCGAAGGTGATCGGCCCCGCGGGAAGCAATGGCATAGGTCAGGCCGAAGGCCTTTATGCCCCTGGGATCGCCGCAGATCACGTCCAGCCCCTTGACGTGCAGGGCCCACTTCTCCGTACCGCGCCCGAACCGTCGTGCCAGCGACCGCGTACCCTCGGCAAAGGCGTCTCCGATGCCTTCTCTGCGGACCATCATGCCCAGGATTTTCTCCACAGTGTCCCGGTTGCCCCAGGTGAAGTCGAGACCGTCCACGTCTTCAGGTTCCAGCAGGCCCCGCTGGAAGCACTCCATGGCCCAGCCGATGGTCTCTCCGCTGCTCAGAGAGTCCATGCCCATGCGGTTGAGAAAGGAGGCCATGCGCAGGGTGAAGCGCAGGTCGTCCACCCCGATGCGGGAGGTGTAGCTGCAAAGCGTCTCGAACTCCGGCCCCTCGGCTTCCACCTCCGGTGTGACGTAGTAGCGGGAGCAGTGTATGTTGCAGTTGAAGCAGCTCTTGTTCTTGACCTTGTGGGTCGCGGCCAGGGTCTCGCCGCTGACCCGGTCCACATAGTCGCAGACGCCCTTCTGGAAGTGGTTCGTGGGAAGGATTCCTATGCCGTTGAGGGCGTTCATGAGCAGGGGCGATCCCAGATCGTGGCGTTTCCGCCACTCGGGATGCTCCAGGATGCGCCTGTCCAGCTCCCGGCATAGATTCAGAAACTCCAGGGTGTCGGCCATGGTGACCGGGTTGGTTCCCCGCACGGCCACAGCCTTGAGGTTCTTGGAGCCGAACAGGCACCCCATTCCCGTCCGGCCGCACATGCGGCCGTTGTTACAGGCCACGGTGGCGAACTTGACCAGGTTTTCTCCGGCGGGCCCGATGGCGGCCACCTGGAAGGCGTTGTCCCCGAGTTCCTTGCGAATGGCGGACGAGGCCTGCCACAGGTCGGTGCCCCAGAGATGGGAGGCGTCGCGGATTTCGACGCGGTCATCCGCAATTGCCAGGTAGCAAGGGGTTTCTGATCGCCCGGTAATCACCACCTGGTCGTATCCCGCCTGCTTCAGCTCGGGACCGAAAAACCCGCCGGCCGCCGAGTCTCCAAGGATGCCGGTGAGAGGGGACTTGCCCGAGATGGTCATGTAGGCGGAGGAACTCAGCAGAGAACCGGTAAGAGGACCCACGCCTATGAGCAGCATGTTCTCCGGGGAGAGGGGATCGACCCGGCGCGGGAGTTCGTCGTGAAGACGCCAGGAGTTGAGTCCTCGTCCCCCTATGGCCTTCCGCATGTATGCGGGATCGCTCTTCTCCCGGACAGTCGAGCCGCGGCTCAGGTCCACACGCAGGATGTGTCCGCCATAACCGTACAGCATCTTCACTCTCCTACCGAGGCCTTCCAGGCCTCTCTCATGTCCCGGGTCTGATCCAGGGCGAAACGGACGCGCTTTTCCTCCGGGCTCAGGCCCTTGTTCTGCTCTTTGAACGCGGCGAGGCTCACGGTTTGCATTTCCTTCGGGATGTACTCGATCGCCCCCATGTTGCACTGGGCCACGCAGCGGGGATCGCCCCCGCACAAATCGCAGACATAGGGGATATCGTTGTAGAGCTCGATGGCGCCTATGGGGCAGAGGGTCTCGCAGGTGCCGCAGGCGGTGCACAGGGTCGGTGAGACCACGATCTGGCCCAGGGGGCCCACCTCCAGGGCCGCCTCCGGGCAGCGAGTGCAATAGCGCTCCTTGCACTGCCGGCAGATCACAGGGTAGTCGACGCCCTGGTCTTCGATTTTTACCACCTTAACCCGGGACCGACTTCGTCCTACGGAACCGCTGTGAAAGAAGGAGCAGTTCACCTGGCAGCGCTCACAGCCGGAGCATCGCTCGGGGTGGATAACGATCATGGGGCTTGGATCCTTTCGATGCGGTAGTGTACTTTGCCCTTGGGGTCGGGGCAGCAGAAAAGGTTTACCTTGTCTGTCCAGTCCCCTTGCTCACCACCTCCGGATCTCTGGAGCAGCGGAAAGATGGGCATCATGCTCTGGAGGGCGAACAAGCAGATGTGCTTGCCGTCAGGGATTCGAATCTTGCCTCCTTCAACCCTGAAGCTGTCGCCCACCAGCATGGGTTGGTTGCAATAGCCCTGGATGTACTCGACAGTCACTTTCAGATGATACATGAGATCGCCCCGTGTGAATGGTGGCTGGAATTCTTTGCAGATCAACAAACAATGCCATTTTCTGCTCTTCATGGCAAGGTTTCATTTGTCAGCCAAGGTATCTCGGCGTTCCACCTGCAGGCGTTCCAGGGCTACTCCGAGCAGTCGATCATGTCGTAAAGAACGTTGAACACATCAGTGGACCGGACGATACCCACAATCTCAGAGCCCCGGGTAACCAGTAGACTGTGATGACTTCCCATGACAATGCGGTGCATGGCGATGTTCAGGGTATCGTCCTCGTCGACGAACTCTCCTTCCGTCGGGATTTGCATGATGTCGGCGACGCTGAGCCGCTCCATGGTTTTGCACATGGTTTCCACCGGCTGATCCCACAGCTGGAATTGCTCTCGAATCGTTTTCAGCATACGCGTGGTCAACCGGGAACGCGCGATCCACGCCGATTCGCCGACCTCGGCGTACCGAGGCTCCAGAGCCCGCATGATATCGATCTGGCTCACCCGTCCTATCGCCCGCTTCTCGGCGTCTATCACCAGCAGAGAAGCGTGGCGATACGGGCCGTCACCGAATCTCTTGTTTTCGTTTTCAAGCGCTCGAAGCGCTTCTTTCAGTGTGGCGTCCCTGGATACGGTCGCATAATCCGAAACAGGCACCATGAACTCTTTGACTGGCTTGGTTTTCACGGTTTTTTCTCCTTCAATGGGTGCGGCGTTTTCATCGGGGGTCGAATCGCAGGTCTTGGAATTCAGAACAAATCGAATACTTCTCGATCCGGTACCAATGTTTAGCGCTTGACAGGCCTGCAGTCAAGAAAACGTGCGTAGGGGCTCAGCCGGGGTACACCCGCAAATGGTATCTCTTCCTCATCAAGTCCGTTTTCAAAAGCGTCTCTGCGATACCGCAGCCGGCAAGGCAGTGACAGGATCGTTTGACTCGAATCCAAACCATTGCCTTTCCGGCCCTGTCGACGGGCGCATTCGGCTGGTACTTTTTTCTGAAGCAGATCGAGAGACACACGCGCGGATTCTACTGGAGTTGGCTGAATAGGGTTCGTCCAGGAGAGTGGGCCTTTCCGCCCGGGCGATCCGATCTGGTTTCCATCCGGAAAGGGTCTTTCTGAATTGTAAACTCAGCAGTGCCGAAATTCGTTTATGGATGGGCACGAGCTGGATCCCTGTGTGGGGAGGTATGGGGCTTCGGAAGAGGCTATGAAACCATAATTTCTTCCAATGGACCGGCAAGGACCTCGCCGATGACAGCGGCTTCGCAAACGCCTTTTTCGGACAAGGCCGCCCGAAACTGCTTGGCCGCCTCCTCGCGGATGCAGATCAACAGCCCTCCCGAGGTCTGCGGGTCGAACAGGATGTCTCGAATCGCGCCCTTCACAGACGCATCAAAGCGAATGAGGTGCCGGTAGAAATCTCGGTTCCGATAAGCTCCAGCCGGTATGAGTCCCATACCGGCGTACTCCTCGGTTTCCGGCAGCACGGGGATCTGCTTCGCCTGCAGGCGCACGCCGCACCCCGAGCCCTGCACCATTTCCGTCAGGTGTCCCAGCAGGCCGAAACCGGTCACATCCGTACAGGCGTGAACCGGATACGAGGACATGACTTCTGCGGGGATTCGGTTCAACTCCGCCATCAGGCGCGTGACAGTCTCGGTAATCCGGGAAGAGGCCAGGGCTCCTTTGATGGCCGTATTGATGATGCCCGTGCCCAGAGGCTTGGTCAGGACCAGCACATCCCCCGCTTGAAGCGTCTTTTTGGTGAGGACGCGGTCAGGATGAATGAAGCCGTTGACGGACAGGCCGTACTTGAACTCCTTGTCCTCCACGCTGTGCCCCCCCACCAGTACCACCCCCGCCTCTTTCATCTTGTCCAGGCCGCCCTGAATCACCTCTCGCAGGACGGAGATGTCCATGTCTTTGACCGGAAAGGCCACGAGGTTCATGGCCGTCTTGGGCACTCCGCCCATGGCATACACATCGCTCAGGGCATTGGCTACGGCTATTTGGCCGAACCAGTAGGGATCGTCCACAATGGGTGTAAAAAAATCCACTGTCTGAATGATGGCGAGCTCATCTGTTACTCGATAAACCCCTGCATCGTCCGCCCTGTCCAAACCCACGATGAGGTTTTCATCCGTCGGAAACCTCATACCGCACAATGCCCGGTCCAGGTCCCCTGGAGCCAGCTTGGAGGCTCAACCCGAACCGGTGACTGTTTCGGTGAGGCGAATCTTTCGTTGTTCTTCCATGATCATGATCTCCTGTTCAACCTCCTCTGGTGCTTCTGCACCCCGGTCTTTTCCGCAATCTGCAACGCAGTCCTGAGAAGGTGTCTTAGTCTCAATTCAGGCCAAGCCCATGTGAGCTTGTGCCCCCCTCAGAAAGACCCTTTCTGGATGGAAACGAGCTTAGTACTCGAGTGCCCGATGTGTCAAACGGGAAAATCCGATCATAGTCGGTTGATCAAAAAACCACTTGAATTGCCGCGAACCCCTTTCCTACCCCAGTGGATTTTTATCGCCGATTGGGTATAATTGAAGAGCGTTCATTATCAAAGGTGCAAGCTATCTCTTGGCGTTTTTGCGAGAGAACACAGTTTTACGAATTCGTCATGACATGATAACAATAGAGAAGAATGTCCCCTCTCTGAAGGCGCTCATTAATCTCGACGAACTGAAGGAGTTGATGCACGGCTTTTGCGAATCTATAGGGGTCGCATTGAGTGATGATGGGCGAGGATTCTTCCCATCCCGACTATAAACACCTGAGAGGGATTGAGGAGTATGTAAAGAATGCAGCGGAGCTTACCAAAGACCTCCTCGGATTTGCAAGAGGGGGCAAGTACGAGGTCAAGCCCACGGATTTGAATGCCCTGATAAAGCATGAAAACAGGATGTTCAGCCGCACCAAAAGAGAGATTCGAGTTCATGGAAAGTATAAAAAAGGGTTTATTCAGAAGCCGTTCGCCCTGGTGGAGCTGTCTCGAAGGATAAAGGCGGTGTTTCATGGAAACGCGGACAGCACGTTGGAGATGAAGGTTTGAGAGTTCCACACGTCGCGCTCAGAGGTCGCGCCGAACCGGACCAGGACGAGTTTTCCGGATGGTATGACGATGACTCGCTGATACTGAAAACCCTGCGCTGAGTAAGCATCGGAGCTGATCGCCGGCCACCTGCGGCTCTCGGGATCCTGTTTTGAACCCGCGTTGAGCCAGAAAAGAGCGCCGTACTCACCCTTGGGCGCCCGGATTGCGGGCGTGGTGGTGTACGCAACCCATCCTTCAGGCAAAATACGTTCTTCGCCCCAGACCCCGTCCTGAAGAAAGAGCAAACCAAAACGGGCCCAGTCCCGCGGGGTGGCAAAGGCGTATGATGAACCGACAAAGGTCCCGGAGGGGTCTGCTTCCATAACGGCACTGGTCATCCCTATCTTGTCAAAGAGTTCTTCCCGAATGAATCGGTAGTAGTTGTCGTATTCCTTTTCCAGGGTTTGGCGCACAATTCGGGCGAGGATGTTCGCCGTGCCGCTGGAATAATTCCACTTCCCTCCCGGCTCCGTTTCCAGAGATTTTGACGCGGCATAGGCGGCGAAGTCGGCACTTCCGTAGAGCATGTTTGTCACATCCTGGAGCGGTTCGTACACTTCGCCGAACCTAAGACCGCTGCTCATCCTCATAAGCTGGTCAAGGGTGATGTGACGCCGAGGGTCCCCCTCCTGTTGCCACTCGGGGACCGGTGCCGGATCGTTGATGCTGAGCTTGCCTTTCTTCACCAGGATGCCCACAAGGGCGTTGGTCACGCTTTTGGCCATGGACCACCCGAGCAGGGGCATGTCCCGGTGAAACCCAGGCGCGTAGCGCTCCGCGATCAGGGAGCCGTCATACACCACCAAAACGGCCCGAGTCTTCTTGAGCTTATCCGGGTGTTCTTCTGCAAAGGCTTCATCCAGGGCCCTTTTCAGTTTCTCCCCATCCACACCAGGAGGCACAGGCGCCGAATCTTCCGGATCGCCGGTAGGCCAGGGCGTATTCGAAGGCAGGCGCTTATGGGGAATGGGCTCGGCAATGGGTTGATTTTTGAGCTCTTCGAGCGAAACGTCTTTCACCAGCGTGCAGCCGCAACCTTCACGGTAAAGGGCGACGGACTCGAAGAGACCGAAGGCCCGCGCGGTCACAGTCTTTTCCTCCCGGTCTATGCGGTATGAAATTATTCTTGCCAGGGGGTTTACAGGAGAGACGTCTTCTCGAAACACGATCTTGTCATCCCGTCCTGAAATGAAGGTGCTCGAGCACAGGTACTTGGCCACATAACCCGTTCCAATGGGAACTGCGCGGCCCAGATACCATCCCGCACCAAGGAGCACCGCCGACACCAGCACTGCGAAAAACACCAGGATAGGTTTTTTCCATCGTTTCATGAGAGTCTCCTCTTTTTTCACAGTGCCCGGCTTGCGCGCCTACAAATACCGCCACGGAAACCATGTTTCCCATATAACCTAAGTCAATCTTTGTATATATCAAAATCAGGATAATATTTCATGGCGCAATCTTTACAAATACTATGGCTGAATTCCGCATCAGAGTGATCCCTTATATACGCTTCAATTTGATTCCAGTACCCTTTATCATCTCTTATTTTTTTACAAATAGAGCATATTGGAAGCATTCCGCTAAGCTGTTTTACTTCAGACAATGCTTTCTGTAAATCTTCTATCAACTTCTCTCGTTGTTTTTCAGCGGCGATTCTCTCATCCAAATTCCTGCTGTTCTGCAGGGCAATGGCAGCCAGCTCTCCAAATCCAGCAGCCATTTTGGCATCGTTGTCGTTGAAGTCCTGTGCCTTGTTTGCAAGGCCGATAATCCCCACGGTTTTCCCTTCCAGGACCAAAGGAGCGAACATGACATTTTTTAATACAACATGGCCCTTGGGCATGAAATCAATCCACTCACTGTTCATAAAATCATTGTGGTAAACAGACCTTTTTGTCTTATAGGCCTCAGCGCGTAAACCCCTTATGGGCATGGGCAACGCAGGATCAACAGAGCAGGGCAGTCCGCCGGCTTCCAGAAACAGGACCTCATTTTCCTCTCCGGTATCACTCAGCAAGGCCACGTAGCCGGAAGTAGCTCCGATTAGTTCTCTGCAATGATCAAATATAGCGCGTGCGGATTCTGTAAATCCTGCCTGCTCAAGAACGGCCTTGGAACCCTTCATTATTGCATGCAGTTCCCTTTCGTGAAGGGAGGCTTCCTGCACTGCCTCTGCCAACCGGAAACCCAGTTTATCGTTTATAACTGACTTTCGTCCCAGTTCATATATTTCCCTGAGAAGTTCTTCTTTGGCATTATCCTGCATGGCAACATTAACTCCAACCTGAATTGAGCGTTTCAAAGTGCAGCCTATCGGCTAAACCTCAAACATATCGACTCGTCTTCATTAAGGAACCCGGTTTGAACATCACTTTTAGCATGGATGCGGTTTTTCGAAAAATATGCAATTTGAAACGCTCAATTAAGGAGATAATAATTAAATGTTATTACTAAATAATGCCTAATTCGGGCCTATCCAATACTCGTCGAATGTTGACTGCAAGTTCGTGCTGTGTCAGCGGCTTCATGACAAGGGCTCGAACCCCTATCTCCCGGACCTTCTCATTGGAAATTCTCTTGCTGTAGCCTGTGCAGATAATAATCGGTATATCTCGCCGAATCAAGAGCATCGCCTTTGACACAGTGCAAGAATCCGATTGCAGAACCTCTCCATCGCCTCTACCTTTTCCTGCCGTGCATAATCGAGTCGCACGAAAGCCCAGTCATAGACCCCTTTTTTGCCTGCACCGGCCATGCTATAGAGACAATAAGCAATGCAAGGAGAAGTGTGAACTCCGGCCTTGGTATGCCCACAACATGCCTCACCGCTCCGCCTTATCCAAATCGGCTTCCGTGTTCCGGCGGAAGTCCCACGTCAAATAATCCAGGCTCATCGGCAAGGCCAGCTCCAGAGTAGAGAGCATCTGCACGCCCACTTCCACCCCTGCCGGCCGACACTCCAACAGATGCCCACCGTGCTGCCGATCCGCCGATAGAAAATGGAGATGCCATCCAGGTACACTTACCGAGCTCAAAAAAGCGGGCGTGAAAAAGCCCGCCAAGGTCCCCTCTATCTCGGTATAATCAAAGGTCGTCTGCTCGCGCGTTACTTCCACCAACGGCCGATAGTTCTCCTGCTTCGGCACGGACCGCACTTTCAGATACGAAAAAACCCCTTCGATCCGAACCGCATAAAAGATATTCGGCGATGGCAGCAACCCCTCCAGCCACTCCTGAAAATCAGCATAGGACATGGCCGTTTCCAGGCGGTCCCGGCTCAAGGGGCGATAGAAAGTCACGCACGCAAAGGGTGTACGCACCTGCTCATCCACGCGATGCACCCGGCCCGTCCCGGAGATTTGATACACTTCGCCGTCGAGCATGACCATCTCGCCGTCCAAATCGTCAAACGTACCTAATCCGAAATCCCCGTGCCGCTTGACTTGCGTGAACGGGATCTTCTGCTCATACAGCCCTTCTACGAGCGCGTTTACCGGCGCACAAAGATAAACGCGATAATCCCTCACAACTTCGAGTTCATCCGGATCCGTCGCCATTGCAAAAACCTCTCTTCTTTTTAAAGGGGACCGGGCAGGTCAGGGGCCTTTCAGCCCATTTGCCCCGGTAGACATGCGAAGGATAATAGCCCACTCCGCAAGCATCCGCAATTCATTGATGCCCCGAGTGCCGCCCCGCTTGGCCGCGGCCACCATCCTGTTTGAGCCCGATCTGTCTTTTGGACTGACCCAGGTTATGCTGAAGACGGGGACCTGGATGGCGGGGCAGGCGAAATTCTGTGCCCTGTACGAAGAACCCTTCTGGCGAGGTCCCGGCTTTTCAGGCCAGGCCTTCAGCGAGCGGGGCCCCATGAGCGAGATCCATGACGGTTCCAACGACAGCCGGTCTCCTTACGGACTGACCGGCTTTGTAGGCGTGCCGGCGGTAGGCCGCGAGCCCGAAAAGTCCCTGACCCAGGCGATTCTCCGGCAGCTCGTTCTGCTCTACGGCGAACCGGCGGCCCGGCCCGAGGCGATGTTTTACAAGGACTGGGCCCGGGAGCCGTTTACCTCCACCCCACACGATCAGGCCCCCATGGTCGAGCATCCCTGCTATCGTCCCCCGGCCGGGCGGACCAGTATGTGGGACGGACGGGTTCATTTCGCCGGGACGGAGACCTCCGGTCTGAACGGCGGTTATCTCGAAGGCGCCTTGGAGGCCGCCGAGCGGGCGGTGCGGTCCGTCGTTCAGATCTCGTGATTTCCAGACCGTTCGAATCCCGTCTTGCCAAGATCCTTGCTTCGAGTCCGATGCCGGGCATGGTCCCGGGAGCCTCAGGCTGGCGGGCAGGCGGAACAGGGTTTGAA
>CAZQCK010000066.1:0-18306 GCA_964591925.1 uncultured Desulfobacterales bacterium
TCGCCAAGCCGCAAAGACGCAAAGTGAACAGATCAATCTTTGAATCTTTTCTTAGTGCCTTACTCATGAGATCCTGTCACAAAAAACAAGAAAATTTGAGGATCGGCATTCATCGATCCGATGAGTTCCTTCCGGTACCGAGGTCGGCGGCGGAGGAGGTCGGGGCTTTCCGTAGCGGACATTAGCGGGAGCGGAGGGAGTGGAGGAAACCCCGACCTCCGGAGCCTGCATAACATCTGTTGGGTTGCGGGCTATGGCCCGCCTTAAAGTCTTTGCGAGAAGATTCAGTTTTTACGAATTCGTCAATATTGTCAATCCTCTCGCAAAAACCATGTGGACATTCGAAGGATCGACTGATAGTCTTCTTTGCTTTTGTCTTCAAGAAAAAACCAATCAGAGGCATTATGATCAAAAAACCGGATCTCGGACTGGGCAAAGACGAGCTCAAGGCGGCCATCGAACGGTTTTCACGGACCCGGATTCTGGTCATCGGCGACATCATCATGGACCGCTACGTGTGGGGGCATGTGAGAAGGATCTCTCCGGAGGCCCCGGTGCCGGTGGTGGAGGTCAAGCAGGAGACCAAGCGGTTCGGCGGCGCCGCCAACGTGCTCAACAACATCGCGTCCCTGGGCGGGCGGGCCGTTCTCTGCGGCGTGGTGGGTGAGGACCGTGCGGGCCGGGAGATCGCGGGCCGGGTCAAGGACATGGGCCTTCCGGTGGAAGGCATCGTCACCGTGACGGACCGGCCCACCAGCATCAAGTCGCGCGTGGTGGCACACAACCAGCAGGTGGTTCGATTCGACCGCGAAAGCCGCAAGCGGATCGCTTCGGAGGCGATTCACAGAATCCTGGATTTCATCAAGCGGGTTCAGGGCGACATCGACGCCATCATCGTGGCGGATTACGGCAAGGGCGTGATCTCCGACCTGATGATGAAGGGGCTTCGCACCCTGGTCTGGGACTCGGGCACCATTCTGGGAGTGGACCCCAAGACCGGAAACTTCGAGTACTACAAAGGCGTGCACGTCATCACCCCCAATCACCTGGAGGCCGGGGCCTACTGCGGAATGGACATCGAGGACGAGGAGAGCCTGATTCGGGCGGGGCGGCACATGTTGGAGTCCCTGGAGGCGCGCTCCGTCCTGATCACCCAGGGCAAGGAGGGGATGACCCTGTTCGAGCAGGCCGAGGAGGTGAGTCACATCCCTGCGGTGGCTCGAAAGGTGTTCGACGTGACCGGCGCGGGAGACACGGTGATCAGCACGCTCTGCATGGGACTTGCAGCCGGACTGGACCTGAAGGCGGCCGCGGTCATCGCCAACTTCGCCGCAGGCATCGTGGTGGGGGAGCTGGGCACCTCCACGGTCACGGCGGATGAGCTGCAGAAGGCGGTGAACGGAGGAAACTAGCGGAGGGAAGGACATGAGCACCCCCGCGGAACCGGAAGACGTCAAAAGGATCGCCGGCCTGATTGCAGCGGACCGGGCCCTGGTGGACCGCGCAATTCAGGATCTGGAGGGCGTTTTCGGCCCCAAGGACTGGAAGAGCCCCCTTCTCGCCTTTGACCGCACCCGTTACTATGACCGGGAGATGGGCTCGCCCCTGGTGCGCAGGTTCGTCACCTTTGAGCGGCTCATGCGGCCGGAGGCCCTGGTTCAGGACAAGCTGGAGACCAATCGCCTGGAGGATCGATACCGCCGGGGCGGCAAACGCACCGTCAATGTGGATCCGGGGTATATTGCACTGGAGCGGCTCGTGCTGGCCACCGGAAAAAACTACACCCACAGAATCTACCTCTCCTGCGGCGTGTACGCCGATCTCACGCTCGTGTATCACAAGCAGGGATTTCGCACCCTGCCCTGGACCTACCCCGACTATGCCGACCCCAGGGCCGTGGAGATGTTCAACGAGCTCAGACGCCGCTACAAGCTGCAGCTGAGAGGATTCCCCGCCACTGACGGGCAAGGCCATGACGTGGCGCACCAGGAGAGGAGAGAGCCTTGATCAGGAGCATGACTGCGTTCGGTCGAGGAGAGGCCGAAATGGCTGACGCGCGGATCACCGTGGAGATCCGGACGGTGAATCACCGGTTCAAGGATGTTTCCATGCGCCTGCCCGGCCCGCTGCAACCCCTGGAGGAGGCGCTTCGGGCGGAGATTTCCCGCCGACTGTCCCGGGGTCGCATCGAGGCGGCCTTTCAGATGGAGTCCCGCGGCGGGCAGCCCGACATGGAGGTGACACTCAACGTGCCCCTGGCTCAGGCCTATGTGCGGGTCTTTCGCGAGCTTCAGGAACGCTTCAGTGCAGACCCCTCGTTTAGTGCGGACTCGCTGTGTCAGTTTCGGGACGTGGTGACGGTCAGCCCGGTGGAAAGGGACACGGAGAGCCTCAAACCACCCGCCCTGGAGGCCCTTTCCCGGGCCCTGGAGTCTGTGGAGCACATGCGGGCCGGTGAGGGCCGGGACATTGAGAAAGACTTCCGCGGCCGCCTGGCCGCAGTCAGCCGCAGGCTGGACCACGTGGAGGAGCGGGCGCCTCTGGTGGTGGAGACGTACAGGGTTCGTCTTCAGGAGCGCATCTCCCTGGTCTCGGAGGAGCTGGAGCCCGACTGGAACCGCCTGGCCCAGGAGGTGGCGATCTTTGCAGGGCGATGTGACATCACCGAGGAAATCGTTCGAAGCCGGAGCCACCTGAGCCGTTTCGAGCAGTACCTGGACGCGGAGGAGCCCGTGGGCCGCAGGCTGGAGTTCCTGCTCCAGGAGATGAACCGCGAGGCCAACACCATCAGCTCCAAGGCGTCCGACGCGTCCATCTCCGCCGCTGTGGTGGAGATCAAGGGCGAGCTGGAGAAGCTCAGGGAGCAGGTGCAGAACGTGGAGTGAGGAGCGGCTGATATGAGTCCACAGCTGTTGAACATCGGTTTTGGAAACACCGTGGTGTCCCGGCGCATAGTCGCCATCATTTCCCCCAACGCGGCGCCGGTCAAGCGGCTTCGGGACGAGGCCCGGCAGGCCCGGCGGCTGGTGGACGCCACCCAGGGCAGAAAGACCCGGTCGGTGATCATCACGGACAGCAATCACGTGATTCTTTCGGCCATTCAGTCCGAGACCATCGCCCAGCGCTTGAGCCCGGACGGCGGCTTGAGGCGGGAAGACCTCGAGGATTAGCATGAGCGGGCAGGTTTTCGTGATCTCAGGGCCCTCGGGCGCGGGCAAGTCCACCCTCATCGAAGAGGTTCGAAAGCGCGTCGGAGATATCGCCTACTCGGTCTCCCACACCAGCCGAAGGCCCAGGCAAGGGGAGATCGACGGAGCGGCCTACCACTTCGTGGACCGGGACGCCTTCCGCCGCATGATAGAGCAACACGAGTTCGCCGAGTGGGCCGAGGTGTTCGGGGACTACTACGGCACCTCGTATGGGGAGCTGGAGGAGAAAACGGGCCGGGGCCTGGACGTGATCATGGACCTGGACGTGCAGGGGGCGGGGAACCTGCGCAAGGCGGTGGGGCAATGCGTGCTGGTGTTCGTGTTTCCCCCCTCCATGGAGGCCCTGGAGCAACGGCTTCGGAACCGTGGAACGGACAACGCCTCCGCCCTGGCCGGGAGGATGCAGAGGGCCTCGTTGGAGATTCAACAGGCCTCCCGCTACGACTACCTCATTGTCAACGACCGCCTGGAACAAGCCGTGGAGGAGATGACCGCCGTGGTCCTGGCCGAACGATGCCGCACCGGGCGCAAGCTCTCCCGGGTGCAGTCCCTGTTCCAGGTCCCCCTTTCGGATTGAACCACCCATGAGCCGCAAGCAAGAACCCCTTGTCGTTCCCGGATACCATGCCGTGTGGGAGGCCTTGAGCCGCCCGGAGAGCGGCGTTAAGGAGGTGTGGGTCTCCAAAGACCGTGCCTCCGGGCGCACTCGGGCCGTGGCAAAACGGGCCAAGGCGCAAAACATCCCCCTTCGGTTCCTCCCGGCCCGGGACCTGGACGCCAGGTTCCCTGACACGCCCCACCAGGGGGTGGCGGCGGTGCTTCGGGCTCCCTCCTATATGGCGCTGGAGGATCTGGTGTCGGCGTGTAGAGACGCGCCCGGCCCGGGGCTCCTCCTGGCTGCGGACCACATCACCGACGAGGGCAACCTGGCCGCCCTGATTCGAACAGGGGCCTTTTTCGGCGCGCACGGCCTGATCCTTCCTCGGGACCGCTCCGCCGGTCTGAGCGAGCGCGTGGCCAAGCGCTCGGCCGGTGCCGGCCTGTTTTTTCCGGTGGCAAGAGAGGTCAACCTGGCCCGGGCCCTGGATCGTCTCGATCAGGAGGGGTTCTGGATCATCGGGGCGGCGGGTGAGGCGGAGATTGATGTGTACTCGTTCGACTGGGACCGGGACACCGTGCTGGTCATGGGAAGCGAGGACCGGGGCCTGGCCCCGAACGTGCGGTCCCACTGTCACGCCCTGGTGGGGGTCCCGGGCTCAGGCCGGGTGGAGTCCCTCAACGTGGCGGTGGCGGCCGGCGCAATCCTCTCGGAGATCACCCGTCAAAGAAAAAAGGCGAGCCCCCGCTGAAAATCGTCCTGAATCGAGCCGTGGTCGGGTTTGCCGAAGAGGGAAGGGCGCATTCATGTATAGAGAGATGCTCGAGCCGGCACGGGAAACCGGGCCAGTGCCCCCACAGCCAGCAGGGCCTGGATCACGGTGCACAGGGGAAGCCCCACCACATTGGTGTAGGATCCGGATATGGACTCCACCATACAGTCCCCCATGCCCTGAATGGCATAGGCACCGGCCTTGCCAAAGGGTTCCCCTGTGGCGATGTACCTCTCTATCTCACCCTGGTTCAGGGCCCGAAACCGGACCATGGTGGTCACGGCCTCCCGGTGAACCGCTCCTCCCGAGGGAGCATGAATGGAGAAGCCGGTAACGACCCGGTGCTCCCGGCTGCTGAGCCGCTCGAGCATGCTGCGGGCCTGGTCCCGGTCCGCAGGCTTGCCCAGAATCACTCCCCCCTGCAAAACCACGGTGTCCGCCCCCAGAATCCACTGCTCGGGAAAGCCCTGTTTAACGGCTTCCGCCTTTTGCACCGCCAGGGCGCAGACGGTCTGCTCCGGATCTTCTCCGCCATAATCTTCTTGAATGTCCGCCGGCGCAACCTGAAAAGGAAGGCCGGCCTGTTGAAGAAGGCGTTTCCTGCGTGGAGACGCCGACGCCAGGATCAGGGGGGAGTCCGGATGCACGAACGGGTGGTTCATGGGGTTTCCGCCTTTGGCAGGCCGAAGAGCCGGCGTGCGGCCATGGAGGTGAGCCGGGCCGTGTCTTCGAAGCTCTCCTCCCGCAGGCGCGCGATTTCCCGTGCCGTGTGTACCACCAGGGCGGGCTCGTTTCGTTTGCCGCGCCGCGGGACCGGGGCCAGAAACGGGGCGTCCGTCTCCACCAGGAGCCGGTCCAGAGGGACGGACCGGGCCACCTCCCTTGCGTTTTGAGCCTTGGGGAAGGTGACGGTGCCGGGAAGGGAGATAAAGAACCCCATGTCCAGAAAGGTGCGGGCAAGGGCCGTATCCCCGCTGAAGCAGTGTATGACGCCCCTGGGACGGCGGTCTCCCATGGCCTCCAGGCAGGAGAGCACATCGGAATGGGCGTCCCGGTCGTGAATGACCACCGGCAGGTCCAGCCGGGAGGCGATGTCGAGCTGCAGCTCAAAGGCCTGAATCTGCGCCTCGCGTGCGGAGCGGTTGCGGAAATAGTCCAGCCCGATTTCCCCCCAGGCCACCACACGGGGGCCGGCGGCCAGCTCGATCATGGAATCCAGGTCGTCCTGAGTGAGCGAATCCGCATGATGAGGATGGCAGCCCACCGCGGCGAACACGGACTCGTGAGTCTCTGCCGTGTGTACGGCCTCGAGAGAGGAGGGCCTGTCGATTCCCACGGTGACGATTTGCTCCACACCGGCCTCACCGGCCCGGGTGAGAACGGCCGGCAGATCCCCGTCAAATTCGGGCATGTCCAGGTGGGCGTGAGTGTCGATCAGCATGGAGTCTCCTGAAGGGGCTGTGAGGTCCCCGGTCGAGGTTCAAAGGCCGTGATCATAGTGCATGGCAAGAAGGATTTCAATAAACGGTTGCATAATCGGCCGGGTCCCGTAAAATATGGTGTTGTACCAGACCAGTCGCACAGGAGATCGACCCGGGATTATGGCCGCCACACCCAAAAAGGTGAATACCGGATCAGGCAAGGAAAAGAGCCTGGAGGAACAGTTACTGTTCCAAAAAAGGCTGAACGCCATCACCAACAAGATCCATTCCGCAAAAGACACCAACGACATTCTCATCAATCTGCAGTCGGAAATCCTCAGTCTCTTTGATGCGGATCGAATCACCATCTACATCGTGGACGGCACCCGCAAGGAGATCGTCTCCAGGCTCAAGAGCGGGGACGAGATCAATGAAATCCGCGTGCCCATAGCCAATCAGAGCATCTCCGGGTACTGTGCCGCCTCGGGCAAGGTGGTCAACATCTATAACGCCTATGACCGGAACGAGCTCAGGCGTATCAATACGGAGCTGCATTTCGACCGCACATGGGACGAAAAGACCGGATACCGCACCCAGCAGATCCTGGCCGCCCCGATTCTCTACAACAAGTACCTCCTGGGCGTGATTCAGCTCATCAACAAAAAGCAGGGGGACCACTACACGCTGGAAGACCAGGCCTCGGTCCTGGAGATCGCCAAGGTCCTGGGCGTGGCCTTCTTCAACAACCAGAAGGCGGCCAAGAAGAGCAAACCCACCAAGTTCGACTATCTCATCAGCAACAACATCATTACGGACAAAGACCTGCAGAACGCCATGATCACGGCGCGGAAGATGAAAAAGACCGTTGAGTCCGTGCTCATGTCCGATTTTCACGTGAGCAAGGAAGACATCGGCAAGTGCCTGTCCAGCTTTTTCAACACCCGCTTCGTTCCCTTTGACGACGCCATGGTCATCCCGGGCCAGCTCCTCAAGGGCCTCAGGGTGAACTTCCTCAAGAAGAACGTGTTCGTGCCGGTGAGCCAGTCCGGAAACGTGGTGTCCATCGCCATGGAGAACCCGCACTACCTGCCGGCCAGGGATACCATCAAGCGGTTGATCCCGGCCAGAGAGTTCGAGTACTGCGTGTCTCTGCGCGAGGACATCTACGAGATGATCGACCTTTTCTTCAATGTTAAACGCAACGAGCTCATCGAGGATTCCGGCAGCATCGAGGACATCCTGGGCCAGCTCGACGGGGGACATGAGGAAGAGGACGACGATATGGAACGGGTCAGCGAGGAGGACGGGGCCATTGTCCAGCTCGTAAACAAGATGATCGTGGACGGGTACAACCGAAACGCCTCGGACATACACATCGAGCCCAGGCCCGGCAAGGCCAACTCGGTGATCCGGTTTCGCGTCGACGGCTCGTGCCAAGTCTACCAGACCATTCCGCACACCTTCAAGAGGGCCATCGCCTCCCGGCTCAAGATCATGTCCGATCTGGACATCTCGGAAAGACGGCTTCCCCAGGACGGCAAGATCAAGTTCAAGCGCTATGCGCCCCTGGACATCGAGCTCCGGGTGGCCACCATTCCCACCTCCGGTGGAAACGAGGACGTGGTCATGCGGATCCTGGCTGCGGGCGAGCCCATTCCCCTCGAGAAGATGGGCATGAGCGAGCGCAACTACAACGTGTTCCTCAACCAGATCTCCCAGCCCTACGGCATCGCCCTGGTGGTGGGGCCCACCGGAAGCGGCAAGACCACCACCCTTCACGCGGCCCTCCACCACATCAACAAGCCGGAGACCAAGATCTGGACCGCCGAGGACCCCGTGGAGATCTCCCAGGAGGGCCTGCGCCAGGTGCAGGTCCTTCCCAAGATCGGGTTCGACTTTGCAACGGCCATGCGGGCCTTTCTGCGGGCCGACCCGGACGTGATCATGGTGGGGGAGATGCGCGATCACGAGACCGTGGCCACGGGCATCGAGGCCTCCCTCACCGGGCACCTGGTCTTCAGCACCCTGCACACCAACAGCGCGCCCGAGACCATCACCCGTCTTCTGGACATGGGCATGGACCCCTTCAACTTCGCCGACGCCCTGCTGGGGGTGCTGGCCCAGAGACTGGTGCGGACCCTTTGCAAGGACTGCAAGGAGGCCTACCACCCGGACCGGGATGAGTACGACAACCTGGTGCGCATGTACGGCGAGGGCTTTGATGAGCTGGGCTACGAGTACAACGACGACCTCACCCTGTACCGGCCCAATGGCTGCCCCAACTGCGGCAACACCGGCTACCGCGGCCGGACCGGCCTGCACGAGATCCTGGACGGCACTGACGAGGTGAAGGGGTTCATCCAGACCCGCGCCAAGATGGAGGAGATCCGGGCCCAGGCCGTCAAGGACGGCATGACCACCCTGCTCCAGGACGGCGTGCGAAAGACCCTCCTGGGCCAGACCGACGTCATTCAGGTGCGGAAGGTCTGCATCAAATAGGGTGGGGGTTACGGGTATCGACCCGGCTCGGCCAGCCCCGTGGCCTCTTGCAGGCCAAACATGATGTTCATGTTCTGCACCGCGCTTCCCGCCTGACCCTTGACCAGATTGTCAATCATGCTCACCACGATCAGCCGGCCTGTGCGCTCGTCCACGTTCACGCAGAGGTTGCAGAAGTTGCTCCCCCGCACATGGGTGGAGGTGAGGGGGGCTTCCGGGCCGAAGACCCGCACAAAGGCCTCCTTGCGGTAGAATTCGCTGTAGGACTCCAGGGCCGCGGCCAGGTCCCTGCCTGAAGCCAGCCGCGCATAGAGCGTGGACAGGATCCCCCGGCAAAGGGGCACCACATGGGGGGTGAAGGTCAGGGTGATGTCTTGGCCGGCCAGGAGCCCCAGCTCCCGTTCGATCTCGTAGACGTGCTGGTGCCCGGAGACCTTGTAGGCGTTCATGGCCTCGTAGCGGGCAGGGAAGTGAAACGTGGGCGAGGGCTTTTTCCCCGCCCCCGAGACCCCGGTCTTGGCATCGCAGATGATGGTGTCCGGGTCCACCAGCCCTGTCTCCACGGCCGGGGCCAGACCCAGAATACAGCTCACTGCAAAGCATCCGGGGTTGCCCACCAGGCGCGCTCCGGCGATGTCCCGGCGATGGAGCTCGGCCAGGCCGTAGACGGTTTCTTTGAGCAGCCCGGGCGACGCGTGCTCCGGGGGCCGCCCGATGCGGGAGGCGTACCCGCTGTAAACGTCCGGCGCGTCGAACCGAAAGTCACCGCTGTAGTCGATGACTTTGGCTCCCCTCTCCAGCCAGGCCCGGGCCTCGCTCTGCCCCACACCGTCGGGCGTGGCGAAAAAGACCGCATCCAGGTCGTGGGGGAGGTCCGGGTCGTCCGGGGCCATGATGGGCAGGTCGCAAAAACCCTTGAGATGGGGATACAGGTCGCTCATGGCACTGCCCGTATCCTGGGTGTCTATCAGGGCGGCCAGGTCGACTCCGGAATGGCGGATCAGGAGCTCCACGGCCCCGCACCCCCCGTATCCTCCGGCTCCGATGATGCCCACCCGTATCAATCGTTGTTCCATGCTCATCCCTCCCCGGGGTTTGCGGCCCTACACATTGAAGCGGAAGTGCACGATATCCCCGTCCAGAATCAAGTGTTCCTTGCCCTCCAGCCTCACCCGGCCCTCCTTCTTGGCCTCCTGAAGGCTGCCCAGTCGTTGAAGCTCTTCAAAGGAGATCACCTCGGCTCGAATGAATCCCTGCTGAATGTCCGAGTGTATCACGCCCGCCGCCTCCAGGGCGGTGGTTCCTCGAGGAATGGTCCACGCCTTGACCTCGTCTTCTCCCACCGTGAAAAAGGAGATCAGGTCCAGGATCTCGTACGAGGTGCGAATGATCCGGTCCAGTGCCGAGGTTTGAATGTCATAGGCGGCCATGAACTCCCGGGCCTCTTCCCCCGCCAGGGATGCGATCTCCTTTTCCAGGCTTCCCCGCACCACCAGCATCTCCACGTGTTGCGGCGGGGAAGACCACGAGGGCGGCTCCTGATCCTCGTCGTCGTTGTTCACGATCAGAAGCTGGGGCTTGGCCGAGAGAAAGGTGAAGCCCCGAAGCTCCGGGGCGTGTGCCAGGTCCGGGTCGGAGCGAAGGGGACGGTTTTCCTCCAGCAGTGCGCGGCATGCGTGTATGAGCTCCTCCAGCCTCTCTTCCTCCTTTTTTCCCCGCTTGGCGTCCAGCTCCATGCGCTCGATCTTCTTCTCCACCACGGCCAGGTCGCTTATGATCATGTCTTCTTCAAGGGAGCGGATGTCCGCCTCAGGGGCCGGCTCCATCCCCAGGGTGCCGCGGAAGTTGCGCACCACGTGAATCAGGGCGTCGCAGGGGCGGACCTGGTTCCACACCGCCCCCTCTGATTTGCCCGCCGCTGCACCCCCCACCTCTGAGGGGAGGAGATACTCCACCTGGGCATAGGTGGTCTTCTTGGGCCGGTAGATATTCGAGAGCCGGTCCACCCGGTCGTCCGCCACGCGCACGGTTCCGATTCGATGGTCCGCACGGCCCGCCTTTTGCTGAGGGGCTTCGCCCCGGGCCCCGGTCAGGGCCTCGAAGATGGTGGTCTTGCCCGCCTGGGGCAGGCCTATGATGCCGAGCTTCATGCGCGCTGCGGTTCCTTTCCCCAGAACTCCCAAAGCTCCTTAGTAGAAGAAATCAACAGCCTTGTCAAACTCGCTTTCGCCCCTCTTGTCATACCTTCCCGCGAGGTCCTGACCCTGACGGACCTCTCTGTGGTGGATCTCAAGATCTTCGTGGAAGAGACCGAGATCGGAACCGTGAGGCACGGCCGGCCCGTGGACGTGACCGTGGACACCTTTCCGGACCAGGTGTTCGAAGGCAAGGTGGCCTTTGTCTCCACCGAGGCGGAGTTCACCCCCAAGTTCATTCAGACTCGAAAAGAGCGCGTGAAGCTGGTGTACCTGGTAAAGGTGGCGGTGCCCAACCCGGACGGCCGCTTAAAGCCGGGCATGCCCGCCGACGCCCGGCTTCGCTGAACCCGAGCCCGCCGTTGATTGCATGAACCCGCAAGAAGAGCCAGCATTCGTATCCATGGAGGCCGTATCCCGGCGGTTCGCATCCATTCAGGCTGTGACCGAGGTGAGCCTTGGAGTGGAAAGCGGCCGGATCTTCGGGCTCCTGGGACCGGACGGGGCCGGAAAATCCACTCTTCTTCGCATGCTGGCCACCACCCTGAAGCCCTCCGGGGGCGCCATCCGCGTGGGCGGCCTGGACGTGGTGAAAGACCGCTCCCGGGTGAAACCCCTGATCGGGTACATGCCCCAGCGCTTCGGCCTGTACCTGGACCTCACGGTGGAGGAGAACATCGACTTTTTCCTGGACGTCTTCGGTGTGTTCGGGCAAGAGCGCAGGGAGCGCAAGTCCCGGTATTTGGGCTTTTCCAACCTCACCCCGTTCACAAATCGGCTGGCAGGAAACCTCTCCGGAGGCATGAAGCAGAAGCTGGCCCTGGCCTGCGTCCTGGTGCACCACCCCAAGCTTCTGGTCTTGGACGAGCCCACCAACGGGGTGGACCCGGTGAGCCGGCGCGAGTTCTGGGACATCCTCACGGACATGCGCCGAAGCGGCATGACCATTGTGGTCTCCACCGCCTACCTGGAGGAAGGGGAGCTCTGCGACGGCCTCGCCCTCATGCACTCCTCCCGCCTGATCGGGCGCGGCGATCCGGACGAGATCCGCGGGGATCACGACTCCCTGGAGGAGGCCATGATCGCCCGGATCGAGGAAACAGACCGCGGGGGGAGCGAGTGAGCCGCACAGAGCAGGCCGTGGCGGTGGAGGACCTGGTGAAGCGTTTCGGCCGCTTCATTGCGGTGGACCGCATTTCCTTTTCCCTCAGCCGGGGCGAGATCTTCGGCTTTCTCGGGCCCAACGGCGCGGGCAAGTCCACCACCATCCGCATGCTCTGCGGCATTCTCTCCCCCACCTCGGGCACCGGCAGGGTGGCGGGGTGGGACATGTACACCCAGTCCCAGCGCATTCAGCACGCCGTGGGGTACATGTCCCAGAAGTTTTCCCTGTACGAGGACCTCACCCCCTTTGAAAACCTCCGCTTCTACCTGGGCATCTACGACGTGCCCACACACCAATGGGACGAGCGGATTCAGTGGGCCCTGGGCATGTCCCGCATGGAGGAGTCCCGGGACCGCATGACCCGGGACCTGCCCCCCGGGTGGCGGCAGCGCCTGGCTCTGGGCTGCGCATTGCTCCACCGCCCCGAGATCCTGTTCCTGGACGAGCCCACCTCCGGGGTGGACCCCATAACCAGAAGGCGATTCTGGTCCTTTATCGACGACCTGGCGCAAAAAGGCGTCACCGTGTTCGTGACCACCCACTACATGGACGAGGCCCGCCACTGCCACCGCGTGGCCATGATCAACGAGGGGCGCATCGTGGCCATGGGGGCGCCCTCCACGATCGTTCGGGAGGTATTCCCAGACCGCAGCGGCATGGACCTGGACGACGTGTTCGTGCACCTCATGGGCCGGAACGACCAGGGCAAGGGGGAGGGGTGATGCATCCGGTCCGCGTTCAGGCCGTGGCCAGAAAAGAGTTCTACCACCTGATCCGGGACGTACAAAGCCTGGTGCTGGCCTTTGTGATCCCCCTGGTCCTGATCCTGCTCTTCGGCTACGCACTGAGCCTGGACGTGGAGAACATTCAGACCGTGGTGGTGGACCACGACCGCACCGCAAAGAGCCGCACCCTGGTGGAGCGCCTGGACGCCACGGTGTACTTTGACGTCAAGGCCCGGCTGCAGCGCTCCAGGGAGGCGGCCGCCCGGCTGGACAACGGCGGTGCCACGGTCGCCCTCATCATCCCCGCCGGCTGGACCCGGCGCCTGCAGTCGGACCAGGAGAGCCCCCTTCAGTTCCTCCTGGACGGAAGCGATCCCAACCAGGCGGGCCTGGCCAGAAGCTACCTCCTGGCGTTCGTGGAGCGGGAGAACCGCACATATCTCCTGGACTTTCTGGACCGCCGAGGGCGGGAGCCCATGCGCGTCCCTGTGGAGGGACGGTTCCGCGTGTGGTTCAACGAGGACCTGGAGAGCCGCAACTTCATCATTCCGGGGCTGGTGGCGGTGATCATCATGATCGCCGGGGCCATTCTCACCTCCCTGGTGGTGGCCCGCGAGTATGAGAACGGGACCATGGAGACGGTGCGCACCCTGCCTGTCACTGCGGGTGAGTTCATTCTGGGAAAGGCCTTGCCCTATTTCTTCATAGGCGCAGTGGACGTCCTGGTGTCCGTGCTCATGGGCCAGTTCCTCTTCGGCGTGGTCATGAAATCCAGCTTCTGGCTCATGGTCACGGCCTCGGGCCTGTACCTGGCCGTGGCCCTGAGCCTGGGTCTGCTCATCTCCGTGGGCACCAAGAGCCGTCTGGTGGCCAACCAGCTGGCCATTCTGATCACCTATCTCCCCTCCCTTCTCCTGTCCAACTTCGTGTTCCCGGTGGAGAACATGCCCCGGGTCCTTCAGCTGGCCACCCGGATCGTGCCCGCCACCTATTACATAGACATCCTCAACGGCCTGTACCTGCGCAACCTGGGCTGGGAAGGGCTGTGGCCCGCCTACCTGGTGCTCCTGGTCATGTTCGGGGTGTTGTTCTCGCTCACCTTTGCCGTGTTCAAACGGGAGGGCCTGTGACATGCGTCCCATTCGCATCCGCGAGCTCGTGCGAAAGGAGTTCATACAGCTCTTTCGGGACCGCAAGAACCGGCCCCTCCTGGTGATCGCCCCCCTGGTGCAGCTTCTGGTGTTCGGGTACGTGGTGAGCACGGATGTCCGCGACGTGCGCGTGGCCTGGATGGACTCCTGCCGCACCCAGGAGAGCCGGCAACTGGCGGATCACCTGGACGCAAGCCCCACCTTTCACATCACCCGCCGGGTGGAGCACCCGGAAGAACTGGAGCGCCTGCTCCTGGACCAGGAGGTGCACCTGGCGGTGAAGATTCCGCCGGACTTCTCCCGCCGTATCCTGGCCCGCCACACGGCCGCGGTGCAGATCCTGGTGGACGGAGGCATGAGCAACATGGCCTCCATGCGCATCGCCTACACCCGCACCATCCTGGACCGGTTCAACCGCCAACTCCTGGAAGAGCTTTACCCGGAGCGAGCGGCCTACGGCCGCATAGACCCCCGCCTTCGCACCTGGTACAACCCCAACCTCAACAGCCGCCACTACTACGTGCCGGCCATTGTGGCCTTTCTGGTCATGCTCACCTCGCTTCTGTTCACCTCCATGGCCATCATTCGAGAAAAGGAGGGAGGAACCATCGAGCAGCTCATGGTCACCCCCATGACGCCCTTTGAGTTGATCCTGGGAAAGACCATTCCCTACATCCTCATCTCCGTGGGCCAGATGGTGGCGGTGGCCGTGTTCGCAGTGCTCTGGTTCTCCATCCCCCTCAAGGGCGGCATTCCCCTTCTCTTCGGCTCCACCCTGGTGTTTCTTCTGAGCACCCTGGGGGTGGGGCTGTTCATCTCCACGGTGTCCGCCACCCAGCAGCAGGCCATGATGACCACCTTTTTCTTTGTGCTTCCCTTTTTCATGCTCAGCGGCTTCGTGTTTCCCATCTCCAACATGCCCGAGGTGGTGCAGGTCCTCACCTACCTCAACCCGCTGCGCTATTTTCTGGTGATCATTAGGGGGGTGTTTCTCAAAGGGGTGGGGCTGGACATCCTGTGGCCGCAGCTGGTTGCACTGGCCGCCATCGGCGCCATCGTGTTCCTGGGGGCGGTGAAACGGTTCGGAAAACGCCTGGACTAGTGCCCCTTCATAAACGACCTTTGATGGCTGTGCAAAAAGTCAAAATATCTCGTTAAGCTGCAAAGACGGCAAAGTGAACTGATTGATATTTGCAGGTCTTTTCTTGGCGTCTTGGCGTCTTTGCGAGAGAATACAGTTTTTGCGACTTCGTCACCTTGGAGCACTATTGAGTTTTCTAACGGCTTCGCAGCAGCACATACACCGCTCCGGCCCCTCCGTCATAGGGCCTGGCCGTGGCAAAGGCGAGCACCATCTTTCGCGCGGGGCCGCTGCTGAACCACACGGGAATCTGCTCCTTCAACACGGAGCAGCTGGAGGGGGAGTTCAGGCCCCGGCCGTGGACGACGAGCACGCACCTGAGTCCCCGGCTCCTGCAGTCCACCAAGAACTCCCGCACCTGAACCCGCGCCTCCTCCCGGGTGAGCCCGTGCAGGTCCACGTGGTCCTGCACGGGGAAGCGTCCCTGCTTGAGCCGCCTCAGCACCTTGCGCCCCACGCCCGTGACCGCCCCCTCCATGTACTCGTCCGTAAAGCTGATGTCCATGTCCTCGGAGCCGCGCACCAGCCGGCTCAGGTGCTCCAGGCCGTCCCTCATGTCATCCGGAGGAGGGTGGGCCGGCCTGGGCGAAAGAGACCGCAGGGGCTTGTCCCGGCGGCCCGAAAGAGGCTTCACATCCGCCATGGCCTGGAGATACGCCTCCTCGTCTTCAGACACCGGATCCAAGGGGGCCGGCTGCTCCTGCGGCGCCGGGTCTTCCGGCGGGGGTTCCACCTGCAGATGCAGGTCCTTGAGCACGGGATTGAACAAATTCCTGTTCCTGGTCTTTTTCATGAGGGACATCCCCGCTCCCGGCTGTTCCAGCCTTGCATTTCACCTTGGTTTTTCATTATAACCATTCCAAGGCTCCATGTGAACCCGTGCATCCCGCCCGGAAGAGGGCCGGCATGATCAACCCCAAACACAACAGGAAGGCGCTATGGCGAGAGAAGACGACTACAGGAACGCAGCGGCCCTGGCAAAGGACGAGCTGGCTGCAATGGACCCGGAGCGTCTGGCCGGGTTATGCGGGGCTCAGGCGGTTGCCAAGCAGGGCGCACCCACACTGGAGTTTTCCTTTCTGGGTCAACAGATTCAGGCGCACTGGCCCCAGGTGGACCTGGTCCGCGCGGACGCGGACCAGGAGGTTCCCATTCAGCAGCAGGTGCTGCTGCTTCATTACCTGCAGGGGGCGTGGAAATCGGGCGGCCCGGACATTGCGGGGGAATGGATGGCCTTTCAGGACGTGCCCGACGGCAAGTTCTACATGGACGCCTTTCACAGGAGGGCCAAGTTCCCTCTACTGCAGGCCTTCGGACGGCGTCCCGAGTCCCTCAAAACCCATGCCCGGTCCGCTTACGGGGCCCAGCCCATCGACCTCGGAGACGTGTCCGTGTCCATTCCGGCACTCCCCCGCATCCGTGTGGCCCTGGTGCTCTGGGCCGGAGACGACGAGTTTCCTCCGGAGGGCAACATCCTGTTCGACCGAAACACCAACGCCTATCTTTCCGCCGAGGACATGGCCTGGCTCTCGGGGATGATCGTATATCCCCTCATGGGCATTGCCCGGCATGATGAAAAGGCTGAGCAGGAGGCAAAGAATGAGTGAAGCAAAACCACTGGTGTGTGTGGCCATGGGGTCGGCATCGGACGCCGGAGTGATGCAGGGGTGCACAGACACCCTGCAGGCCCTGGGAGTGCCCTATGAGCTTCGAGTGATCAGCGCCCATCGCACTCCGGAGCGGACCCGGGAGATCGCCGAGACAGCCGCGGAGCGGGGAATAGAGGTCATGGTGGCAGGCGCGGGCTGGGCCGCCCATTTGGCCGGGGTGATCGCCGCCCACACCCGGCTTCCGGTCATAGGCGTACCCATTGATTCCTCCCCCCTTCAAGGCCTGGACGCCCTGCTGGCCACCGTGCAGATGCCCCCGGGCGTGCCCGTGGCCACCATGGCCCTGGGCAAGGGCGGGGCCAAGAACGCCGCGGTCCTGGCCGCCCGCATCCTGGCCTTGAGCCACCCCGAGGTGCGGGAACGCCTGAACGCCTATCAGGAGGAAATGACCAGGGGCGTGGTCGAGGCGGCTCGAGACCTGGAGACCTGAGTTGAACCGGATCCTGTCCTTGAACACCCCGGAGCTTCGGGAAGAGGCCCTGGACAGGGCCTGCATTGCCTTGCATCAGGGAGAGCTGGTGGCATTCCCCACGGAGTCGTTTTACGGGCTGGCCGCTGATACCCGCCGCCAGGACGCGATTGAACGCCTGTTCGCTGCAAAGGGCCGCAGCCCGGATCAGCCGGTGCTCCTCCTCCTCCCCTCCAGGGAAAGCGTCACCCTGTACGCCGTGCGCATTCCACCCGCAGCCCACGCCCTGATGGAGAGGTTCTGGCCGGGCCCCCTCACCCTGGTGTTCCAGGCGGCTTCCCATGTGAACCCCCTGCTCACCGCAGGCACCTCCACCATCGGGCTTCGTCTTTCCAGCCACCCTGTGGCCCTGGACCTGGCCCGGCGCATGGGCGCGGCAATCACCGGCACCAGTGCCAATCCCTCGGGCCGGCCTCCTGCCTGCTCAGCGGCCCGGGCGGCCGAATGCCTGGGTCCGGAGGTCACCTGGATCCTGGACCACGGGCCCACACCAGGGGGTAAAGGTTCCACCATCCTGGATGTGACCGTGGACCCTCCGGCGGTCCTCAGGCAGGGACAGGTTTCTCGAGAGGCCTTGTACGTCTGCCTGCAAGGCTGAGCAGGGTATGGCTACTTTTTCTGGCCCTGGCGCACCCACTCCCTCAGGGCTTCCCGCTCGAACCGCCACTTGTTGAGGACCATTTTGGCCGGGATTTTTCCGGCCTTGGCCAGCTTGTACACGGATCGTTTTCCCAGCCGAAGGAATTCCGCCGCCTCTTCAATGGTGAGAATATCTTTTTCCATTTTGTTTCTCCTCTGAAACACATGTATGGGGTGTCACGGACAAGCAGCACGCCTCTTGCTCTTTCGAGCAAGTTCGAACCTGGCCTGTGCATCGCCGAATGTCCGCAGGGGAACGTGGCTTACAAAGAACCGGAATTCACCTGCATGAACAGGACTTGTAGGACCCCGTTTGTTGCCTCCGCGTCACCTCTCGATCTCCTTGATCTTGGCAAAAAAGACCCTTTCCGGATGGAAACTAGTAACGATTCGGTACGGTCTATACCACAAGAGAAAGGCAATGTCCATAAAGATTTGATCCGAGGCCTGAAACGGGTTTCCCAGGGGGGAAAGGACACACACAAGAGGCGGAGGAAATGGGGACGCCCTTTATATTTTTATATTCGCCAGATCCACAAGCCGACGCCTGCGTTCGAGGGCAATCTGTTGGCCTCTTTTATTGTGATGACACATGCCGCGGCTCCGTCTGTGGTGCGGATGGCCCGAATTAAGTATGGTGTCCCCGGAACTC
>CAZQCK010000067.1:0-18086 GCA_964591925.1 uncultured Desulfobacterales bacterium
TTCGAAGGCCAGAAACTTGAGGATGCTCAGGTTGACGGACGGGTGGAAACGAAGGCCGCCCTTGTAGGGGCCGAGTGCGCTGTTCATCTCGATGCGGAAGCCGCGGTTTACGCGAACCTGGCCCTGATCGTCCATCCACGGAACGCGAAACAAAACCACGCGCTCCGGTTCTATGATTCGCTTCATTACCGCCTGCCTGCGAAACTCGGGGTTCCTTTCGAGTACCGGCTGAACCGTTTCCAGAACCTCGTGCACGGCTTGCTGAAACTCTTTTTGCTCAGGGTCCCTGTTCTTGATCCACTCGATGATGTCTGCCATGGAGATCCTCCTGAAAGTGTTGTTTGTGTTTTGCGTTGAAACGTCTCCGTCCCTCAGGGACCGATGATGACGCATTGCGATGTCCGGCCGTCGATCTTGATGGTCAGAGGGCCTTCGAGCCGCACATGTCGAAGATGGGCGGTCTCCTGGTATGCCGGGCGTGAATCCAGCCATGCCCAGTCCAGCTGATCTTCCCCGGTTCCGTTTTCTTCCACTGTGATGTACTGAATTCCCAGGGACGTGATGTTTTGAAAGAAGTGAGAACCCTGGGAGGGATCCGCCTTTAACTGTTTGTTCCGGAGCTCGATCATGGCACCCACGCCTGATATGTGGTTCCACTGGACGGGAATGCCCAGCCAGCGATCCGCCGTACCCCAGCGTCCCGGCCCGATGAGCAGATATCGACGCCTCTCCTTGGCGAGCTGCCCGTTCAGGGCCTTGATCTCGTCGGCGATTCGAACCGTGGCCTCGGCCTCGAAGTCCCGGGGCTTGACGTAAACCACATCCTCGATTTGCCGGTTCTTCCCGTTTCCCAGCGCATGCCCCGAACGGCAGAAGGCGTGTTCTTGTTCCGTGGAGGTGATGTGGACGTCCAGACGTTCCATCTCCGTCACCATGGGACGCGTTTGGAGGAAAAAGAACTCCTGCTTGGGCTCCTCCTTGGTCCCCAGGTTGACCGAAAACTCGATTTCCACGGGACACCCCATGCCCTGTTTGGCGAGCGTCAGAATTTCCGTGAGGAGCTCCGGCAGAGGGAAGGTCCCGTGCTTCAGGATCTGTGCAAAGGTGACCACCTTGGGCCCGGGCATGTGGCCGGTGTCCCGAATGCGATGCTCTTCGGGAATGTAGGTGCTGGAAAGGTTCATCACGGAATAAGCATCCTCGAACTCATCCACCTCGAGCTTGACCAGGTTGGAATTCCGGTAGGTCGCGGGCGCCTCCGGGCACCCTGTGATCTCGAGGGCGTAGAAATAGCGCTGGGTGTTCCGGAGGGTGTCCTCGACCGTTGAGAGTTGGGGGAGGATGTTGGGGTGTTTGGGTGAGAATCTCAGGGATCGTTCCCCGTCCACCACGGTCTTTCCCATGCCCAAAGCAATGTGGGCGATGCCCTCTTCGGTCTTCATGCGGGAGAAGGGATAAAAGTTGTGAGACTGTCCCACTCCGGACACCGCGGGGTAGAAGTAGTCCCCGTAGGTCTCCCCGCCCAGCTGCTGAATAATCACCGCCATGGCCTCTTCATGCGGCTGGTTCAGGGTGTTCCGGGAGAAGGCCTTGGGTCCCTCGAAAAAGGTGGAGGCGTAAACCAGCTTCACGGCCGTGATCAGCTGTCGCAGGCGGGCGGACGAATCCGGGTGGTTGTTGGGGATCATGTACGTGTGATAGAGGCCGGCATAGGGTTGGAACTGGGCATCCTCGAGAAGGCTGGAGGAGCGAACCGAGAGGGGAAAGACGGCCTGGGACAGAAAGGATTCCAGCTCGTGGTTCAGCCACTCCGGCATGTCGGCGGCCAGGAACGCATCCGCCACTGCCTGGTCCGAAAAGCCGTTCTTGCCGAAATGATACAGGCCGTTTTGCGACACAAAGGATTCGAACCCGGCCGTGGTGATGACGAGGGTCTTGGGGATCTTTATGTCCACGCCGGGGAACATCTCGTGGAGCTCTTCGTGCTCCTGGAGCAATGTGGACATGAACGCCAGGCCCCGGGCCTTGCCGCCTATGGAGCCCTGGCCGACCTTCACGAAATCCATGATGTCCACGTCGTAGGTGGATGCCTTGAATTGGGCGACCACGCCTTTTTGGCGCATCTTTCTGAGGGCGTGGATATTCGTGATCAGATACTCCCGCAGATCCTCCGCGCTGCAGAATTCGGAGGCGAGCACCTCCCGGAAGCGGGAGGCCAGGGTGATCTCGGAGCGGCCCATGATCCAGTTGGAGAAGTGATTCTTTCTGGCGTGATACCAGAGGGACTCATCAGGGATGTTGCGCAGCTTCAACTCCAGGGAACGCAGGTCCACCGCGCGATCCAGCTCGGTCCCGTCCGGCAGCCGGAACACAAAATCCCCGAAGCCCAGATGGGATAGAAAAAACTCGTGGAGCTCCACCAGGAGGTTGGGCGAGTTCTTGTCCAGGAAGACCGCCGGTACGCGGTCGGCCTTGGCCCTGTTACTCGACTCCGAACTGAGCATGAGCAGCGGCAGGTCCGGGATCTCCCGCCGGATTTCTTTGAGGAGATCGAACCCCGCGTCAAGGTCCAGCTCATTTTGCCTCGGCAGTCGGGTGTCCGCAATGATGCCGAAAAGATACGGCTTGTATTGCTGATAGAGCTTCAGGGCCTCTTCATAGTTCTCCGCATGAAGAATCTTGGGCCTTGCCCGCATGGTCAACAGGCGGTGCTCCTCGTTCAGGCCGGCCTCCAGAACCGCCTGGGTTTGTTGCACCACCTCCTTGTAGATGAGCGGCAGGAACGTGGAGTAGTAGATCGGGGAATCCTCCACCAGGATGAGCACGCGGACTTGCGCCCTGCTGGTGTCGTGGTTCACGTTCATCCGATCCTCTGTGTTTTTGACCAGGGCGAGCAGGAGATCGGAGTTTCCGGTCCACACGTAGATTTTGTCGATGCCGCTCGGATCGGTGTTTTCGGGCGGAGGGTATACGCCTCTGAGGCTGTGGGTAAGGAGGTTAACGGGCAGGGAGGATTTGCGTTTCTTGACCTCGAGGGCAAAGGTGAAGGCGTCCATCTCGCCCACGTGGGGCATGGTGATCACCATATCGAAACGTTTACGGTCCAGGGTTTCCAGGGCCTCACCAGCCGAGGAAACACGGGTCACCCGCGGAGGCTGGCTCAGGTTTAGACCGCTGTACTCGTTGATGATGCGGGAGGCCAGGCTTCCGTCTTCTTCCAGAATGTAAGCGTCATAGGGGCTCGAGACGAGGAGGATATCCTTGACCTTGATGGACATCAGCTCATGGAAGACCTTGAAATGGGAATAGAACTCGGTTCCGGGCTGGTCATTCCGGTTGAAGGTGACGCAGGACAGTTCTGTGGAGTTTTTGAATGCCATGGGCTTTACATGCCTTTTCATGGTGTATTCTTAAAATCCGCCTCCCGCCCCGTTGTGGAATCAGGCGTCGATCACCTGAAGGGCCTCATCCCGATAGGCGTCCATCACATAGGGGATGCCTGTGATCTTGGCGCACTCCTCGGTCAGGGACATGAGGTCCTTGCGACTGATGTACTCCACCTTCCAGTTTCGGGCGCCGGCCATGAGCTGCTGGAGGCCCACCTTGATTTTGTCCGTGGCGCTGTATATGCCTATAGCTCCCAGGGGCATTTTTTCCGCCTCGGCCCCGTACCTCTCCTTGAGGACCTCGTAGTCCATGAAGATCTCTTCTTTGCTGCCCCCGAACCGGGAGATCGTGGCCGGAAGCCCCCCGTCTTCGCCCCGAAGCCATTTTTCCGTGTTCTTCCCCACCATACCGGGAATCATGAGGGCCCGGCCCATGCAAACCGCTTTGGTGTAGGGAGCACCCAGGGCCAGGGCCTTGAACACATGGTCTTCGGAGGAGAATCCGCCTGCAAAAGCGAGATCAGGCACCCAGGCTCCCTTTTGCTGCAGCCGCTCGCACAGCTCATAGGCCATGGAATGGAGATAAACGGCGGGCACCCCCCACTCGGTCATCATACGCCAGGGGCTCATGCCCGTTCCGCCGGGCGCTCCGTCAATGGTGAGAAGGTCGATGCCGGCGTCGCTGCACCAGCGGATGGCCATGGCGAGCTCGCGCATGGGATAGGCCCCGGTCTTCAGGGTGATCCGCTTGGCCCCGAGGCTGCGAACGCGCTCCACCTCCTTCATGAAGCCTTCCTGGTCGATGAAACCCAGGCGGGAGTGGCGCTCGAACTGCTTCAGCGGACCGGCCTTGAATGCCGCCTGATAGGCGGGGACTTCCGGGTCGGGGGTGACGATGTACCCGCGCCGCTTGAGCTCCAGGGCGCGTTCCAGGGAGTTCACCTTGATCTCGCCGCCGATGCATTTGGCTCCCTGACCCCACTTGAGCTCTATGGTCTCCACGCCCAGCCTGTCGATGACGTACTCGGCCACACCCATGCGGGTGTCTTCCACGTTCATCTGGACCAGGATGTCACCATACCCTTCGTGGTAGCGCCGGTACTCCCGCACGCGCCGGTCCATCTCGGGGCTCTTGGTGATTTTGCCGTCTCTGTTCAGCTCGAGCTCGGGATCGATTCCGCATACATTCTCGCCGCAGACCAGACTGATGCCGCTGATGGCCGCACCGATGGCGAAATGCTCCCAGTTCTTGCGCGCGATGTCCGTGCTTCCCAGGGCCCCGGTGAAGATCGGCACCTTCATTTTGACGGCGTCCCGGGCCCCGAACGAGGTTTCCGTGTCCACAGCGGGAAAAGTAGCCTGGTCCGGATTCTCCTCCACGCCCTTGGCCCCGAGCGCATACCCCATGATGTTCAGATGAGAGTAGTCCACCGGATAGTCCTTGTCCGCGCCTGCGGTTATGCTTCCAAAGGGCTCCGGGTAGAGAAGCTCCCGCCCTCTGAACGTGGCCCGGAACATATCGCAGTTGCCCTTGCATCCGTCGATGCAGCGACTGCAGATTCCGGACTGGGGAGCCACGTTGCGGGATCTGTTTTTGGTCTGTAGGGCGTCGTTGGAGTTGGGTTGCTGCAGGTTCATCGCTACTGACCTCCTGTGGTGGATTGGACGAAAAAAGGCGTCTTCCCGCTGTCGGGAAAAGACGCCCTCGTCTTGAGGAACCGGACCGACACGCCGTTGTGCCGGAGGTTCGCCTTCAGTGAATTTGAGCTTCAGTGTTTAGCCGTACTCATCGGCCTTGTCAACACATTAAATATAAACTTCCGGTTGGCGTGTTACAGGTCTTCCGAGATGAGGACCGCCTCGGCGATTTGCCGCATGGTTTTTCTGGAGTCCATGCTGCGCTTCTGGATCCAGCGAAAGGCCTCTTGCCCGGCCAGGCCCCTGCGGCGAACCAGTACCTCCTTGGCCCGCTCCACGAGCTTTCGGGTTTCCAGTTCCTCCTGCACGCTGAGGGTTTGGGCTCGCAGACCTGCGCTTCGAATCGCCACTGCGGACAGGTTGGCCACAGCCGTGAACATGTGCACCTCTGAGCCGGTGAACTCGTGGGGATGATTGGTGAAGGCGTTGAGGACCCCGATGACGTCCTCCTCCCCCACCTGAATGGGAACGCTCAGCATGGAGACGAGCCCCAGCTTGGAGGCGATCTGTTTTTCCTTGAAGCGGGGCTCCTTGAGAACGTCCGGAATGCAAAGGGTCTGTTTGTGGGTGGCCACGAAGCCCGCCACTCCTTCGACGCGACCCATGGTACGCGGGCGGGCGTAGTCGGGATCCACGGACTGTGTGGCCCTCAGGCGGATGACACGGGGGGTGGCGTCGTTGTCCACTAGCCAGATGGAGCAGATCTCGAACTCCATCACGCGGGCCGTGGTCATGACGATTCGGTTGAGGAGATCGTCGAGAGGTTGCTCCGTGGTAATGGCCCGGGTGATGTCCGAGACGGCCTTGATGTATTTCTCGAGGGTTTCGGGGTCGGTTGCTTCCATGGTTGCGGCAAGGGCCGGGCCGTTACTTGCGCCACTCCTTGGCGAAGATCCCTGCGATCCGGTCGATCTGGCTCGGATCGATGTCCAGGGCCTTGGCGACTTCCTTGTACAGGGCCTTTCGATCCTGGTTCTCGGCCTCCACCAGACTTTTGAGATCCCGCTTTTCGCGAAGGTCCAGGCCGCTGATGTCTCCCATGGACACGTAACCGTCTTGGCCTTCCTTGAGGAGGCCTTTGCTGAAGTAAGGTTTCATCTGCTGGTAACGGGCCTTCATGCGTTCTTTCAGACCACGAATCGTGGCGTTGGAGACCTCGGTCACATCCTGCGCCCATGCCATTGCCGGGGACATGCAGGTGCGAATCGTCTGAAGGAACGAGTTCTTCTCTCCCTCCTTCGAAGGCTGATCCTGGGTGTCTTCCCGACCTCGAATCTCGCCGACTATGTCTTCAGCCACCGTCTCCACCTTCTCCGCAGGGAAGTAGATGTTGATGGTGACGCATGCCAGCAGCGTGCACAAACAAAATAAGGACGCGATCAAGACCGGTCTTCTGAAACGTTTCATGTCTATCTCCCTTCAACCTGGTTTTCTACGCCAACTGCATCGCGCATTTACGGAATGGAAACTTGACGGACTCGTAAAAAAATCAAAATTTCGCGCCAAGACGCAAAGCGAAATGGATGATATCAATAGGTTGTTTTCTTGGCGTCTTGGCGTCTTTGCGAGAGAATACAGTTTTTACGAATTGGTCAAACTTTTTGTGCCTGGAAAAGCGCAACCTACCGCACCACCGGGCTCCCGTGCGAAGATGTCACCCGTTGAATACGTTTTACCATATCCTTGAAACGTATTCGATTGTCCGGGTTCTGATTTACAATATTTACACCTGAAATGCCACTCCTTTTTATCAGGTACTCAGTGTCACCTTCGTGGATGGTCCCGTTGATTCGAAAGACGTCGTTTTCCAACACCGCGTGTATGCCGATTCGCTCGTAGGGAAACTCCTGGAAAAGGGAAGTGAACAGCCCGGCCAGTCCCACGAAGGGGCTGCTCCCTCCGCCGATTCGAGCGATGTTGTCCACGGCCTTGACGCTGACCCGCTGCTCCACCCCTTCCCTGGGTATGGTTTCCATGAGGAGATCAAACCGCTGGGGTTGGCCGTAAGCAAGTTCAAACCCTGTAAGGCGGGCTTCCAGAATGCCCGTGATTCGCCCGAACGCCGTGCCGGCGGTCATCTGCTCCAGGTCCATACCCTCCAGGCGGGCGTCGAAACGATAGGTGGGGGCCGAGGAAAAAAGGCCCGACGCCCCAAGGTCTTGGACGGTCACGCGGCCGTTGAAGACCTCGGCATGGAAGCTCCCCTCACTTGTAAGCAAACCGTCCTGGAATCGAATGGAGTTCAAACTGCCCCCGATTCGGCCCTTCGGCGGATCGGGCCAGACTCGATCCAGCAGGGGTCGAAGATCCACGTTCGCCAGGTGCAGGCTGGATGCCATGTGGAGACCCCGGTCCATGTGGTGCGCCAAGTCCAGAGCTCCCAGCCGGAGTTCTCCTCCGGGAATGCGAACCATGGTGGAATCAGGAATTTGGATGCGGTTCGGGTAGACCCCCAGGTTGAGGGAAATGGATTGCTGCGGAAGGAAGGGGACACTAAGGGTACGGATTGAAAGCGATCCTTTTCGGGGGGATTGCGCCCGGGCGCCGGAAAGGGTTCCGTACCAAATCGGCAGGCTCAGGTTCACACCTTCCAGGGTGACAGTCTCTTCGCCGGCGTTGAGCGCGGCGTACCGAATGTGCAGATCCCCGGAAACCAGGAAGCCCTCCGGGTTTATCCGCAAGTGGAGGTCCGCCGCCCCCAGGCCCTCCAGGTTGGAGTGCTTCAGGACCGGGATTTCCATGCGAAAGGGTTCCACCACAAACAAGCGGAAGGCGGGTTTCAAGGAAAAGGAAGGGATTGAGACGTCCATATCGGCCTTAAGGCCGGAATCGACCTTGAAAAGGGATCCCGAGGTGCGGATCGACAGAACGCCGCCCAGCTCCGCGTCCAAAACCGCATGGTGCAACGTTCCGGATTCGAGATCGATTCGTGAGCCTGCGTGTAGGGAAATAGGGTTGGCGGCCAGATCCAGATAGAATCGGTCCACGAGCGCCTCACCGGCCCAGGCCTTTGCAGTGGACGATTCCAGGACAAGGCCGCCTTCTTCCCGGCTGCGCATATCGGCGTCGAGGGAGAAGGAAAGGCCTTCGCCAAAGGCCTCGAGCGGGGAGTTTTCAAAGGAAAAATCCGTGACTTCGCTCTGAAGGGACCAGGCCCAGGTCCCGGAACCCTGTGACTCGACCCGGGTGCGAAGGGAGTCTGACCCTTGCATATTCCAGCCTTCCAGCGGCCACCCGGCTTGGGACAGCAGGGGGAGAGCACCGGTGTTTTCCCCTTCAGCCGACAAAACAATGCGGCCCTCCCGGACCGTCCCTTGCAAATGAACAGGGCCGAGGCCTTCGGCTTCCAAAACAACGTCCGGCACTGTGAGGCTTGAAGAGTATGGATCCAGACGCCCATTGGTTATTCGGACGCGAAGGTCGTTGAGGGTCAGAGGGTCCTTTTTGCCTGTGATCTGAAGGCTCGGCACCCGGAGCCGGGCCTCTTTTAAACGAATGTCGTTCGGGCGGCCATTCAGGCGAATCACGGCCTCAGAGGGAAAAATCCGTGCGGCGGGATGCGTCGCTTCGACTCCCACCGCCTGAATCCTGCCTGAGAGGTCGGGTTCGGGCCAGGATCCGCTGATTCGAAGATCACCGTTGAGACGGGCGCCGGCCTCGAGCGGAGAAGAGGAGAAGGAGAGGGTGTTGTCAGTGAGCCGGAGGGTCAGGTCCGGAGTGAAGTGGAACCCGTCCTGGTCCAGCCGGGCCTCCATGCCTCCGGAGATCAAAATGGGGCCGGAGACGTTGATTGGCTCCAGGGAAGCCTGATACGGCCCCGGCAGGAGAGGAGTCCAATCCCAGGGACGAAAACGACACTCCAGGCCCTTCACTGTTCCCTGTAAGGGAGGGTCCCAGGTTCCATTCGCCCGTCCCTTCATCTCGAGCTCGGAGTTCTCTCTCTGAAGCGTCACACGAAAGGTTCCGTCTTCAAATCTTTCCTTCTCCAGGAGGATGACGCCCGAGCCTTGAAGCCGGGCCGCAGGAGGGGATTCCAGCTCCACGGGCAGCAAGGGGCCCGGGTCGGGTAGGTGGATATCGAGCGAATTGATCCCAATGCGGCTTCGCGATGCATCAAGGGTGAAGACGCCTTGCAGGGAAAGCCCGCGGGCAGTCCTGCCGTTACGTTTCAGTACGCCCTCGTGGACTTTGACCCGACCCTCGATGCTGTTATCGACTTCGGGTGGAAGGGATTCAGCCTCGATCGAGGGCAGGTCCATGAGGAGCCGGCTTTTCGTGTGGCTCAGTTGAACCCCGCAGGAGGCGCGGACCGCCCGATCCTGGGTGATCGAGGCTTCCAGCTGATTCACCCGCAGCGTTACGTCCTCCATGTGGACCGAGCCTCGGGCCTCCTGCAGCTCTGCCTGCTCGATCCGGACGTCTTGAAAGAGGAGCCATTTCAGAAGGGGCACCGCAGCCCGGGACAGCCAGGAAGGGGCCTGTTTGCTCCCATGGTCCGCCTGGAGAAGTGCCGGTGTTCCTCGGAGCACCAGGTCGACCCCCTGTGCGATGGCACGGTCAATCACCAGAATGCGGTTTCCAAACCCGCCCTCGACACTCATCTCGGCCCGCAAGGTTTGAACCGCGAGGTGCAGTGTGCCGCCGGAGGAGTCCTGTGAGACGAGCGTTACGCCCTCCACCTGGAGGTGAAGAGGATCATGGCTCCATGCCAGGCGGCGAATGCGAATATCCTGCCCCAAGGCCTCGGACGCGCTGTGCGCCACAACGTCTTTGATCCGCTCGGGATTGCGGTACAGGTACCCCGCTGCAGCGGCGGACAGGAGCAGAAACAGGACGACTGCGGCTGTAAGAGACCATAGGATCAGCTTGGTCCTTCTCTTCACGACAACCACTCCTCCGTCCTCTCCACGAGGTCACCGCCTTGCCCGCTCAGGGCCTGAAACACGTCCATGGCCTTTGAGATTGAACCGCCTCGGGCTTGGATCACGGCTTCGAACGTGTTGTAATGCCGGTGGTACAAGGATACCCCCAGAAGATAGGCGTTGTTGATTCCGCCGGACCCAAACCCCGAGTAGCGGGTGGTTTCGAGCTCCTGTTTCCGGAACCTCGAGAGCTCCTGGGCGAACACCTTCTCCCGCTGTGTGAGTTTTTCCGCTTCCGTCAGGGGCCGGCTGTAGAGATCCCTCATACGCCTGACCAGGTCGTCGATGAACGACGAGAATCTCCTCTGGTCCCTGATCATGGTGCGGGCTTCCTCGGCCTCGAAAGAGTCCGGCCCGAAGGTCTCCTCCAGAAAGGCTGCCGCTCCTCGCTTGCCTATCACCGTGGCCAGGGTCTCGTTGAACGCGGGTTGTCCCTTGGCATAGATAGTGGCATGGGTCATCTCGTGCAGTATGGTTTCGACAAGATCCAGGGGGTGTTTTTCCAGGAGATTGCGGTGAACTGGATCCTGGAACCACCCCAGCGTGCTGTAGGCATCGGCAGGCCATATGACCACGTCCAGTCCTTTCTTTTCCAGGTCCCGCTTTTTTTCTGCTGCGTCATCAGGGTCGAAGAATCCCAGGTAAGGCATGCGCCCCACTACCGGAAACCACCAGGTCACCAGCTCCAGGCTGGTTCGACTGGCCGCGGTGACCGTGTAAACGGGGTTGGGCTCATCACCCAGATAGACGGTCTCATAATTGTTCGTGGATTTGAGCCCGAGTTTTCGTTCGCCGAAATCCTTTACGCGGCCTACAAGCCGAAGCGCTTCTTTTTCCTCGGGTTTGAGGATCGGATCCGCCAGGGCCCGCTCTATGGGCACAGCGCGGTGCTGGATGCGAATCTGTCCCGCAGCCGCGTGGAGCAAGTAGGAAAACGAACAGCCCGAGAACAGGACCGGCAGCAGCAAAAGGAGGATCAGGCCGCTGAGCGGGGAACGAAACCGGGGGATGGGCAAGGGGGACATATTTAGACTCGACCGCTTGGTAAAAACCCTCTCAGCCGCCGCTGACGGGTGTGCAGCATGTTGGAACCCCAGGGTCATATGACTTGGTTCCACGCCTTTCACGGTTGCGGCGGATTTCGGGTCTCAGATTGAAGAGGACCCTAACTGCCGAGATAAGACCGGTGCCAGTGACTGAAGACGATCAGGTTCCAGAGGTGCCAGGATGTGTCCTGGTATCCCCCCATGTGGCGGCGCACGAGCTCTGAGACGACTTTCGCGTCAAAAACCCCCTGCTTTTCGATCAGGGCCTCGTTCAAGTACTCATCCACCAGAAAGCGCAGGTCTTTTCTCAGCCAAGCGTTGATGGGCATCTCAAACCCCATCTTGGGCCGTTGGAGCAGGGAGCGAGGCAGAAGCTCCCGGAAGGTCTCCAAGAGTATGGCCTTGCCTGTCCGGCCTCGAAGCTTGACACCGCCCGGCATGTGAAAGGCACATTGTACCACAGTATGGTCGAGCATGGGTACTCGGACTTCCAGCGAATTTGCCATGCTCATGCGGTCCACCTTGGTGAGCATATCGGCGTGGAGCAGCCCCCGGACGTCCAGATAGAGCATCCGGTTCACGGAATCGTCCGGAAAGAGATCAGCGCAACGGGCGGCTGCCTCACTGACGAGTTCTCTGTAGAGGTCTTTTCGCAAGGGCTTGCGCAGCAAGGCCTCTCTTTGCACCAAGGGGAATATCTCTCTCCACGCGCAGAAACGATCCGGAAAGCTTCGGCTCATGCCGCGCACGAATTTCTTGGCCCGCCGGGCGGTCTCCAGGCCGGGCGTGTTGCGGCGTTCGGGAAGTGCGCTCACCAGAGGGGAGATCAGGCCGTTTCGAACAAATCCCGGCAGGCGGCCGTAAGCATGTGCCCACGCCTCTCCCTGGTACATGCGGTAACCTGCAAACAGCTCATCACCGCCGTCTCCGGACAAGGCTACAGTCACGTGGTTTCGGGTCTCCCGGCTTAGGATGTATGTGGGGACGGCCGAGGAATCGGCAAAGGGCTCGTCCAGGTTTTCCAGGACCTTGGGAAAGGCGTCCAGGACGTCCCGGTGATCGAGCCGAAATTCGTGGTGATCGGTCCCGTGGAAATCCGCAACCGTCCTTGCGTAGGCCGTCTCGTCGAACGACGGCAGGTCTTTGAATCCGATGGAAAAAGTTTTCACGGGGCGGTCCATGTGGCGGGCCATGAGTCCCACGATGATGCTCGAGTCGAGGCCTCCGCTCAAAAAGGCTCCCAGGGGAACATCCGCGATGAGCCGTCGTTGCACTGCTGCGTCCAGCGAATGGAAAAGCGCTTCTCGAAAGTCTTTCGGGTCGGAATGCGTCTTGCTTCGAGCGGCTTGATGCGCCGGTTGGTCTTCTTGGCCCCGAATGTCCCAATAGGGCGTCACCGTGAGACGCCCCTCCTCGACCAGGAGATGGGAGCCGGGAGGGAGCTTCTTGATTCCGTGAAACAGGGTCCAGGGCGGAGGAACGTAGTTCAGCGAGAGGTAGAGGTCCAACCCCTCTCGGTCAATTTGTCTCGGCACATCGGGATCGCACAGGATCGCCTTGATCTCAGAGCCGAACACGAGACGGCGGCCGTCCCAGAAATAGCAGAGGGGTTTGATGCCGAGTCGATCCCGGCCCAGCCACAACCGCTTTCGAGGGGCGTCCCAGAGAGCAAAGGCGAACATGCCGTTCAAGCGGTGGAGGCAGTCCAAGCCCTCGTCCTCATAGAGATGGATCAGGACCTCCGCGTCGGTGCGGCTCGAGAGACGGTGCCCGCGGTCCCGGAGCAGGCTTCGAAGAAGCTGGAAATCATAGATCTCTCCATTATAAACCAGCCATATGGTCCCGTCCTCATTGCTCATGGGCTGGTGTCCCGAGGCGGACGGGTCAACTATACTCAGCCTCTGGTGACCGAGACCCACAGGCGGATCCAGCAGAACCCCCTTATCGTCCGGCCCCCGGTAGGCGATGGCCTCGCACATGTTCTCCAGAAGCGCTTTCGGGATGGGTTTTCCCGACAAGTCAAGTTTTCCGCAAATGCCGCACATATATGCAGCCTCCTTTGGGACGATGTAATGAGGGCTCATTATCCCGAGCGCCTCCATGATGTCAAGGAAGGGAAAAAGAAAGAAACCCGTTGATTTTAAAGGTCTGATCCCTTAGCCTGGAATCCGTCCGAAACGCCTGGATGGTTTTCCAACCCCTGTGGAAGGGTTTGTAAAAACATGAAGATTACATTCTGGGGAACTAGAGGTTCTATTTCCGTTCCAGGAAAGGATACCATTCTTTACGGTGGCAATACCACCTGCCTCGAGGTGCAATTCGAAAACGGAGAAAGTGTGATACTCGACGCGGGAACCGGCATCCGTAGGCTGGGTGAGGCCTTCATGCCAAGGAAGGGGGCCGGACCGGTCGTCCTGTTGATTACCCATGTCCACTGGGATCATATCATCGGTTTTCCCTTTTTCGCCACCAAACTCCAGCCGGACACGGAACTCCTCGTGGACGGGCACCCCAACGCCATGATGGGGCTCCAGCACACATTTGACAATCCCATGGGAGGCGGCTATTTTCCCGTCGACATCGAGGATCTCCGAATTCACATCAAACACGGGAACACCATCATCCGCCACCCCCTGGAGCTCAACAACGCCATTGTGGACGTCATTCCTATTCGTCACCCTCAAGGGGGATTGGGTTTTCGACTTCGCGAGTCAGGCAGGACCGTGGTCTTTATCACGGACAATGAGCTCGGCGACCAAAGCAACCTGGATGACTATGTGACGTTTTGCAAAGGTGCGGACATACTCATCCATGATGCCCAGTATTCCCCTGAGGAGATACACTCCCACAAGGGGTGGGGGCATTCGGACTACGAGACCGCTCTGCAATTGGCTCGAAGGGCCGAGGTGGGGCGGTTGGTTCTGTTCCATCACGACCCTTCCCGGACCGATATCGAGCTCAAGGCCTTTGAGTTGCTTTGCAGGGATTTGGTCCGGAAGAGGGAATGGGATGTGAGGGTGGAGGCGGCTCGAGAGGGCGCGGTGATTAATGTGGGAATGGACGAACCATGAGAATCCCAAAACCCGAGATCGTGCTGGTGACGGGGGGGGCGAGGAGCGGAAAGAGCACCTGGGCCCTTCGATACGTGGAGCGGCATTACCGCTCCCGTTTGTTTTTGGCCACAGCGCGCATCCTGGACCACGAGATGGCCCAGCGAATCAGACTGCATCAAGAAGCCCGCGGTCCGGAGTGGCGGCTCGTCGAGGAGCCGTTGGACCTGGCCGGCGCCCTGGAGGTGAGTTGCAATGGGGCGGACGCGGTTCTTGTTGACTGCCTCACGGTCTGGCTCAGCAACGTCATGCTCGAGAAGGGTGACGCCGGCCCGGCGGCTTATCGGAAGAGGCTCTTGGAGGTACTCGAACCGCGTTCAAGGAGTATGGTTTTCGTTTCCAATGAGGTGGGAATGGGCATCGTGCCGGAGCATCAACTCGGCAGGGCGTTTCGTGACGAGGCGGGGGCTCTCAATCAGGCAATGGCTGAGATCTCTGATCGTGTCGTCTTCCTGGTGGCCGGCCTTCCCCTGTGGTTGAAGGGAAAAGACGAGGAAGATGAGAACGAGGAGGCGGAAAATGAGGTTGTCGGGACCGGAGCGATTGAAACCTCCGTCGAGATGAGCGACCTGCCCGCCTATGAATTGTGGAAGACCTTGGAGGCCGTTTCGGAGGACACACTGTTCGTGGAGCGTTTCAATGATTTGGAAGAGCCGAAGCGAAGAGAGTTGGCCGAGTATGTCCTGACGACATGCAGTGTCTTCTCGGGAAGGCCCGCTCTGTTTTCGTCCGCCTACGACGCGGCTACGGCGCTGCTCAAGGTTTGAAACCTTTACGTCGGGGTCGATGTCAAGGGCCTTCGATATTCCGGGTGCTCATGACAAAGGCCAGGAAGACGCCGACCATGCCGCCGATGATGAGAACCCCCTTCTGATAGACCCATACGTTCTCCGGCGAGAAGTTCAGTCCGGGTATGAGGAAACTCAGGTAGTGCCCGATGACGGGAAACAGGAGCAGGGCGATGAGTAGGATCGCCCCCTCCATGAGAAAGACATTTTTTGTGAAATCCACAGTGAATCGAATCCACTGTTTCATTTTTTCCAGCCTGCGCATCTTTTGATCCAGCCGGTCCATGAGGGACGAGAGCTCCCGGGCCCGTGCCAATGCCTCTCTATACCGTTCCAGGGTCTTTTTGCGGATGACCTCCCGCACGCCTTCAATCTGTTTCTCCAGAGAGTGCAGGTCCTCGGGCAAGGAGCCCAGAAGCACACCATAGGGGTACTCCCGCACGAATCGATCGATCTTCTCGTGTCGCTGTTTCAGGTCGTTGCCGGCTCCGAGGAGCTTTTCCCGGGCTTGCTCTCCGCTTCTCCGGCCGATCTGAACGATGACCGTGGCATAGTAGATGATGTCAAGATAGCCAAAATAGCTGTCTGTATCGGACAATTTACGGATTTTTTCGTGGTAGGAGACCGCCCTTTTAAGCTCCCCGTTCTCCTCTCCCAGAACCCGCCGTATTCGCCCTATTTCCTCATCCGCCTGCGAGGAGAGCCTTGCTGCGTCGGCCTTGGCTTTGTCCAGTATTTTAAGTAGTTCCGGATGGATCCGTTCGCTGTGCTTGGCCAATTCCGGGTCAATGAGCAAGGCGATAAAGTACCTTCGGCTACGTTCGACCAGCCTGCGAAGTCGTCTGACACCTTCCCCATAACGACCCTTATTGAGCTGATATTTAAGGTCCGCGTATTGTGCCTCGAGGCACAGGGATTCAGAGTAAAGAATTTTTTTTACGTGATTTTCAGCGTGTTGTTGCTCTCCTCTCAGCTCGTGAATGCGGGCAAGGAGAAACCGTGCAAATATTTGTCTGGGGACGGAGTCCGCATGCTCGAGAGCATCCTTGAAAAAGCGCTTGGCCCGTGGAAGATCGCCCCTTTCCACTTGAAGAAAGCCCATGGCGCAAAGCGCATGGAAATCGCCGGAGTATTTCTCCAGGCAGTTTGCGAGCACGGTCTCGGCCTGGGACAGGTTGGATACCCGAATGCAGTCCTGCCCGATCCAGATCATGCCTCCCTTTGCCTCGTCGTCTTTTTCTGCGTGGACTTTGCCCCAAGCTTGGGCTTTCGACGCCCATAGCGTCCTCAAAAATCGGAGCTGAAAGACATTCCGCAGTTCAAAGAACGCCTGTTCGGCCAGGCCGTCGTTACCCTCGGATGCGGCAGGCTCTCGATTCAGGAAGGCGAAAAAGATCTCATTGATTTGTTCCGGGGAATGATACCCGAGCCGCTCCAGGCCGTTCTTGTTATCAGGCAGCTGCTTGGAGGGGCAATCCGCGGAAAGGTGCCGGCGGTCGCCGCAATAGAAACAGGGATCATGGTTTCCCTGAGCCATGGAGTGTTGATAGAGAAAAAGATGTGATTGGTCCCGGGTGGGGAAGTCTTCGGGTATCATTCGATACAGAGCGTTTTCCCGAGCTGCTTCCGGAGGGAGCACCTTAAACCCCTCTGGAACCTCCATGGCGTCGAATGCACGGCGGGAAACACAGATTTCTCCGGGCTTCACCGCTGCCCAAGTCTTGTCGAGTTCCTCCAGGGCCGGCTCTCCCGCTCTCCTGAACTGGCCCGTGTCGATCAAGATCTGGACGGGCAGAAAAGGCATGCCGTCACTGCCCAGGTCTTCTCGAAGGAAATGCATGACGTTTCCGGCGATGACAGGCGCTTCGGAAGGGTCCTTGAGAAACAAAACCAGCGAACCGTCCGAAAGAGTGGTCTGCTTTCCCCGTGTCCCCGGCCGGAGAGCGGCCTTTTGATGTATAAGGCGCGTCCATGCCTTTTCGAATCCTCTCCTGGCAAGGTTCCAGGCGGGCTTGAACACAAGGAGGCTTGACAAGGAGGGGTCCAATTCGGCCCCCTCGTCCCATGAGAGGCGATAGATGGTGAGGGTTTTGAGAATGTCCTTGGTGATATTCAGGTTCAACCGTTCAAACCCGGCCCAGCCCAGTCCCCGGACCTGTTCCTGGAGTTGGCCGGAGACAAAAATTTCGTCTCCCTGGACCAGGGGAAGAAATTTAGCGGTTATGTTGACAACATCGCCATAGATGTCACCCGTTTCTACGATTCCATCTCCGTAATGCAGTCCGATTCTGACATGGATTCGTTCTTCAGCATTTTTGTTCCGGTTGTGGCGGGCAAAGCTCTGTTGGATTCTGACAGCCGCCTTGAGGGCCTCTCTCGGGTCTGTAAAGTAGGCCATGACCGAGTCCCCGAGGATTTTGACCACGGCACCGCCATGTTCGGCCACGGGGAGGGAGGCCAGTTCCTGATGCTTTCGAAGCATTTCCCGGCCGGCAAGATCGCCGTGTGTCTTGAAGTAGGTGCTGGACCCCACCACGTCCGTGAAAAGCACGGCCATCTTGCGAATGGAACTCGAAGAGGGAGGTTTGGACCTCTTTGTCTTGAACCGCTGCTTCGCCGGAGGGCGGTATGCAGGCTGTGCGCACATGATGATCGTACCCGTTGGTGGGGGTTGGCTTTCTCTATGCCTAATCGGACGAATCGCAAAAAACTTGATCCAAATCCGATTGCCGGCGTGTTTCCTGCGGACACCTCATCCCGCCTGCGGGGAGAAAAAAAAGAGGCGGTTACACAGGGTAACCGCCTCGAGCCCTCACCGGCACGGTGCGATCTCTTGTCAAACTCATGCACCGCCCGAAGGGGGCTGAAATCTGAAAGGCCTGGTGGAGCTGATGGGGATCGAACCCACGACCTCGTGACTGCCAGTCACGCGCTCTCCCATCTGAGCTACAGCCCCGAGCGAAACGAATCAATAACCTAGCAATGTGCTCAATTCCTGTCAACAGGTTATTGACATGAGAGATGCGTATTTTCTATACTACCCCAACAGCCGGAGTGGTGAAACTGGTAGACGCGCTGGACTCAAAATCCAGTGGTACTTTGTACCGTGTCGGTTCGATTCCGACCTCCGGCACCA
>CAZQCK010000068.1:0-18023 GCA_964591925.1 uncultured Desulfobacterales bacterium
AATCCGACCCAAATCTGAGCGGCAATTCTGTGAATTTATTTTTGAGCGAGCCCTTGGCGTAAATGAACCACTTATGGCCTGTTTCAGGGCGGCTTGTCAAGTGCGGAAACCGGCCGTTTCAGGGACCGGCGGCGGGTTTGGTTCCTCAAGAGAGCGTTCTCGCGGCAAAGGCACGCCTGTCGCTGTTCAGGGTGAGCCCTGTGGACGGCCGGGTCTCGTGGGCAGGCTCTCTTCCAGGGCCCGGGCTGTATGGGATTGAGGGGTTCGAGTCGCCAAATCCCTGGGAGAGCCCGAGGCCACGACACGTCCGCCCTGGTCTCCACCCTCCGGACCCAGATCGATAATGTGGTCAGCGGCCCGAATCACCTCCATGTTGTGCTCGATCACCGCCACCGTGTTTCCCTGGTCCACCAGGGCCTGAAGGACATTCAGGAGGGGGGCCGCGTCCGAGACGTGAAGACCCGTGGTGGGTTCGTCCAGGACATACAGGGTCCGGCCCCTGGAAGGCCGGACCAGTTCCTGGGCGAGCTTGATACGCTGGGCCTCTCCCCCGGACAGGGTGGGGCTGGACTGGCCCAGGCGCAGATAGCCGAGACCGATGTCGCAGACCATGGTTACGGCGTGTCGAACAGCGGGGACCGCGTCGAAAAACTCCCGGGCCTCGTCAAAGGTCATCTCCAGAATCTCGGCGATGTTCTTCCCCTTGTATCGCACGGCCAGTGTCTCGGTATTGAACCGTGTTCCGCCGCAGGTCTCGCAGGGAATCCACACGTCCGGGAGGAAACTCATTTCCACCTTGACCGCGCCGTGCCCCTTGCAGGCCTCGCATCGCCCTCCGTAAACGTTGAAAGAGAATCGGCCGGCTGTGAATCCCCTGGCCCTGGCCTTGGGGGTTCGTGCAATCAGTGATCGAATGTTGGTTAGAAAGCCCACGTAGGAAGCGGGAATGGACCGGGGGGTCCGGCCGATGGGGGTGTGATCCACCTCCAGGGCCTGATCCAGGGCCTCCCACCCCTGAATGTCCCGCACGGTCTCTCGATCCACCGTTTCTCCTGCGAGCAGTCTCTTCACGTTGCGGTATAGCGTTTCCCGAAGGAGGGAGGATTTGCCGGATCCGGAAACGCCCGTGACGCAGATGAGTGCGGCCGGAGGAAACTCCACGTCGAGGGCTTGGAGATTGTTGGCGACTGCGCCGAGCACGCGAAGAGCGGGGCGGCCTTTCCTGGAGCGAAGCCTGGAGGGGACGCCTTTGCGCCCCCCATTGAACCACGCCCCGGTTACGCTCTGGGGGACCTTGCGAAGGTCTTCGAGCGTGCCCGAGGCCACGACACGGCCTCCGGCCCGACCACCTCCCGGACCCAAATCCAGAATGTGATCCGCGGCTCGAACGGTCTCCTCGTCGTGCTCCACGATCAACACCGAGTTTCCACGATCACGGAGCTCGCGCAAGGCGTCCAGCAGCTTGTGGTTGTCGCGCGGGTGAAGGCCGATGGTCGGCTCATCCAGGATGTAGCAGACGCCCGCCAAATTGGAGCCCAGCTGAGAGGTGAGCCGAAGACGCCGGGCTTCTCCGCCCGACAGGGTTTCTCCGCTTCGCCCGAGCCCGAGATAACCGAGACCGAGCCGGTTCATGAAAGACAATCGGGCGGTCAGCTCCGCCATGATCGGCTCGGCGATCGGCTGTTCGTGGCTTTGAAAGCGCAGGCCGTGGAGTATTTCGAGAACGCGATCAGCCGATTGCCCGGTCACATCCTGAATGGATCGCCCCTGGACTCGAACGGCCAGAGATTGGGGGCGGAGCCTGCTTCCGCCGCAGGCCCTGCAGAGCTCCGCAGTGCCGCTTCGAGTGAAGGTTCTACCCAGGCCGTTGCACTCAGGACATGCGCCGTGAGGCGAATTGAAGGAAAAGAGCCTGGGGTCGGGCTCCTCCAGTCCGATGCCGCAGGCCGGGCATACCCCTTTTATGCCGAAGAACTCCTCCCGGCCCTTGTCGTCCACAATCAGAACATGACCGCCTCCTTCGCGGAGCGCCCTGTGAACCATGTCCAATGGGACCGATCCGGTCAGGCGACCCACGAGCAGCTCGATGGTGTGCTCGTGGTAGCGGGTCAGGGCCGGCATTTCTGTGATGGTCTGAATCACCCCGTCTATGCGGGCCTGTGTGAAGCCCTGTTTCCGGGCCTGATCCAAAAGGCCCTTGTGAAACCCTTTTCGCCCGAAGACTTTGGGCGCCAGAACAAGGGCGTCCGTATTGCCGTATCTTTCCAGGATTACTTCCGCCAGCTCGTCCTCGCTCCGTGCCGTAAAGGCGCGGCCGCAGCCCGGGCACACGGGCTTGCCGAGCTTGCTGAACAGCAGCCTGAGATAGTGATAGATCTCCGTGATGGTGGCCACGGTGGATCGCCCGCTCATGCGTCCCATCTGTTGATCAATGGCCACGGTGGGTGGAAGTCCCCGTACCGTGTCCACATCCGGCCTCTCGATGACACCGACATACTGGCGAACATAAGGCGTGAGGCTCTCCAGGTATCGGCGCCGGCCTTCTGCAAAGAGGGTGTCGAAGGCCAGCGAGGATTTTCCGGACCCTGAGACCCCGGTGATGACCACCAGGCGGTCGCGCGGTATGGACAGGCTTATGTCGGCCAGGTTGTGGGTCCGGGCACCGGTGAGGGAAATGGCCGGCCGGTAATCCGGATGCGGTTCCGCGGCTGCGACCGCCATAGTCTGGGTTTGCGGTTTTCCGCCTGCCCCGTCTGCTCGAAGAAACCGGGCCGTGTGAGAGGTGCGGTGCTTGGCCACCTCCCCGGGTGATCCTTGGGCCACGATGTGTCCTCCGCCATGGCCGCCTTCGGGGCCCAGGTCTATGATCCAGTCGCAGGCCCTGATCACGTCCATATGGTGCTCGATGACCAGGACCGTATGGCCCGCATCCACCAGATCCTGAAGTGCGGAGAGAAGGTGCCGGATGTCTTCGAAATGTAGTCCCGTGGTGGGCTCGTCAAACACGAAGAGCGCGGGTTTGCCCCGGCCGCTGAGGTGGCGCGAGAGCTTCAAGCGCTGGGCCTCGCCGCCGGAAAGCGTGTTCAGGGGCTGGCCGAGACGTATGTATCCGAGCCCCGCGCGGATCACGGGTTCCAGGGCTGAAAGGATGTTCCGGTGATTGGAAAAAATCTCCATGGCCGTCTCCACGGTCATTTCGAGCAGATCATGGATGGACAGCCCGCGATACTTGACTGAGAGCACGTCCTGTTGAAAGCGTTTGCCCTTGCAGACCGGGCAGGTCACGAAAACGTCCGAAAGAAACTGCATTTCCACCTTTTCGAATCCCTGGCCCTTGCAGTTCTCACATCGTCCGCCCGGCACGTTGAAGGAGAAGTGCCCCGGGCCGAACCCGTACTCAACCGCCTTGGGGGTCGAGGCCAGGAGCGCACGGACCGGACCCAGGACCTTGGTGTAGGTCAGGGTGTTTGCACGGGGGGTCCGGCCCAGGGGGCGCTGATCCACCAGGTGTATGTCATGCAGATGTTCCACGCCGCGGATGGCCAGGAATCGCCCGGCCCCGCCTCTGGAGTCTCCCAGGGCCGCTTTGATCCCCTTGTACAGGATCTCCTCCGCCAGGGTGGATTTTCCGGAGCCTGACACTCCCGTAAGTCCCACGAGAAGACCGAGAGGCACGGGCACGTCGATGCCCTGCAGGTTGTTCTCGCCGGCGCCTTCCACGATCAGCCACCGGTCCGGGGAAGGCCTGCGCGGGTTTTCGGGGATGGGCAGCCGTTCATGACCCGACAGGTACCGGCCGGTGGGGGACCCTTCAGAGGCCCCGGGCGGGCCGAAAAACGTCACCTCCCCGCCCTGATCCCCGGCACCGGGACCCAGGTCCAGCATGAGGTCGGCGTGGGCGATGATTTCGGGATCGTGCTCCACCACGACGATGGTGTTGCCCTGGTCCCGCAATCCCTGGAGAATGCGGACCAGACGGCCTGCGTCCCGGGGGTGGAGCCCCACACTGGGCTCGTCCAGAACGTACAGAACGTTCACCAGGTCGGAACCCAGGGCCGAGGTGAGCGCGACCCTCTGCACCTCTCCTCCGGAGAGGGTTCTGGACTGCCGATCCAGCGTGAGATAGCCCAGCCCCACGTCCTGAAGGTAGCCAAGCCGGGAGAGGACCGCATCCAGAACCAGGCGGGAAGCCCGGTCGTTGGCGGGAATGGAGAGGGCGTTGAAAAACACGCCCGCGTCTTCCACGCTCGCGCTGTAGACCTCTCCTATGGTTCGTCCGCCCAGCCGGTACCACAACGCTTCCTCCTTGAATCGGGTCCCCTGACAGGCCGGGCATAGCCTGTAGGTGCGGTAGCGGGAGAGATAGACCCGGACGTGCATCTTGTAGGCCTTGGTCTCGAGCCATTCAAAGAAGCCGCGGATGCCGTAAAAAGATGCGTCTCCATCCACCACCGCCCGGCGATGGGACTCGGAAAGGCGTCTGAAGGGAAGGTTCACGGGGATTTTTCTGCGCCGGCACAAGGCCATTAGATCCTCGTACTCCCTTCGCCCGTCCTCAGGGCCGCCCCATGGCTTAACCGCCCCCTGGGCAAGGGATTTTTCCGGATCAGGAATGATCAGGTCCAGGTCGATGTCGATCACCCGCCCGAAGCCCCTGCACGTGGTGCAGGCGCCCACCGGGCTGTTGAAGGAGAACAGATTGGGCGTAGGCTGTGCATAGGCTATTCCACATCGGGGACACTCCAGGCCCCGGCTGAAGGAGAGGGTTCGGTCCCCCTCCACATGGACGTCCGCACAGCCTTCCCCCATACGAAACGCCTGTTCCAGAGAGTCGAGGGCGCGGGCCCGGCCGGAACGGCGAAGGGGGAAGCGGTCCACCACCACGTGGAGAGCCGTGTCTTCGGATGTCGGGCCCCACCCCTGCAAATCCTGCAGTCCCCCGGCCGTAAGCAGGCGATGAAATCCCATGCGGAAGAGTTCCCGGCGCAGGTCATCGGGATCATGATGTTCCAGGGAAACGGGAAACGTGATTACCACGCGAGAGCCTTCGTCCAAGCCTTGAAGCGCGTTCCATGCGTCCTCCGGGGTTTCGGGGAGCACTGGCTTCCCGCATGACCGGCAGTGGAGAAGTGCCAGCCTGGCGAAGAGGAGCTTTACGTGGTCCGTGAGCTCGGTCATGGTTCCCACGGTGGATCTGGAGGTGCGGACCGGGCTCTTGCGGTCGATGGCGATGGCCGGAGGGATTCGATCGATGGAGTCCACCCGCGGGCGGTCCATTCGCTCCATGAACTGGCGGGCATAGGGGGAGAAGGTCTCCACGTACCGGCGTTGCCCCTCTGCATACAGGGTGTCAAAGGCCAGGGACGACTTTCCTGAGCCGCTCACCCCGGTTACCACGGTGATCTGCTGGAGGGGAATGTCCAGATCCAGGCCTTTGAGGTTGTTTTGCCGGGCGCCTCTCACACGGAGGACGCCGTTTTGACGTTTTGCAGTGCGGCCCGGATCGAGTCGGCTGGAGGCCGGGTGAAAAAGCAAAGGCTTCATGCAGAAAACTCCAAAGGTGTCTATGGACCTTAATCAACCGGCCCCATCGAAGATGGTCATGACGCTGTCGGCCTCTTCGCGAAGGAGTTCCTGAATGTGGGAGACCATGTTGTGGATGGTTTTGAGGTCCAGATCAAAGCCGCTCTTGACCACGTACTCCGCCTCAGGGGAGGACGCGAACACCTCGGGGTCCTGCATCTGTTCGTCCGGGTGACATCCATACCCGGCAAACCGGGCCATAAGATTGGCCAGATACACCACAATAGTGTTGTTCTCATCGTTTTTGTCGTACCAGGGCGCATGGTGATACAGTGTTTGAAAAACCACCTTGTTTGGAAACCGCCATTGTTTCAGCAGCTTGGCGGCGATCTGATAGTGGGTGGAACCAATGACCGCCTTTTCCGCACGGCTGAAGGTGGTGTGTTTTCGTTTCAGGATGTCCAGGATTTGAAGAAAGTCATCGTGGAAGTATTCATCTATGACCACCTTTCCCATGTCGTGGATCAGGCCTGAGAGGAAAAGGGAGTCGTCGTTTCGAATGCGGAAGTGATTCCCCAGGAACCGGGCCACCTGGCTGCAGACGATGGCATGCTTCCAGAAACGCTTTCGATCGAACGAGGCATCGTCTTGTTTACTGAAGAAGTTTTGTACGGAAAAGGCGAGCGCGATGTTCCGAACCTCCTTCGTGCCCAGCCTGACCAGGGCATGGTCCACCGATCCCACCCGGCTCAGACCTCCGTAAAACGAGGAGTTGGCAAGTTTCAGGAGCTTGAGCGAAAGGGCTTGATCGGCCTCGATGATCATCACGTACTTGCGGTGGGAGTTTGGATCGTCGTCCCGCACCTCCATGAGCTTTTGTGAAACCACAGGCAGGGTGGGGATCTGCTCTATGGCCCGGATTTTTGCCTGCAGGTTCGGCGTGGTACCGGTCATGGTCATTCGCCTTTCGTCTTGGCTCGGTGTTGCATTACGAAGTTATCGAAGTCCAGATGAATGTGAGCGCGCTCTACGGAGCTCGAAGGTTCGTCCCCTGCGGTTTTCCGCGACCCATTGGATGCCATGGCAGCGAGGGCTTCACGGATCAACCCCAGCTCGTGGGCGATGGTGGTGATTTGATCCAGGCAACCGTCCCACGCTACCGCGGGAGGTTTTCCGCCGCTGGAAGCCGGATTAGAATCCGGTCCGGATCGCCCGGAGACCTCCGCTTTCCCGTTTGTCGGATTGAGCCCGACCTGGAACGTGACGCCTGAGCACCCGTGCTCCTCGCAGATCCGGGCGTGGTTCGCCGTAATGAACTCCTTGAAGAGCAACGGGTCCACACGGTAACCGTCACCGCCGTTTCCGGATCGGTTCCTCAGGATCTCGAACGAGGACTGAATGAGGTCGATCTTTGAGCGTTCCGCCTCAGGGTTTGTGATGCAAACAGACTCGCCGCCGGTTCGTGGGGACGGCCCCTGCGGCGTTCCAACCGGCGCTTGCATGAGTTCGTCGATGTCCTTCTGGGTTGTCTGCCGCATTCGAAACGCCTTGATCATTTCATGGGGCACCATTCGAATGATCTCCGAGAGGGTGGTCTGGTTAAGTTTTTCGAGTCCGTCTTCGATCATGGTCTTCATTCCGCTCTCCAGGGCCAGTGTTTTGATCTGCTCCTCATCATAGCCGCGGTTCAGGGCCTGGGCGATCTCTCCGTCCATGACAAAGATCTCCGAGAGCAGGGTGCGTCCCTGGTACCCGGAGAAGTTACACGACGGGCATCCTCGGCCTTTGTAGAACCGAAGGTGAGCGGGGTACTTATTGAACAGCATGCGCCACTCCCCTTCGTCGGGAATGGTGTCCTGAATGCAGGAGGGGCAGATTTTTCTCACCAGCCTCTGAGCCAGGACGCACATGAGAGAAGAGGCGATTTGCCCGTACTCCACATTGAGGTCCAGGAGCCTCGAGACGGCGCTGACGGCGTCATTGGTGTGCAGGGTGCTCAGCAGGATGTGACCGGTCTGGGCCGCGTCGAAGCTGATCTTGGCTGTTTCCTCATCTCGAATTTCGCCCACCAGGATGACGTCCGGGTCGAATCGGAGGAAGGATCGCAGTAGCCTGGAAAAGGTCAAGTTTATCTTGTTGTTGACCTGGGTCTGCATGATTCCGGGAAAGTTGTACTCAATGGGGTCCTCAGCCGTGATGATCTTCAGGCCGGGGTTGTGTATGTATCCGAGGGAGGCGTACAGGGTGGACGTCTTTCCGCTTCCGGTGGGCCCGCAGACCAGGATCATGCCGCTGGGGCTCTTCAGCAGGGTTCGAAACGGGTTCAGGACGTGGGGGGCGTGGTTCAGGTTCTCCAAGCCGACATTCGTCTTTCGAGGGTCAAGAATGCGGATGGTCACGTTCTCTCCCACAGCGGCGCGGCAGGTGGCGACGCGAAAGTCGAGGTCCACGCGCTCATTCCCGCCCTTGTCATGGTAATGGATGCGGAACCCTCCGTCCTGGGGAATCCGCTTCTCTGCAATGTCCAGGTTGGCCATGATCTTGATGCGGGAAATGAGAGAAAGGGCCTTTTCCTGAAGCTTCTCCTGGAGCCATCCGATGCGGGACTCCCGAAGAATGCCGTCGAGCCGGTAGCGGAGGGCGACGCCCTTGCGATCCTGCTCGATGTGGATGTCGCTGGCTCCGTTGATGATACCATACTTCAATATGAAGTTTAACAGCTCCTCGGCCTCTATGTCCCGAGTGGCGTACTGGGATCTGATGTCCTCCTTTTGCCCGATGCCTTCCTCGATGTCGAGCTCCATGAAGTCGATGTCGGCCTCACCGTCATCGGGTTCCTGCCCGTCTTTGACCGCTTTGAGATGACGGCTGTAGAGAACCTCGAACAGCTCTTCGAACTTCTCCTCGGTGATGAGAATGCATGTTGCCTGTAGCCGCGGAACCATGCCCTGGAGATCGTATATGGTGTTCACCATGTTTTCCGGGCGCAGAATGGCGAGGGTCAGACGGTTGCCTGACAAGGCGATGGGAAGGATCAGGTTCTTCTCGGCATACTTCTGGCTGATTATTTTGACAAGACGGGTCTTGTCCTCGTCAAAGTAGGCGAACCCGTTCAGCCGGCGGAAGGGCACGTTGTACTGCCTTGAAAGGGCGGTTTTGAGCTGTTCTTGAGTAATCGCCTGTTTTCGAAGAAGGGTTTCGCCGAGGGTCTCCGAGCCCCATTGGTTCTCCTGGCGGGCTTCTCCAAGCTGATTCTCGTTGATGTATCCCATGGCCCTCAACAAGTTTCCCAGCTCGATCTGTTTGTTGTACTTGTTCAACACATGCTGCAGATCAACGGGGCTCAGAAGACCCATATCACATAAAACATCTCCCAGCCGCTTGGGAGACTTCTGGATCTTGAGGGCCTTCTCCAGATCCGTAGGGCTGATCATTTTATGTTTGACGGCAAGATCGCCGAATCGTGGGGAGTTGATCTGCTCCTTGAGAAGGATTTCCAGGTCCTGCCGGCTCAGGTACCCCTCCCGGACGAGGACCTGTCCGATGAGATGATCCGTGCCTTGCCTTTCCAGGCAGGCGGAGAGTTGAGCCTGGTCCAAAAAACCTTTCTGTACAGCCAGGGAGCCGACCATTCTGCGGATCTCGGGACTTTGCAGGAGCTCTTCCAGCTGAGTTGGGTCCAGCGCGCCCGTTCGAACCAGAATCATTCCGAGGGGAAGCTCCTGCAGCTCATGCTCTTTGGTCTGGGCGGCCAGTGCGCGCTCGATGTCCTTTTCCCCGACGAGTCCCTCCCGTACGAGGATTTTTCCCAGGGGGAGAGGGGGTGGGTTATTTGAGGTTGCTTGAGTACGGGAGGATGGATCGTTGCCGGCGTCTCGAGTCATCATGGGCTTCTTTCCGGCTGAATCCGCGTTTCCACGCGCACGCCGAATCGGTCCTTGTTGTTTAGACGGGCTGGCTTGTGCCCATTCATACACGAATCTTGGGTATTGCCGAGTTGACGAATTCGTAAAAACTGTATTTTCTCGCAAAGACGCCGAGAACGCCAAGAAAAGACCTTTTGATATCAGCCGGCTCACCTTGCGGTCTTTGGTGCTTGGCTTGGGAGGTGTCGAATGCAACAGTCATGCCGGGTTGAGGCCTTGGTCGAGGCTGTTTCGGCGGCCCGGGAGGCCTTGGTTTTTGGTCCAGAGGCCGAGCAGGAGGTTGGGAAACAGGATCGGTCGTCAAGAATTTGTCGCCGTACACCGAAGCCGAAGGAAAAAACTTGATTTCGATATTGCCGTGAGTCCTATACTCATACCATGGCCTGGACAGGGAAAGCCGATGAAGAGGCGGGACCTTGATATGCGGACAAAAGCGAGGCTGGAGGCCTCTATCCCTCGGTTCGTGCGATGCATGATCGAACGCCTGGCCCGAAAAGGCCACGAGGTCTACGTGGTGGGCGGGGCTGTGCGTGACGCCTTTATGGAACGGGCGGCTCAGGACTGGGACCTGACCACGGATGCGGCTGCGGATTCGATCCTGCGCCTGTTTCCGGACGTCCGCGCCATAAGGTTCAAACAGGATACGCTGAGGTTGATTGCGGATGGCGTTCCCTATGAGATCACCCCGTTTCGCGGAGCCGGAGAAGACCGGTCTTCCCTTGAGAAGGATCTGGCCCACCGCGATTTCACCCTGAATGCCATGGCCTACGACCCGGTGAACAGGGCGCTTCTGGATCCCCACGGCGGGCGGGAGGACATTCGCAGAAAGCGCGTTCGAGCGGTCGGGCGGCCCGGGGAACGGTTTGCCGAAGACCCTCTTCGGCTTTTGCGGGCCGTGCGGTTCGCGGCGATCCTCGGGTTTTCCTTGGAAAAAACCACCCTGGCGGCCGTGTTTGATTCTGCGGATCGCATTCTGGAAATCCCAGCCGAGAGAATCCGCGACGAATTGACGGCCGTTCTGCTTGCACCGGTCCCTTCCAGAGGGCTTCGGCTCATGCAGCGCACAGGGCTGATGGGGCATATTCTGCCTGAGCTCATGGAAGGGCATTTGAAGCGGCAGAACAGATACCACCGGTTTACCGTCCTGCGGCACACCTTGGAGACCGTGGACCTTGTCGAACCGACACCGGTTCTTCGCTGGACGGCCCTGCTGCACGACGTGGCCAAGCCCAGGGTGCGGCGGAGGGTGCAGGGAGGGTGGCAATTCGCCGGGCATGCCCGGGCAAGCGCCGATCTGGCAAGGGCGATCATGGAGAGGCTTCGACTGGAAAGTGCGCTGATCTTACGGGTGACCTGTCTGATTCGAAACCACATGATCGGGTACCGCTCCGAGTGGTCGGACGGAGCCGTGCGACGGCTGATCCGCAGGGTGGGGCCGGACGACATAGGCCGGCTCATCCAATTTAGAAGAGCCGACATACTGGCGCATGGCCGGCCGGAGCTTCGAGGGGGGCTCCTGGAGGAGCTCGAGGTTCGCGTCCGTCATATCCTGGAGGAACCTTCTGTCCTCCGGACCGGCGATCTGGCCCTGAACGGGCGGGAGGTCATGCAAATCACGGGCCTGCCACCCGGGCCGGAGGTGGGGCGGGTTCTTTTCGAGCTCCTGGAGAGGGTCACGGACGAGCCCGGCATGAACACCAAGGACGCCTTGGAGGGATTATTGAGAGAAGATCAGCGCAAGCCAAAGGACGGTTGCCATGACAGGGATGATGCAAAACACGAAAATGGAGACCGCGGGAACCCCAACACCTGACCTCCCCGCCCTGGTGCTGATTCACGGCGCAGGCGGGGACGCGTCTCTGTGGGGCGCACAGGCATCGAGATTTCAACAGGAGACCCTTGTCTGCCGGGTGGTGCTCCCGGGGCACGGCGGATCAAAGGGCCGAGGCGAGTGCGACATTCGGTCCTATGCACACCATGCAGCCGATGCGATCCGCAGCGTACTCGGTTCGGGGCGGTTTGTGCTCATGGGCCATTCCATGGGGGGCGCAATCGCCCTGGACATGGCGGTGTCGGGAATGCAAGGGCTTTCGGGTCTAGTGCTGGTGGCCACAGGTGCCCGGCTCGAGGTCGCCCCGCTGGTTCTGCGATTGATCCGGGAGGATTTCGAGGCCTTCCTGCAGACCATCGACCGGGCCGCCCTGGGGGAGGAAGCGCCGGGGGAGGCGAGGGACAAGGTGGTGGAAAGCCTTCGAAGATGCCCGCCGGAGGTGGTCCATGGTGATTTCGTGGCCTGCGACCGCTTTGACTTGAGGGATCGCCTCCACGAGGTTCGGGTTCCCACCCTTGTGATCTGCGGGGAGGAGGACCGGTTGACTCCTCTCCGCCTCTCGAAGTCGTTGACTCGCGGGATCGCGGGGGCCCGTCTTCTCGCGGTTCACGGAGCGGGGCACATGGTGATGCTGGAGCGTCCGGAAGCGGTGAACCTGGGGGTGACTGAATTCCTGCAAGGGCAGGGGCTTACCGGGAAAGGGGGCCTTCACAGGAGAACCGCTTCGAATAAGGAAGAGAACAACACGTCGCCTGAAAGCGGGGCGTGAGCCCGAGCCGCCGGGCTTCGAGGACGGCCTCTTTCGACCACACCGCCATCCGCGTGATTCCCGCTCGAATCGCCAGGGCTTCCATGATGGAGCCCTCCCGGTTACGAGGCCGCTCACAGCCCAGGCTCAAAGGGACCTCGGGCAAAAGGATGCGGGCCCGGGCGATCAGCCGGGCCATGTCCAGGGGAGAGGGCGGCGAAACCGAAGCCAGAGGGGTTCCGGGAAGGGGCGTCAAGACCACTATCACGAGGGCCTCCGGGCGATAGGATCGAAGGATTTCCAGTGCCCGGGTTTCCGCCCTCAGGCGACCGAAGTGAAGGCCGGCCACGATGTGAGGGGCCAGGGCCGGCCCGCTTTCGGCCACGGCGTCCAGGGACCGGATGACGCGTTCCAAAGAGGGCAGGTGGTAGATGCGGCGCGCCGTCTCGTCGTCCCCCATGACATCGATAAGGGCTTGCCTGACCCCCGCTTCCTGCAGGAGCCTGGAGGACTCGGCATCGGGAAACCCCGCGTGCGCGGTCAGGGTCAGGCCGGTGTCGCGGGCGATGCGGCCGATGGCCGGTGCGAAACGCTTCCAGGGAAGACACCCCTTCGAGTCGGCCCCTCCGCTGATGAGGATTCCGTGGGCCCCCCGGTCAGCGAGCAGTTGAGCCTTTTTCAGCCACACGGACGGGTGTTCGGCCGGGATCATGGAGCGCAGCAGTTTGCCCCGGCAGTGGTCACATTGCAGCTCGCACGCTTGCCCTGTGATGGATACGGCCGGGTACCGCCCGCGCCGGTCGTCGTAACGAATCATGCCCGGAAGGTAGAAGGTTATGTTGCGGCCGTGCCGGCTCCTGGCCGTGTGCCAGGCCTCCTCGAACAGGGCGCGGTCCTCCGCCCCCACCCGCAGGTGTTCCGGATCCAAGGCGGCATGGGACTTTTCCTGATTCATCGTCTGGGTGGACGCCTTCTCGAGTGGTTGATCAGGGGGTGGACGCCCGCGCCCTCCAGGGCTATATTCGACGTGAGCGCCGGCACAGGGGCGGCGACATTGACATGTTCATGGAGGATAGAGAAATGATACGTGAAAATCAAGCGGTCCGCGTTTTCCTGCCGGCGATCCTTGTCGCCTTGTGCCTTGTGGCGGGATGCGCCGCGGTCCAGGATGTTCGAGTGACCTACAGCATTCCCGATCCTGTAAGCGCACTGGACGGCAGGAAGGTGTTCATCGAGTTCGAGGATGTCCGGAAACAGAAAGAGATCCTGGGCCCGGGGGCGCAAGAGGCCTACACCTACCATTCCGGCAACGTGGCCTTGTTTCTCTCCAAAAGCGGCGAGGATCCTTACCCCGCAGGGTTGAAGGATGTGCCTTCCCTGCTCCGCGATGTCTTTTCCCTGCGGATTCGACAGCTGGGAGGAGATGTGGTTACCCGCAAGAGCGAGGCGGAGGCTGTTCTGAGGATCGTGTTGAAGACCTTTTCCCTGGACCTGAAGGACCGCACATGGGTGGGGCGGATGGCTTACGGGCTGCAGGTCCATCGAGGGGATCGCCTGCGCGCTCGACAGGCCGTGTCCGGAGAAGCGGAGCGGGTCAAGATCTACGGGCTCAAGCAGGCCGATCAGGTTATGGGGGAGCTTTTCACCGACCTGGTGAATCGTCCCGATATGCCGAAGCTGTTTCAAGAGGCGGGCCTGTAGTAGGAACTCTTGGCAGGGCCTGTGTACATCTTGGATGGGTTGTGGTATGTTTCGGCCACACGATTAAGAACTCCCTAACATCTCCAGGACGAGAGGTAGAGCTTGGCCATCAAGAGTGCAAATGGAGCCGGCGACGCCGGCAAGCAAGGCTTTACCAGCTGGTTGAAGCTTCGGTTTCTTCAGCGGGGAAAAGAGGAAGAGAGTCCCGTTGACAGTCATTTTTTGCGGGAGCTGTCGGAGCTCAAAGAGGTGGGCCGCTATGAGATCGTGGGCAAGCTCGGCCAGGGAAGCATGGGCGTGGTCTACCTGGGCAAAGATCCTTACATAGATCGGTATGTGGGGATCAAGATTTCCAGGCCGGCATCCGGTGTTGTGAAGGAAAAGGCCGACAAGTACCGGGAGCGGTTCTTCATTGAGGCCCAGTCGGCCGGCCGGCTTATGCACCCGAACATCGTGGCCATCTACGATGCGGGAATGCATGAGGACTTTTGCTATATCACGATGGAGTACATTGACGGACCGACCCTGCAAGCCTTCTGCCGGCAGGATGAGTTGCTTCCCTTCAGCAAGGTGGCGGAGGTGATTTTCGCGGCTTGCCAAGCCCTTGATTACGCCCACAAGAAAGACGTCGTTCACCGTGACATCAAGCCGTCCAATATCATGATCAACAAGGCGGAGTCCGTGCGGATCACGGATTTCGGAATCGCGCAGATCAAGTCGGAACACACGGCTTCGGAAGGAATCATGGGTTCGCCGAGTTACATGTCTCCGGAACAGGTGCGTGAGGAGCCTGTCGAAGACAAGAGCGATATTTTCAGCCTGGGGTGTGTTCTCTACGAGCTTCTCTGTGGAGAGAAGGCCTTTTCCGGGGACAACGAGTACGCGGTGATGTATAAGATCGCCAATGAGAATCCCACTCCGGTTCGAGAGATTCGCGCCGACGTGCCGGAAGTGCTGGCCAGGATTACCCGGAAGGCCATGGAAAAGGACCCCAACCTTCGCTATCAGTCCTGCGCCGATTTCGCCTACGATCTTCGAGTGGCCCTCAGGGGGCTGAAGGGGGCCGGAAGGACGGCCAAGGTCAAGGCGGAGGATGTTGTGGACTATGTGCACAGTGTTCCGTTTTTTGAAGGCTTCGAACGTGCTCACGTGCAGCGGATCCTTCAGGCGAGCAATATCGTCAAGTTCCCCAAAGGCCGGGTCATGGTGGCCGAAGGGGATATCGACGACTCCTTCTTCATCATCCTCAGCGGAAGAGCCGCTGTGCGTAAACACGACCGAACCATCGCCGTGATCGGGCGAGGCGAGTGCTTCGGAGAAATGTCCTACCTAAGCGGTGAGGCCAGGGCGGCCACGGTGATGTCGGACACGGACTGCATTCTCATGAAAATCAGCGCCACCCTTCTTGACAAGTCCCCGGAATCCGTACAGCTCATCTTTCTGAAAAATTTCGCCATGACTCTTTTGCGACGCCTCTCCCGCAGCCAGAAACGGTCCCTGTGAGCCTCAATCCTTTCCCGCCGGTTGATGAGTCCGCAAAAAATATATCGCCAAGCCGCAAAGACCGCAAAGTGAACTGATTGATATAAAAGGTCTTTTCTTGGCGTCTTGGCGTCTTTGCGAGAGAATGCGGTTTTTGCCATGTCGTCATTCATGAGTGCTTCGTTTCCATTCAGGAACCGGAGTGAAGGAGGCCTCCATGGGCCGGATGCAGGACGTTTTCGTCATCAGCCTGGGATGCGCGAAAAACCTCGTGGACAGCGAATACATGCTGGGTCTGATCGAGAAGGCCGGACACAGGGCTGTTAAGGATATCGACACGGCCGGGACCGTTGTCATCAATACCTGTGGGTTCATTCAGGCCGCTGTGGAGGAGACCATCGAGGCCGTCCTCGAGATGGTCGAGCTGAAGGCCCGGGGACGATTGGAACGGGTGCTGGTGGTAGGGTGCTTTGTACAGCGCTATGGGTACAAGCTCCGGCGGGGCATCCCGGAGGTGGACGGTTGGGCCGGCACAGGACAGACTCATCGTATTGCGGAGCTTCTGGGGGCGGAGTCGCCCGGCCGCCCGCCCTTCCTGATGAGCCCCCCGCGCCCTGTGCTCGAATCAGAGGCTTCGAGGCGTCTCAGCGGGGCCGGCTTCAGCACGTATCTGAAGATCTCCGAGGGGTGTTCTCATGGCTGCACGTTTTGCCTGATTCCCGCCCTTCGGGGCCCCCTTCGAAGCCGGTCTCTTCCCTCTCTGCTGGAGGAAGCGAGGATGCTGGCGGATCGGGGGGTGGTGGAGTTGAACCTGGTGGCCCAGGATACCACGGCCTACGGAAAGGACCTGCATGGAGGGCCGAGGCTAGAGGATCTGCTGGAAACCTTGCTCGAGGTACAAGGCCTTCAGTGGATTCGTGTCCTGTATGCGCACCCCGCCGGAGTTACGGATCGGCTGCTGAATCTGATGGCGTTCGAGGAGAGGATCTGTCCCTATCTGGATGTTCCGTTTCAACACGTGAATCGCGGAATCCTTCGAGCCATGGCCAGGGCGGGATCCACTGATGAACCCCCCTGGGAGCTCATGGAGAGGATCCGCTCCACCGGACGCCGCATTCATGTTCGCACTACCCTCATGGTAGGGTTTCCGGGGGAGACGCATGAGCTGTTCGAGGAGTTGTGCGATTTTGTTGCTGCAGCGGACCTCGATCACATGGGGGCGTTCGCCTTTTCCCCGGAGAGCGGCGTTCGGGCATCACGTTTTCCCGGTGGCGTGCCGGTCGAGGAGGCGAAACGCCGGCGGGATCGCCTCATGAGGATTCAGGCCGGCGTTTCTCTCAGGCGCAGACGAACCCTGCTGGGCCGGGTCGAGCCGGTGCTGGTGGAGGGGTGGTGCCCGGAGACCGAGCTTCTGCTGGTAGGGAGGACCGCGGGCATGGCCCCGGATGTGGACGGAAGGGTTCTCATCAACAAGGGCCGCGCACAGGCGGGATGCATGGTGCCGGTGCGAATAACAGAGGCGCACCCCTATGATGTCGTGGGGGAGGTGGTAGAGGATAGTTTTGTTTTGACAAGCTCGAGCGTATGAACATACATTGTCGGGATTATCCGTAAAGGGCTCGCCCGACGGGCCGGGATCCATCCCGGGCTTGTGCGGTGCCGGGATTGGGCCGTCGAGCAGGCGAGGATTCAAAGGATTAGAGGGTACTTGTGGTGCGAGTTTCGCCCGAAATTCAGCGTGATGAACCGGCGCCGGGACCACTTGCCGGGCCCGGGGGGCGATTCCATGCGGATCTGGCCGGAATAAATGCGGCGCTGGAGGAGCAACTGAGCAGCAGGGTGCCCCTGGTCGAGGAAATCGCCCGATATTCCGTGCTCGGCGAAGGCAAGCGGCTGCGACCATTGCTGTTCGTCCTTTCCGCGCGCACCTGCGGGCTGCAAGGAGAGGGCCTTTACCGCTCCTCGGCCATTTTTGAGATGATCCATGCGGCCAGCCTTCTTCATGACGATGTGCTCGACAATGCGGAGTTCCGTCGCAAAAAGCTTTCATCACCCAAGGTGTGGGGAAATCATGCCGCAGTGTTGGGCGGGGATTTTCTCAATTCCAAATCCGTGAAATTGGCCCTGGAATGCGAAAGCCGTGAGTTTCTCGACATTCTCGCGGACACCGCCATGCGGATGGCCGAAGGGCAGATGCTGGAGCTGACCCATACGGACGACTGGGACCTCACCCGCGAGGTCTACATGCAGATCATCGAGGCCAAGACAGCGGTTCTGATGTCCGCGGCATGCGCCTGTGGAGCCGTGGCGGCGGGCGCCGGCCAAGCGGAAAGGGAACATCTGGGCCGGTTCGGCATGGAACTGGGGATGGCCTTCCAGATGATCGATGACCTTCTGGATTACACCGGCTCCGAGGAGGTGTTTGGAAAGCCTGTGGGAAAAGATTTGAGGGAAGGCAAGATCACCCTCCCCCTGATTCAAACGCTCAGGGAAATGGATCCCGAGGAGGCCCGGGCGATCAAGGAACGGTTCCGGCCCGCATCGGCGCAGGAGGAAGCCTACCGGAGTTTGATCCAAAGGGTACGGGAAGCCCCGGGCCTGGAAAAGATTCGTGTGGAGGCCCGGGCCTACACGGAACGGGCCGCGCCGGCCCTGGATTTGCTGCCCGACGTACCGGCCAGGGCGGATCTCCTCGCCTTGAACCGGCAGCTTCTCACGCGGACGTTCTAGACCACCACCCGCAACTCAACAGATGTTCTGCAGGCTCCGGAGGTAGGGGCTTTCCTCCACTCCCTCCGCAGTAGGTCACTAA
>CAZQCK010000069.1:0-17599 GCA_964591925.1 uncultured Desulfobacterales bacterium
CGCCTGTGCCATTCCAGCCCCTCGGATTCTGGGCGGTGTTCCGGGCGGTTGACATCGTTTGCCTGTTGCCTCTAGAATATCACCTGAATCGAGGTATGGAAGTATGGTGTGGAAACGTTTTGTTCTCAGGGATTTGGGAGCGGATGAATCCTCCGACCCCGGACCCCGCATCCGTTGAAAGGCCGAGCGCCATGAAAGGCAAATCCAGCAAAGAGGGCGAATCTTCAGGAACGCACCGCCGAAAGACCGCGGGCATAGTCCTGGTCATTTTCTGCCTGCTCCTCCTGTTCGTGCTCGTGGTCATGATTCTCAACTCCAGGAAACCCGGACCGCTTCAGGTAAAGGACGTGGAGGCGGAGGTGGAGGGCTCCCGCTTCGTGCGGACCAACCAGGCCCTGATCCGGCAAATGCTCGACAACTGGCTTCCGAACGACCTTTTCTGGCCCACGGTCCTTCTGGACAACATGCCCAATTATCAGATCGGCGAGCTGGAGGTGGTCCGGTACAACGTCCGCATTCTTCGAGACAACCTCACCCGCATGCGGACCACGGACAAAATGGATCCTGATGCGGACGCCGCATTCACGTCCCTTTCCAACGATCCGTATAAGTGGTGGTTTCCTTCCGCCGAGAGCAAGTGGAAGCAATCCGACGAGAGGCTGGAGAAGTATCACCGAAACCTCGTGGACGGTCAGGCGAGCTTCTACCCCCGGGCCGACAATCTGGTGGAGCTCCTCAGCCAATACGCTTCCCTCATGGGCGGCGTGAACACCAGGCTCATCAATGCCCCGGGCGACATCCACAAATCCCTGGCCCTTGATGAAGCCAAGAAGGGGAAGGGTTTCGAGGCCGAGCTGGTGAGCATCGACATTCCCTGGCATAAAATAGACGACAACTTCTACTACGCCCAGGGCGTGGCCTATGCGTTGCATGAGTCCTTCCAGGCCATTCGAGTGGATTTCATGGATGTGCTCGTGGACAAGAACTCCCTAAAACTGGTGGACAAGATCCTGGAAAACCTCGGTCGATGCGACTTTGAACCCCTGCTGGTGACCAATGGGGACCCGGACAGCCTGTTTGCCAATCACTCCCTGAACCTCTCCGGAGTGTTCAACGACGCCCGCCAAAAGATCGACTCCCTGATCGTGGCCCTGAAGCAGGGTTGACGACCATGCATGAAATGTCCATCGCCCAGAGCCTGGTGGAACTCCTTCGAGAAGAGATGGAGAAGGCGGGTGCGCACACCCTTCGATCGGTTCGCCTGGAAATCGGCCGAATGTCGGCCATTGTGCCCGACGCCCTCTCCTTCGGCTTTCAGGTCATGACCACGGACACGGAGCTGGAAGGGGCGGAACTGATCATGGACATCGTACCCTTGCGCGGCACCTGCCGGGAATGCGGAGGGACGTTCGACATCGAGGACTACGCGTTTTACTGCCCCTTGTGCGGAGGGCATGAAATCGATACCCTGTCCGGCCGGGAACTCGCAGTCAAGGAGATCACGGTGGATTGACAGGTAGGGAACGCGATCAATAAGGAGAAAACATGAAAACCATCTCTGTTGTACGGAATGTACTCGAGGCCAACGACCGCATTGCGGAACAGAACCGCGCGCTCTTTGACGAGCACCATCTGTTTGTCATCAACCTCATGAGCTCTCCGGGCGCAGGAAAGACCACCCTCCTGGAGAAGACCATAGAAGCCCTGAAAGAAGAGATGGGCATCGGCGTCATCGAAGGGGACATCCAGTCCTCCCACGATGCCGAGCGCATCGCGGAAAAAGGGGTTCAGGTGGTGCAGCTCAACACCGGAGGAGCCTGCCACCTGGACGGAAACATGATCCGGGACACCTTCGAATCTCTGGATTTCAGCCTTATGGACCTGCTCGTCGTGGAAAATGTGGGCAATCTCGTGTGCCCGGCCGAGTTCAAGGTGGGCGAGGACGTCAAGGTCATGATCCTGAGCGTCACCGAGGGGGAGGACAAGCCGGCGAAGTACCCGCTCATGTTTCACGAATCCAGTGTGCTGCTGGTCAACAAGGTGGATCTGGTTCCCTACCTCGACATCAGTCTGGAGGACATTCGAAGGGAGGCGATGCGGGTGAACCCCGACATCACCATTTTCGAGGTGTCCACCAAGACCGGAGAGGGCCTGGAGGCTTGGTACGACTGGCTTCGCAGCCATGTAACCCCCTCGTGATCCAGGCGCCCCTTTTACTCCGGAATTCCCTTGAAACATGGAACCATCATGACTCCCCCCCACCGAGGCCGCCCACTGTACCCGCCCGGACATGAAGGGCCTGCACCCCCCGTCAGGAGGCGATCCCGGGGATCGGTTCAGGGGATCGTCCAAGGAGTGGGATTCCGCCCTTTCGTGTACCAGCTGGCCGGGCGCCGTCGGCTGGCGGGATATGTGGTGAACACCTCTCAGGGCGTCGACCTGGAGGTGGAAGGGGCGGAAGAGGATATCGAGCGTTTTTTCGCCTCCCTGGAGGCCGAGCATCCCCCGCTGGCCCACATCTCCGCCGTCCATCGAACGGACGGCCTGTCGCCCGGCTACGACACACGATTCGAGATCCGGGAAAGCCGAGCCGGTGAAAGCCGCTCGGCGCTGATTTCACCGGACGTGTGCGTTTGCGAGGACTGTCTTCGGGAGCTTTTCGACCCGCACGACCGCCGGTATCACTACCCCTTCATCAACTGCACGAACTGCGGCCCCCGCTATACCATAATCGAGGACATCCCCTATGACCGCCCCCTGACCACCATGAAGCGGTTTCGCATGTGCCCTGATTGCCGGGCCGAGTACCAAGACCCGGAGAACCGGCGGTTCCACGCACAGCCCAACGCCTGCCCGCACTGCGGGCCCAGGCTCGCGCTGCACGACGAAGCGGGCGAACCCCTGACCTCCAGGGATCCCCTGGGCGACGCGATCCAAATGCTGATGAAAGGGCGAGTTCTGGCTGTCAAGGGCCTGGGTGGATTTCATCTGGCCGTGGACGCCGTCCGGCATGAAGCGGTGATGCGACTCCGGCGAAGGAAGCACCGGGAGGAAAAGCCTTTCGCCCTCATGACCCCGGACCTGGAAGCCGCACATGCCCTGGCCCGAATAACGGCTCGGGAGGCCGGGATCCTTCGCTCCATCCAGCGCCCCATCGTGCTGGTCGAGAAGCTGGAGGGGCACGGACTCTCTTCCGGGGTGGCCCCTGGAAACCGCTTCTTCGGGCTCATGCTGCCTTACACCCCCCTTCATGCCCTGCTTCTTCGAGAAGGCGGTTTTCGCGCGCTCGTCATGACCAGCGGCAATCTCAGCGAGGAACCCATCACCAAGGACAACGAAGACGCCTTTGAACGTCTTCACGGTGTGGCGGACGCTTTCCTGGTTCACGACCGGGATATCCACCTCCGCAGCGACGACTCCATCGTGCGGGTGGTGAAAGACGTCCCCCGGCAGATCCGCCGCTCCCGGGGATTCGTTCCAGTGCCCGTGTTCCTTCAGCAATCCGCGGCCGGCCTCCCGTCCGTCCTGGCAGTAGGGGGGGAGCTCAAAAACACGATCTGCCTTACCAAAGAGAACCGGGCCTTTGTGAGCCAGCACGTGGGAGACATGGAGAACCTGGAGACCCTGGAATTCTTCCATCTCACGGTCTCCCAGCTGGAGCGGATACTGGAGATCGAGCCGCAGGCGGTGGCCTGCGACCTTCACCCCGACTACCTGAGCACCCGGTATGCAAAAGAACGCCCCGGGCTGCCCCTAATCCGGGTCCAGCACCACCACGCCCACATCGTGAGCGTGCTCGCGGAAAACAAGGTGAAGGGTCCGGTGATCGGGCTGGCCCTGGATGGAACAGGGCTTGGGGACGACGGGACCATCTGGGGCGGGGAGGCGCTCCTGGCCGATCTGAGCTCCTACCGCCGGGCCGCCCATCTCCAGCAGGTTCCTCTTCCGGGAGGGGACGCAGCGGCCCGGTTTCCCTGGCGTATGGCGTTGAGCTATCTCTACCGAGCCTACGGAGACGCCCTTTTCGACCTGCACATTCCCTTTGTGCATGACCTGGAACGCCGCGACGCCGAGATCGTGGTGAAGCTGGCCTCCCGGGGCCTCCGCTCTCCTTTGACCTCGAGCTGCGGCCGGCTCTTTGACTCGGTGTCGGCCCTTGTGGGCATTCGCAGGGAAATCCGCTACGAGGGGCAGGCCGCAGTGGAGCTGGAGATGGCCCTGGACGTCTCAGAGACCCATGCCTACCCGTGGGAGATCCACCGTTTCGAAGATCCCTGGATCCTGATGACCGACCCCTTGATCACGGCGATTGTAGAAGACCTCCGAAGGGGTCTCTCCCCCTCCCTAATCAGTGCCAGGTTCCACAACACCCTGGCGGAGATGTTCACCGCGGTGTGTGAGCGCCTTCGGGAGGAGACCGGAATCAACGAAGCGGCCCTGAGCGGCGGCGCCTTTCAGAATGTGACCCTGTTCACGCGCCTTGTTCAGCGCCTGGAGAAGAGCGGGTTCACCGTCCATACCCACGCCCTGATTCCCACCAACGACGGAGGCCTCTCCCTGGGCCAGGCGGTGTCCGCAGCGGTACGCTCGGCCCAGGGGAAGACAGACGCCACCGCAAAATTCAGGATTAAGCCAGGCGCTGGAGCAGCTCCCGGGCTCGGTCCCGTACCCGGCGGGCGATTCGCTCCAGGGGGCTGCGGCGCTGGTAGCGGGCCCATTCTCCTGGAGGAATGTTATCGGGGCGGTGCCTGAGTTGAAGCTTGACCACGGCGTTTTGGTCGTCCAGCAGAAAGCGCCGGTGCAGGAGAGACAGGGGAAAGGGCCTGAACTCCGATGCCGTAATGGCCGCGGACCAGTCCACCACATAAGGTTCATGGTCCTTTCCCACCAGGACGTTCGGGGCCCGCTTCAGATCGCAATGGGCCACCCCCCGAGCATGGAACATGTGCACCAAGTCTCGAAGACGGTCGAAAAAATCAAGGGGCAGGGGGTTTTCATGTTCCAGGCCTTCCACGGAGCGGCCGGGCAAGGCCTCCATGATCAGGGCCAGGCCGTCCACCTTCCCATACAGCGTGGGAACGCCTTCGATTCCCCGCAGCCGCCGCAGCACCTTGGCCTCGCGCCACACCAGGAATCGCCCCCCCGTGTTGCGGAAGAGAACCCCGTTGCCCCGGTAGTCCTTGACCACAAAGTCCTTTTTCGCCCGCGGCAGGACCCAGAGGGCGGGGCGGGTGCTCGAACGGGGTCTCAGCAGACGGGCTGCAGGCTGCGAAGGGGAAGAGGTTTGCTGTTTGCGGGGAGCCATGGCGGTTCGCTCGAAGGGGCCGGTCAACCGGCATGGTACTTGAAGTAGGCGGCGCACGTACCCTCACTGGAAACCATGCAGGCCCCCACCGGGGTTCTCGGGGTGCACACGCCTCGAAACAGGGGGCACTGCGGGGGACGAACGATACCCTTGAGCACATCCGCACAGCGGCAGCCGGTGGGCTCACGGGCCGGAGCCACGTCCGGATCGAAACGGCACCGGGCGTCATGGCCGGAGAAGTCCCCTCGAAGGGACAGCCCGCTCGAAGGAATCGGCCCCAGTCCCCGCCATATGCTGTCACAGGGTTCGAAGACCTCATCCATAAGGCGTAGAGCGGCCGGGTTACCTTCAGGCGACACCGCCCGGGCATACTGAATTTCCGGCCGGGCCTCGCCCTCCTCCACCTGTTGGACCAGCATGAGGATGGATTGAAGCATGTCCACGGGCTCGAACCCGGCCACCACACACGGAACGCCGAAGCGGCCCGCGATATCCGCATAGGAGGAGGTCCCGATGATCGTGCTTACGTGGCCCGGGCACAGAAATCCGTCCACCCGCAGGTCCCCTCCGCTCACAAGGGCTTCCATGGCCGGCGGCAGAAGCTTGTGGGCGGAGAGCACGGAAAAGTTGGCCACACCTCGATGTTTTGCCGTTCGAACGGCCGCTGCCACGGTGGGGGCCGTGGTTTCGAAACCGATTCCCAGGAAGACGATTTCCCGCTCCGGGTTCTCCTCGGCCATGCGAAGGGCGTCCAGGGAGGAATAGACCATGCGCACATCCGCTCCCTGTGCTGCCCGCGCCTGAAGGCTGTCGCCCGATCCCGGCACACGCAGCATGTCACCGAAGGTGGTGATGGTCACGCCGGGCTCCCCTGCCAGCTTGACGCACCGGTCGATCTCCTCCGTGGAGGTCACGCAGACCGGGCAGCCTGGACCGGAAATCAACTCGATGTGCTCCGGAAGAAGGCTACGGATTCCATGCCGAAAGATGGCCATGGTGTGGGTACCGCAGATCTCCATGAAACGGACGGGGGTCCTGGAGAGGTTTTGAATCCGCTCCACCAGTTCCCCGGCCAGGGCTGCGTCCCGGTATTCGTCCACATGTTTCATGGGTGGTCCTCCGGCTCCAGGCTCAGGCCCTGAGTGAGGATCGGGCCGCAAGGACCCTCGGGCCACGGGGTGCGCCCGTGCGCCACAAGGGAGGCGAGCTTGAAACCGAGCATCTTGTACACCAGCTTGGCCACGGCAAAGGCGGCGTTCCTGTCCGGCGGGTCCTGGCTCAGCTCCACCACATCAAACCCCACCACCTCACGCTCCTGAAACAGGGTCTGAACAAGACCGAGGATTTCATGCCAGAAAAATCCTCCGGGCTCGGGTGTGCCCGTACTTCGAACCACGCTCCAGTCCAGGGCGTCCACATCCAGGGTTAGAAACACGGGATCGGCGAGCCTTCGAATCGCATCCTCCAGATCAAAGCCTCCGGAACGAAAGGCCTCCATGGTGCAGACTTGGATTCCCTCCCGGGTGATCCGATCGGCCTCCTCCCGGCTCATGCTTCTGATCCCTATCTGCAGGGTGTCTGAAGTGTGCTCGCGGATGCGGGCCATGGTGCAGGCATGGCTGAGGCGGTTCCCCTGATAATGGTCGCGGAGGTCGGCGTGGGCGTCGATCTGAACTACGGAAAGCCTCTTGCAGCGGGAGTACAGCTCCTGAAACACCCCCACGCTGACGGAGTGATCCCCGCCCAGGATCACCGGGAACCCGCCCTTCTCCAGCACCTCGCCTGTACTGCTGCGCACGGCGTGGATCATGGCCTCCGGCCCGGAAAGGTCTTCCGGGGCCGAAATCGTGGCAATGCCCATGCGACATGGCTCGAAGCGAAGCGCCTCGTCGTATATTTCCAGCTCCGCCGAGGCCCGGATCACCGCGTCCGGTGCCAGGGCCGCACCCCGGCCCCAGGAAACACCGCCCTCATAAGGGACCGGAAGCAAGACGGCTGCGGCCGATTCCAAATCGGAAAGCTCCGGACCGAGATCCAGAAACGTTGGAGCGTGGGTTTTCACAGGGCCTCCTCGAGCCGCTTCACGCCGGCGGCCATGCGGGAGCACAGGTCCCTGGGCAATCGATCACCGCAGGTCTCCAGGGCATAAGCCCCGAGCAGGGGAAAAATCACGCTGTACTCTCCCCAGATCTGTACCAGCCTGTGTCCTTCCGCTTCGCGATACTTTCCCCAAGTGACGGCCTCGCCAAAGGTGCATCCGGAAAGGCTTCCCTCGCGCTCCACAGCCGTGCCCACCTGAAGGCCTCGATCCGCCCCCTCAAAATCCACGCCCAGGATCTGGCTTATGAAGGGGCCGGTCTGCTGAATGAAGTTTTTCGGCCCTCCTCCCCCCAGCTCCACAAAGCCGGTGTGAGGGGAGTCGAAAACCACGGCCGCCGCGTGGAATATGTCTTTCTGGGCCGAGAGCACGATGGGAAAGCCCTCTCGATCGGTCCGGACCAGGTTCATGGTGATGGAATGGTTGGCAAGGGAATCCCAGAAGATCGGAACCCCGAGCCGGGCCGCAACGGCGGTGAAGCTTCTTTCCGGGTGGGGGCTTTGCTCCAGGACCCATCCGCCCAGGGCCCTGTTGAACTCCCAGCTCGAGAGCGGGCGGGTGGAGAGGTCCTCCTGCCAGCGGTCGCGGACAAAGGCCCGCAAAATCTCGTCCTGCGCCTCCAGGGTCTCCTGTTCTCGAATGCCGATGTCGTAAATGCGGGTATCACCTCGGCGTCTCAGCTCGTCGTCGTCCTGGTGCGGAGAAACGGCCTTCACCGGCAGGCCGAAGGCAAAGTGAAGGTCGTGGTAGACCTGGGCGCCGGTCGAGCATATCACATCCACAAAACCGGCCTCCATGAGTGAGGCGACCATCCGGCCCATGCCGCCGGCGATTCCCGCGCCGGCGATCCCGAGCCATACCACGTCCTCTTCCTTGATCATCCGCTCCAGCAAGCGGGCTCCCCGCAGGACGTTTCGGGCCTCGAACGAGGTCCTTCCCAGGGTTTCCACCAGATCGCGGGCGGACATGCCGCGGCGTAGTGTGGGTGGATGGATGTCAGGTGCCCCCTCGAAGAGGGATTCATGCGATGTCATGGCCGGTCGACTTCGCCTTTCCTTGTCTTTTCACTCTCCTGAGTTGCACACCATCTCCCCGGCTCTTTCAGGTAAGCAGCATAACCGCGCAGGCCACCACGGTGGTCCAGAGGCCTTTCTTGTCTCCACGGGCGGATTGGGCCACACTCTTGGAAACGAAGAGCCGTTTTCCCACCTTGTAGAGCTGTTTTCGCTCGTCCCAGGCCACGTCCGGGTCGAGCTCGATGCCCATGGTGGAAGCCAGCATGGTGGCTGCCAGGTCCTCGGCGAAATCGGCGGACTTGCGCATGGTCTCGCCGAAGGCATGATGCTCGCTGATGTAGCCGTATTGCTTGGCACTCTTGGGCCGGGCCAGTCCTACAGCCGCCGATATGAGACGATTGGGCTCATCAGTGCTGTTCCTGGCCATGACCGTAAAGGTGATTTGACCCGGTTTCAGCTCCTTGACCCCGGTCTCCCTGGAGATGATCTTGCAATCAGGCGGAAAGATGCTGGAGATGGCGACAATGTTGCATCGCTCCACGCCTGCATCGCGAAGCGCGAGCTCGAAGCTCTGCAGCTCGTTGCGATGGACGCCCACGCCCTTGGTGAAAAACATTCGTTTTGGGATGAACGGTTCCACTTCCATGTTCCCCCTTTGCACAAAACTCCCTGCTCACGCTATGGCCCCAAGCTGTTTATTGAGAGGCCAGGGAAACCATGACCTTCTCGGCCACACCCCGCCCCAGGGCCAGACGTGTGTTCCCGTGGCCCACGATCAAACGCCCCTGCCCGTTGTTGCTGATCACCTCCAGCTCGTCGCCCTTTCGAAGTCCCATGGAGGCAAGCCTTCCCTGAGCGTTGCGCCCGCCCACCACATCCTTGATTTCCATCCGCTCCCCCCGCTTGGCCTGGGTCAAGGGCAGCAGGGGCTGCCTTTCCGCAAGACACTCGGAACAAATCCCGTAGATTTCCATCTTGTGCTGGAGCATGTGAAACCGGTGCGACCGGGCAACCCGCAGTTGCAGATTCTCCATCTCCTTGTTGCTGAACTCAATGATCTTTCCGCATTTCGTGCAAATGAGGTGATCGTGATGACGGCCCAGATGCCGGTGCTCATAGCGGGGAGGCTGCCCCTCGAACTGCTTCTTTTGGGCGAACCCGTGCTCGACCCAGCGGTTCATGCACTGGCGAACAAACTCCGGATCATAATCATATCCCCGCTCCCTCAGGAGCTCCATGAGCTCCTGCAGGGTGACATGCTCTTCGGTATTCAGAAAAACGTCGATGATATTCAGCCGATCTTCGACCCGCCCTACCTCGTCCTCCATAATGAGAGAACGGAAATTCTCCTTTTCGTGCCTGCTGTCCTGAATCATGAAATTCCACTGCTCCTGTGCTGCAATTATCAAGGTTCGCCCCTCCGGTCCTAGTGTGGGAAGGCCGTAGTGGGTCGTTGTCTTGTGCTGCATACCACACACTTGATATAAGCATCCTGTGGGGCCAAATCAAGGAAAAGGTCCCGCCTGGAGCCATGGTCATGTCCGCTTAACACGGGAAAGGGGGGGACCCGATGCGGACCTGAGGTACTCCAGATAACCCTCAACGGAGTTCCGCAGAAAAAACCGCTCCCTTTCCCGAATCTCGGGGGCCAGGTCCGGCACATGCTCGAGCTCCGGATCGGACTCCAGTAGGCGATTCACACAAAACCCCACCCCGGCATCCGGCCGGGTCCGCAGCACGGAAGCGAGAAGATCGCGCCAGCGAAGCAGTTGTGTGTGAAATCGCTCCAGCATGTACCGGGAGCTTTCCGCCTTGCCGAAGTGGGCGTAACAAATGACCTGGTCTTTGAGATCCCGCAGGCGGTCCACGCCGGCCAGGCACTCCTCCAGGTAAAACCGCGGAGGTGTTGCCGGCCGCAGAATCTCTCCGCCCTCCAGGCGGGTATAAATCCCGCCGGCCTCGCCTGCGAAAAGGGTCCCCTCACAACTGAAGCTGATGTGGTGGGGCGCGTGACCCGGTGTCTCCAGAATATGCAGGTTTTCTATGTCCGCCTCGTCATGGGCGATCAGGGCCTCCTCGGCCACCGGAAGGGGCGCGCCGTAGGCCTCCGCCATGTCGCCCAGCACCTTGAGGCTTCCCGCCCACAGCCTTCGGGGATCTACGAGGTGGGGTACGGCCTTTCTATGACACACGACCCGAGCACCGGGAAATGCCTCGAGAACCCGGAACAGTCCGCCGGCATGATCCAGGTGAATGTGGGTGAGGAGCACATAGTCCACATGCTTCAAACCCGACACCTTGAGCCTTTGAATCAGTGTATCCGCCGATCGAGCAGGCCCTGCATCCACCAGCAGGGTGAGATCGCCGCGCGCCACCCAGGAACAGAAGAACCGATCAAAACCCGGCCGGGCCAAAGGAATCTCCACCAATTGCACTTTCATATTTCCACCCGCATTCGCCGGCTGCCCGGCCACCGGCCTCCTTAGGGTTTCAGAGTCAGGACACTATGGACATCCCACAGGATACGCTTCGAGATCCGCTCCATGGCCCGGCTCATGGCCTCGGCGAGGGCCTTTGGGTTTTTCCTGACACAGGGCTCCACTTCGCGGTAGGTGTCCTGGTAAAGGACCCTTTGGCTCACGTCGGGTTCCCCTTCCACCAGAAGAGAAACACTCAACCCCAGAACGGCCTCCCATTGCTCGGCGCTGTCACGTTCGTAGAACTCCTCCACCACCCCTTCCAGTACGCAGGAAGCTGAAAACCGGCTTTCATGCGGAAGGACCCCCTCGAACAGGCGGGATTCCCGAAGATCGCGGGAGAGAAAATAGGTCACCAGGTCGCCCGGGTTGCTCCGCCATCGATGGTAGTTGTAAGTGTCGCGCACGAAAGCGCTCTCACGGTAAACAATGCGGGCCGTGTCATACGGCGGAGCCACGCTGAACCGCTCCACCCGGACCACCGCCTGAACCGGCTCCGGATCCGCAACAACGGGGGAGTCATATTCCAGAACATAGTAGTCGATCCGCTCCGCCGGTTTTCCACCCAGGGAACAGCCGCTCACCGCCGTCGCCAGGACCACCCCCCACATCCAGAGCCTCGCTCTCTTTATCATGACCTTGTCCGTCCTTTCAGGGAGCTTCCGCACACCTGGGCCCTATGGTTCCGGCTCCACTTTGCGGCGCGGAGGCGGATCGCCGAACAGCAGTTCAGAAGGCTGGTCCGCCAGTGTATCTATCACCCGGGTCAAATTGTTCGACGCCTCCTCGAGATTCTGAGCCGTATGGATCAGATAGCGCCGGAGGTCTTTCACGGACATGTCCGCGTGTCCAACCAGCCCGGAGCCCTCTTCCAGCAGGCGATTGGCATTGCCCATGGCCTGTTCGAACCCGGCCAGCGCCTGCAGAATGGTTTCGCGATTCTCGGAGACGATTCCATCCACCCGCGACAAGGCGGTGTTCGCCGTGGTCACCGTGCGGCTCGCATTTTCCAGGAGATCGTCCACCGACACCACCGCTCCCTCCACGGAATCGACGATATGGTTCCAGCGCTCGGGATTCAGAATGCGGTTCACATCCGCCATGGTCTTTTGAATGCTCCTGGAGATCTCCTTGATTTCCGCGTCGGTAACGGCTTGGTCGAGGTTATCCAAGACGCCTGTGGCCGAATCCAGGGTGGTCTTTAGCCGGTTTGAAATGCCCTCGAGGTCCAGGGCCTTGACCTGCTTGATAAGGGCGTCTATTCCTCCCATGATCTGGCTGATGTCCGAGGGGATGGAGGGAATCACGGGATGCGGGGTGGGGAAGCTGAGCTCGGGGGAATCCTTCTTCGCGCCTTCGATCCGGTCCAGACCCACGAACATGAGCCCCGTGATTCCAACGGTTTTGAGCTGGGCAACGGTGTCTTCCTGGATCTTCCCGATCCCTTCGATCTTGAGCATGACCTCGATCAACCTTGAATCCGGAGCCACGCCGATCCGCTCCACACGGCCTACGGACACCCCCCGGTACTTGACGGGAGAATCCACGTCCAGCCCCTGTACGGATTCATCGAAGTAAGTGGCGTACAAATCCCCTTTCTGAAACAGGCTGGTCATGCCGATCCATAGAAGCCCGCCCGAGGCGATGAAGATGCCCGCAAGAACGAAGAGGCCCACGCTGAACTTGGTCTTCTGTGACGCCATTAACGATCACCCTCCGGCTCGGGGCTCAGGCTTCGACCCGGCGATTGAAGAACTGCTTGACGAACCGATTCTGGCTGTGTTCTCGAAGATACTTCGGGTCCCCTTCCGCGATGATGCCCTTCACCTGCTTGTCGAGCATGATGACCCGGTGAGCCACGGCAAAAATGCTGGCCAGCTCATGGGTCACGATCACCATGGTGGTCCCGAAGTTCCGGTTGACATGAATGATCAGGTTGTCCAGCTCCGCCGAAGTCACGGGATCCAGCCCGGCCGAAGGCTCGTCAAAAAACAGTATCTTCGGATTGAGCGCCATGGCCCGGGCCAGGCCCGCCCGTTTTTTCATGCCCCCGCTGATTTCTGAAGGAAGATGGTTTTCGAAACCATCCAGACTCACCAGCCCCAGCTTCATCTTGATGAGTGCGCCCACGGACTCGGAAGGAAGGTCCGTGTACGCCTGGATGGGAAGGGCGATATTCTCGGCCAGGGTCATGGAACCGAACAACGCCCCCCCCTGGTAGCTGACACCGATCTTTTTCAGGATCTCCTGAAACGTCTCATCCCCACACCGGGAGAGATCGTCCCCGTCGATGACGACCTCCCCGTCCATGGGCGGAATAAGGCCGATCAGGTGCTTCAGCAGGGTGCTCTTTCCACAGCCGCTGCCCCCCAGGATGACGAAGATTTCCCCCTCGTATACATCAAAGGAGATGTCGTGAAGAATCACGGCATCTTCACCATATCCTGCGGTCAAGTTTCTGACCTGAATAATTGCGTTACGCGCCATGGAACGCCCTCACCCGCACATGGACTTGTCTCATCCCCAGTACACCCGAATCACGGCAAAAAACGAATCCGCCAGAATAATCAGGAACAAACTGCTCACCACGGCCGATGTGGTGGCCTGACCCACGGAGTCCGCACCGCCTCGAACCTGAAACCCGCGCAGGCAACCTATCCATGCAATGAGCATGGCGAAGACCGCGCTCTTGACGAAGCTCCATACTATGTCCCGGGGCTCCAGGAACCGGACCGTTTCACTCAGGTAGGCGTTGGGGGTGAGGTCCAGCATGAATACACCCACCAGCATGCCCCCGGCGATGGAGAACAGATCTGCGAACATGGTGAGGAGCGGGACCATCACCGTCACCGCGATCAGCTTGGGCATCACGAGGAAACGAGTGGGATCGAAGCCCATGGTAAACAGGGCGTCCACCTCCTCGGACACCTTCATGGTCCCGATCTCCGCTGCGAAGGAAGACCCCGACCGCCCGGCCACGATGATGGCCGTCATCACAGGGCCCAACTCCCTCACCATGGCCACGGCCACCAGAGAGGCCACATAGAGGTCCGCCCCGAACTGTTTGAGCTGCACCGAGGACATGAAGGCCAGGATCATACCCAGGAGGATGCTGATCAGTCCCACTATGGGCAGGGCGTCGAATCCGGTCTTCCGCATGGTGAGCAGGGTTTCTTCCTTGCGCAGAGAACTCGGGTGGCGAAGCACGTACAACAAGGCCATGCACACGGATCCGAGAAAGGAAACCATGTAGCGCAGGTCGTGGATGTGCCCGAGGGTTGCATCGCCCATACGCTCGAACACATTGGGCCCCGACTTCTTGGCCGGCACCACGTCCCCGCTGACCCGGTCGAACCGGAACACCGAGAGAACTTGTTCGATCTTCTCGCTCACATTCCTGAGATAGAACCCCCTGTTCGCCTCCGCCATCGCTTCTCTGAGTTCCAGAAGGACCAGAGAACCGAAGTCGTCCAAGTAGCTCACCTGCCCGAGGTCCACTGTAAGTGACGACGGCACGCCCTGATCGAGAAGCGCCCTGGCCCCGCGAATCATGTCACCGGCGTGGTCCGCGTCCATTCGGCCCTGAATGGACAGGGTCACGCCGCCGTCATCCCCTCGGTCCACCTGGAATGATGCGGGGAGGGATTTTCTGCGTATCTTCATGGCCTCGCACTGAGCATTCAAGCTTCCCTGTAATGGCCCATTTCAGGCAGCCGTCCTTGAGAATGTGCATGGCCGGCTCAGGTTTCCCGGAACCTAAACAGGGCCAGCCCCTCTTCATCGAGACCGTAGTGGGTCTTGAGCTTGTTCGTGTCCATCTGAAACAGGAGCCATCCCAGAAAAACGCCGTCTCGCTTCAACTCAAAGGCGACCTCGATTCCCCGGTACCCCGTGGGATTCTCCCGGCTCACCCGGTACAGGGTGAGAACACTATGGATCGAATCCTTAGGTCCCTGAAACGGAATGCCGGCATAGCTGTTGCCGACCATATCCTCGAGCTCTTCCTCGTCCATCTGGACGCTGTATGCGTCAAACACCCGTTTTTCTTCATCCAGCAGGACCAGGCCCAGATAGGGATTCACCTCGGCCTCCTGGACATCGAAAAACTCCCTCATGATCCTGCCTGTCTTGTCGCTGTCCCCTGCCTCGAACGGTTCCGCCAGCAGGGAGCGCAGCAGCATATAATCCTTGGCCAGCTGGTTCTTGAGCTCCTGTTTTTCAGTTTCAGCCGGAAGGTGCCCCTGCGTGAAGTAGGGATACCCCACAAAGACCCCGCCGGCCGTGAGGCCGCCCAGAAGAAAAAGAGGAATGACCCAGTTCCGTATCCTGCGATATCTCTGCTCCACCTTTCGGGCGTCCGTGACGTCCCGGCCGATGGAGAAAACCCCCTGAAAATTGTGGTGCCCGTCGTAGAGCACGTTCATGCTGGTGGAAATATACCTGAGTCCCTTGTGGGGATGCTTAACCTTGAGCGTGCGCTCCTGCACGGCTAACCGCTCCTGCACCTCGGAGAGGTACTCGCGGTAACGGTCAGGGTCTTCGTAGATCTCCTCCAGGGGGCGGTGTCGCATGCTGTCCCAGTCCCTTCCATAGAGCCGGGTCGCTGCGGCGTTCCACGACAGGATCCGCCCCTCCCTGTCGGTGATGACCACGGCGTCCGGAAGCTGGTCGTAGAACTCGTTCAACCCATAGACCACCTGGCTGGTTTCATCGAGCCGCCTGGCCAGGTAGCGGCTGATCTCCAGGACCACCTCTGGGCAGTCTTTCAGGATCGCATCGATCTTGTCGGGCGGAATCACGATGGCCTTGACATGGGTCCGGGCCTTGACCGTGGCGGTGCGTCTGGAGTCCAGAAAAAGACTCATTTCCCCGAACACCGCGCACTCCCCGCGGATTTCGGAAATCTTTTTCTGACCCTTGAGCACATCCAGCTCCCCGGAAACAAGGATATAAAGATCCTTGCTGGCATCGTGCTCGAGAAACAGGGTCTGACCCGCCTCGAACTCCTTCTGGTACCGGCTGAGATCGGGGTTGTTTATGAGTTGATCCAACATGGTGACACACCGCCTTTCACTGGCCCCTCCTCCCCTGAAACCGCCCGGCGGTCAAGATCTTGAAATTTTCCCAGGAGGGTGAATGACAGGAGGGAGTATAGGGAAACACCCTTGGGCAGTCAAGAAAGACAAGCTCCGGACCTGCTTTCGGCCTGCGAGCTTTGTGCTTTGAGCCGGCCCCGGGATGTGCTATGCTGTTTTCGCTCGGCACCGGACCTGCACCAGACAGGAGCCTTTCTATGGATACCGTTCGCGAGTTCCCTTTGGGAAAGGCCGTAATCGAGGAAGGATCCCACGGGACGTCGGCCTACATCATCCTTTCGGGAACCGCCGAGGTCTTCAAAAAATCGGGCAGAGGCGAAGTTCCTCTGGCCACGCTCGGAGTCGGCCAGGTTTTCGGCGAAATGGGGCTCATCGAGGATCGACCTCGATCCGCTTCGGTCCGGGCCGGATCCGACCTGAAGGTCCGCGTCATCAATCGGGAGCACTTCAACCACCTGCTCCCCACCAAGCCCGCCGTGCTCATTCCCATTCTGAAAAGCCTGTTCGAACGACTCCGTCAGGCAAGCGACATGCTCGCAGACAGAGGTCTGCAGGAGGAGGCGGGGGATCAAGTTTCTCCGGCTCCGGAGGTGGTGCTCGAAGGGCAGACCCGGGAGGCGAAACAGATCCTGGACGACCGAAAGCTCCTGATAACCAAGTTTCCCTTCCTCGTAGGCCGCGAAGCTCTAAACGCCGAGGCCGATGTATTTTACAACAATGATCTCACCGTGGCCGAGGAAAAGCCTTATGTCATCTCCAGAAACCACCTGGCCGTGGCCCAGGAACGGGGCCGGCTCTGGGTGGTGGATCGGGGAAGCGCCTTCGGCACCATTGTGAACGGCCGGGAGATCGGAGGACAAAGCAGGGTTACAAGGGCCCCCCTGGACCAGGAGAGAAACCAGGTGATCCTGGGCCCGGCCACATCCCGGCACATCTTTCTCCTGCACGTCCTCCCCGGGGACACCGCGCCTACTTGAGCTTGAGCAGGTTGTTCACCTTCCTGACACCAAGGGTTTCCCACGCGAGCTGTTCGGCACGCTCTCGCTGATCAGGAACGTTGACGCCCCCGGTCAGGGTTACCTCGCCCTGGAAGGTGTCTACATTGATGGCAAATCCCTGCAGCACGGAATCCCTGAGCAGCTTGGCCTTGACCTTAGTGGTGATGGTTCCGTCATCCACGACCTGGCCGGCGGACCGGCCGGCGGGCGTGGAGCATGCCGCCGCGAAAACCAGAAGGATACACGCAAGAACCAGGATCAATCCCTTGGACTTACTCGCCATAGCAACTCCCCCTTTTCAACCGCAGCAGGTATAGCCGTAACTCATTGTAACCCCCGAAAACGGGCGGCCTTACGGCCTTTTTCGACTCCGCCAAGAGTGTTTTTATACTCAACAAACCAGTGATTTTCAATCACAAAAACAGCCCTTCCATGCCGTTGACATGAGCATGGGATTGAGGCATCCTCAAATTCAAGGTCTTTTCTTGGCGTCTTGGCGTCTTTGCGAGAAGATACAGTTTTTACGAATTCGTCAATTTTCTGAGGCGGGCCATAGCCCGCAACCCGACAGACGTTATGCAGGCTCCGGAGGTCGAGGCTTTCCTCCGC
>CAZQCK010000070.1:0-17159 GCA_964591925.1 uncultured Desulfobacterales bacterium
GGTCTTGAGAAGGAAGCTGAACGGGGACGGGTGAGGGTGCGTATGTGTAGGGTAATTATGGCATCAGCTATCTTGCCAGGATTCTACACGACTCATTGTTCATTCAGGTGAGAACTTTTTATCCTGAAAATAGATCGACGTCATAAAACGAGGCTAATGGAGTAATAATATCACAATAAAGGACTTAATAATTTATAATTTGATAACAATATTGTCAATTTAATTTTAAATACCAAAATAAGTAATATTTAAATTGATAAAATGGATAAATTAACGTATCAAATTAATCATTATAAATTCCTTGTAAAGCAAATAATTGGCTCTTCTGAGACAGAGTATTTTTTTACAAACCTAGATTATTATAAAAAATTGATTCAAAATAAAGATTTTGCTGAAGCAAACCAAAAATATGTTCAAGAGATCATTTTTCGGTTCCACGCGGCATCTCTCATTACTCTTAGGAGAAATCTTTCATGGTTGGAGTCCATTGATGGTGCTAGGCACATTTCAAATTTATTCGGCTTTTGTGCTTCCCTCCGTGGTTTCATAGAATCAGCTGCTGACTCCTTTTACTCCTTACGGCATGCACCTCAGAATCTTGCGACCTATTTCAATAAAATTAAAAGATGTGTTGAGGGTAAGGAAATAAAAAATATCTGTCTATTTAAAGAACTCGAAGATTGGGGTATTCATTTCATGGAAGCTGGTAAATATGAAGAAAATATGAATATAAATAAAGACCATTTTAAGGCAAAACCATCATGGGAGTACATAAAATCAATCGATTCAGAAATGGCTCTGAAACAGGTATACCCCCTCTATCAGAAACTTTGTCAACTAACCCATCCATCACGGGAAACAACCTATCTTTTCTTTCGTCAAAACGATTATTATAAATGGTGTGTTTCTGAAATTAATGAGAAACTAGAGATATCAAATATCTTACAATCATACGATGTGGAATATGAAGAAATATTTCAGAAAAGCTTTAATGCTGCATTGATTTTGCTATGGATAATTGACTTACTTTCAATAAAAGGATTACAATGTCGGATAATCCGTTCAATGGACTTCACTGCAATTCCGGAATTCAATAAGGTAAATAAGATTATTTCATCTAAACAGTCTTTGCACTGAATAGCCGGAAATACCGGCAGCTAGTGAAATTTGCGGTAGCCAGCGGGAGAATTAATTATGTCAAGAAACCGTCCGCCTTTGAGTGAAATATTCACAGAAGAATACTGGACCAAAAGAGAATCGGGTACGCATGAACTTGCAACTCGAATTATTCCTTGGAAGGAGGGGCTTTTGTTCCTTTTTCCAGTTGGCGGACTTCTTGGCACACCCATATTCATAGGTTTAGTCAATACTGTCGGAAAGGCATCAAATAAATTTTTTTCAAAGCTTGGCATTAAATGTAGAACGTCTCATGAAATAACATTTGATTTCCCTTATCCGGAAATAGTTTTTTCTCTAGTTGTTTCCTTGAAAAGGCTGGATATAAACATCCTGTCCGCTGAAGATACGGAATCCGGAGCAATGATGTTAATCGAAATGCAGCCGGATATAAAAATATTTGGAGGGACTATTACTTTTGAAATATTAGAAAAAAGCGAAAAAAAGACTCATATAAAGGGTACATCAGAAGTTAAAGGTCAGATAAAGGATTGGGGGAAAGGCAAACAATATATGACTAAAATTTTTGACGAAATTCAAAAGTATATGGAAAAAGCGCACACTGAGTTACCGGATGCCTGATAGCAAGCTTTATTCTTTACGGGTTCAACTTTCCTGCCATTGCGGGCGTTCAAATTTTTAATGGATATTCTGCGATTTGCGGCAGGGTAGTTGCTTGATAGGATTTTCGTATAAAGTGAATTATTGATCTCTAGCATCAGGATTAATGATTTTTTAACCCGCACTTGTTTAATTTATAAGTTATTTATCTTGAAAATTATTGATAAGATGCAAGCTGAGAGGTTAAATAATGAATCTAATAAATGACCAAGAGATAATTGAAAAAAAAGTGTGTAACGCAAAAATTGAAGGAGCGACACCAAATTTTACGGCATATCTTGTTTCCTTTGTTTCTGGTGGTTTAGGTGGAGTGATTGCTTTAGGAAGTGTAATGGGGGCATTCAAAAAAATGATAGGTGGCTTATGGGTGGGCGGAAATGCATATCTCACATCGAAAAGCATCATATTCAAGCCAAACAAATTAAATGCTGGACTTCATTCAAATATTGATGCTATTGAAATACCACTAAAATCCATTATTAAACTTAATAAAGAATTCGGAATGATAACAGGGATTATAAATATTAATACTGATTCTGGATCATTGAAAATACGATGCTATAACGCTTATGGATTTATGGAAAAAATAAATGAAAATATTTCATAAATAGGCTCATAACACCGCCAAACCATGTGCAACTCAGATCCGCTGATGCTCAGTAGCTAGCCAATCCTTCATGTTTTGATTTGGAATATCCTCATTTTCAGATGCAACTGAATTTACATATTTCGATATGGATGCCTCGCACTGTACGTAACATCTCACATTCGGAAATCCTGAGAAATCCCCAAAATGCCCAATCCCAGTGCGGGCACGGGTTTCCATTGATCAAGGCCGCCAAGATCCCATTTCGCACTAATTTATTTTCTCTATCCTGTCGTTTCGTGCTTTGGACTGACAGATCACTGTGGTATAGTGGCTTCCCGGTTCGAATAGGTTTGAAACCTTGTCGGGCATGGGTCTTGAGAGGGGATCAAAAAATGCCCGGGGCGCCTGAGGGGCTTACATACACACACACACTGCGTCTATGAAAAACTAATCCACTTTTAGTATTACTAGTTTTTTTGCGTCTTCCTCTCTTTGCTCTACCTTTTCCTTCTGTTGATTCAAATAGTTCTGTTGTTTTAGAACGGCATCCTTCAAGTCAGTATCAGATACAATATTATATCTATCAAATACAGAAGCAGTAAGGTGTCCTGTTATTTCTTGTGCTACTCTTTGACTAACTCCTGCTCTTATCAGATTACGAGCCGCCGTCCTTCGTAAGTCGTGAAAGTGATACTTGACCCCGGCATTTTTACACGCCTTTTTCCAGGCATATCTAAAATCTTTGATTCTGCCATTAGGACCAACAAATACCCATTCGGCTTCTTCTATCTGTAAAGTCCATCTTTGATATACTCGTGTTGAATTGAACATCTGTTTCAGTTCATCATCCAAGTAAAACATTCTACCTTTATTATTTTTGGTCATGCCGGGGGGGATAGAAATCAAACCGTCTTCCAGATTGACCATATCCCATTTCAGATTTAGTATCTCACTTCTACGCCAACCACTTTTATAGGCGAATTTGAAAACTGGGACCAAATATTTAGGTAAAACCTCTAATAGTTTCAGATAGTCCTCATACTCTAAAAACCCAGTTCTAACATTATGTTCTGCCATCATTTTGATAGTTGGTTTGGTGCGTATCAACTTCTTGTCGATGAGTAAATTGAAACCTCTTTTGAGTAATGCCAATTCTTTGTTTATGGTAGAAGGACTTATATTATTACCTGTGTGGCTCTTTTGTGATAATCTATGCTTGATATATTTATCTATTGATACTTCTGTAATATCTAATACTTTCTGGTCTTCTCCAAAGTATTCCACCAACGGCTTTTTTCTGTATGCCAGGGTCTTCGCCGATTTCAGGTTGTTTGAACGATATGAGAACTCCACCTCTTCCAAGAGATTTTTCAAGGTCAGGGTGTCATAGTCCTCCAACCCTTCCTGCGCCAGGATTTCTCGTTCTTTTTCCCGCAAGACCTTCAACGCCTTCCTTCGGTTCCCGGTCTTGGTGGAGACCCGATGGATTTTTCCGTTTCCGTACCAATACATCTGATAATACGGGGAGTTAGGACGCTTGAACAGTTTGATGTCCAGACCCATACGGCTCCTCCTTCCTGGATTCGCAAAGTTGCGCATATTTTGCGCACTCATTGTATACCAGGTTGAATTGCTTGTCAATTACTTGAAAATAGATAAGATATGAGAGGATGAGATATTGAGGCTGATTATCCTAAATCCAGCGCGTCTACCGGTTCCGCCACTCTCGCACTTAAGAGGCCGGGATGCAGAGCGCAGGTCGGGTCAGAATCGGAAGCTTGGCAGTGCCCCAAATTCGTTCATGGACGGGCACCAGCATAACTTTCGGGCCCGCTTCCGGCAAGCGTTTTCCATTAAAAGCCGTTGCCAATAGACAAAATGATGTCCTTGCAGCGAGAAAATACAGTTTTTACGAATTAGTCAATCCTGTTTTCAGGGTGCATCGGATTGGAAACGGCGATCAAAGCGGGAAAGAAAGTCTTTTATGAGGCCCTGGTCTGCAAAGCTGTAGTAGGTGTTGTGCCCGATGACGACGTGATCCAGAACTTGAATGGTGAGCAGCCTGGCCGCCCACACGAGCTCCTGGGTGAGCTTGTGATCCTCATGGGAAGGGGCGGGATCTCCAGACGGGTGGTTATGCACGAAAACCAATGCGGCGGCCCGATGTTCGAGCGCCAGGGTCATGACCTCCCGCGGATATACCGCGCTGCCGGTGAGGCTGCCAAAGAACAGGTCCCGGTCTGAGATCAGTTCATTTTTGCGGTTGAGCAGCAGTACCTTGAACACCTCGCGTTTGAGGTCGCGCATGGTGTGGAACAGGTAGTCGAAAACAGCTCTGGAAGACCCGAAAAAGGGCCGGTTCTTGGCGCGATCCTGCAGGTATCGGGCCGAGACCTGGTGAACAAGATGGAGGTACAGGGCATTGCGCTCGCCTATGCCGTGGATCTTGGTCAGCTCTTCCAGGGGGGCGGAAAGCACGCCGGAAAGGGATTCGAATTGTTTCAAGGCCTCACGGGCGGGCATCTTGACGTCCCTGCGGGGGGTTCCGAGAGATAGGAGGAACTCGATGATCTCTTCATCGGAAAACCGTTCGATGCCCCCCTTGAGAAACTTGTCCCTAAGCCGGCCTCGGTGCCCTTGCCCTCGGTTTTGCAGGTCATTACGATTCACGGCCATGAGAAGTGGGGATCCGTATTTGATCTCTTCTGAGTTGGGCGTTTCAAATCGCAGCCTTGTCATTGAAGGGGGGGCGGTTTGAGCAGCGCTCTTTGCATGAATGCGCTTCTTCCCTGCAGCTTCGGCAAATTCGACAATCGCAATTCAAACCTTACCATTTGGGAAGCAACTTCGCAACCGGGTGGAAAGGGGAATCTCGAGCCGGAACAGGAAACCGGAAAATGAGGGGTGGACCTTTTTCGGCACAATGGTTATATTGTCGGACTTGGAGGGGCGCCATAACTTATCTCATGGAACAAAAGGACAAAAACAGAACAGGTCAACCGGGTGGAGGATGGTTTCGAGTTCCGGCGCTGCTGGCGGTGGCTTTGGGGCTGGATTTCGTCTTTTCTTCGGCTGCCTGGGCTTGGGGGGCTGCAGTTCACACGGCGATCGCCTGCAATATTCTCGAGAACACCGCTCCGCTCCTTGCGGCCGTGTCCGAGGTGATTCGAGCCTATCCACTGGAGTATCTTTACGGCAGCCTGTCCGCGGATTTCTTCGTAGGGAAAGGACAGAAAAAGAAATCGGGTCACTCGCACAATTGGGAGACCGGATTTCGGTGCCTCACAGACTCCGGAGACGATCGCGAGGCAAGCTATGCTTACGGCTTCCTCTCCCACCTTGCGGCCGATGTGGTGGCCCACAACTACTTCGTCCCCAATCTGATCCACCGGGCATCCACGTGGAAGCGTATGGGGCATCTGTACTGGGAAGCCCGTGCAGACCTTCATGTGGGAGGTATGTACATACGGCTGGCCAAAGAGGTCTTAGGCATGGAGCAGCTGGGTTGCGACCGCATGCTGAAGTCCGCGGCCGGCAAGCGGTCGAACGGCCTGAAGACCCGCAGGCGGATCTACACGCAATCGGTGAAGTTCAGCGATTATCTGCAAACCTTCCCATCGCCCGCCCTGTTCGAGCGAGGCCCCAACCACCGTATGTCGGCCGAGTATCTTTCATTTACTCTGGGGCTTTCCTACCGGCTGGTCCGCGACCTGCTCGCGCATCCGGCCACCTCCGCGTGCCTGTCCTTTGACCCCATAGGTGCCCGCAACCTTCTCATTGCAGGACGACATCGTTTTTTGAACAGGATGCGCCGGGTGGCTCACCCCCACGAAGGGCCGCTGTTTGTGGTGGACGAAGCCCTCCTAGAGCTGTGAGTGGTTCAAAGAAAGCATGAGCCGGATTCGAGTCCTACCGGAAAACGTGGCTTCCCAGATCGCAGCCGGAGAGGTGGTGGAACGCCCTGCCTCTGTTGTACGGGAACTCCTCGACAACAGCCTGGATGCAGCCGGCGACCGCATCGAGATCGCCATCGAGGCCGGAGGCCGTAAGCTGGTGCGCGTGAACGACAACGGGCTGGGCATGGATCGCGATGATCTCCTGCTCAGCCTGGAACGGCACGCTACGAGCAAGGTAAGGGCGCTCGAGGACCTTTTCTCCATCGGGACACTGGGGTTTCGTGGAGAGGCGCTTCCCAGCATTGCCTCGGTCTCCCGTCTGGAGATCACTTCTCGCACCGACGAAAGCATCGCCGGGCACCGCGTGCGGATCGACGGCGGCAGGCTCCGCTCGATTGAGGAGGCCGGTGCTCCGGTGGGGACCTCTGTGTCGGTACGGGATCTTTTTTTCAACACGCCGGCGCGGAGAAAGTTTTTAAGAACGGCCAAGACCGAGGCTTATCATGTGCTGGATTCTGTTTCCCGGATCGCCCTGCCTTATCGGGGGATTTCTTTCCGTGTTCGAGAGGGGGACCGGACCCTGCTTCACTATCCTGCCTCGGAAAACGAGGTGGAACGTCTGGCCATGCTTTTCGGCCGCGAGATCGCACAACGCATGAAAACGGTGGAACATGCCGCCGGCCGGGTGAACGTCCGCACCAACCTGGCACCTCCGGAGCACAGCCGCTCCCGGGCGGACCGGATCCTTGTTTACGTGAACGGGCGAAACGTGCGGGACCGTGTCCTGACGAGGGCCGTAATGGAGGGGTACGGGCAGAGGCTCATGAAGGGACGCTACCCCCAGGTGGTGGTCACCCTGGAGATGGATTCGTCTCTGGTGGACATCAATGTGCATCCCACCAAGCAGGAGGTTAGGTTCCGCGAGGGGAGGACCGTCTACCGGGCCGTGGCCTCGGCGGTGGACGAGGGGCTTTCTCAAGGCGGGGGTGGTGTCATGCATTCGGCTATGTCCGACCGGGGAGTGCCTTCCGCTCCTTCCGGGGCATGGGCACACTCGGCGGCCGAGGCGGCGGGTCCCTATGAGGCACCGGAGAGGGGAGACAATCGTCGGGCGGATGGAAATGAAGCGCCGTCGCAGAAAAGCTTTCAGGAGAGGCCGTATTTCGTTATCGGTCAGCTCGGAAACACCTACATCCTTTGCCAAACCGAAGACGGTCTTCTTCTGGTCGATCAGCATGCGGCCCATGAGCGGATCGTGTACGAAACCCTTCGCAAGGCGGTTCGGAACGGCACCCCACAGGTCCAGCCTTTCCTGATTCCCAAACGGATGGAGCTCTCTGTGGCCGAGCTCGGGATCCTGGAAGAACACGGAGACGTTTTGGCGTCTCTGGGGCTCGAGGCTGAGCTTTTCGGCGGCCATACGTGCCTTCTTCGCTCGGTTCCGGCCTTGCTTCTGGAGGCTGATCCGGAGGTTTTCCTAAAAGAGCTGCTTGCAGGCCTGCGGGAGACCGGCGGCCGGCTCGACAGCGGCAAGGCCTTGGACCGGTTGCTCACCGTCATGGCCTGCCACGGGGCGGTTCGCGCCGGCAAACCGCTTTCCGAGCGCGAGATGAGCGCCCTGCTAGACGATTTGCAGCGGACCGACCTCCCCACCAACTGTCCCCATGGAAGGCCCGTGTCCTGCAAGCTCACCTGGGGGGAGCTGGAGCGCATGTTCAAGCGGGTGGTTTGAAGGACATGGGAGAAGACCGGCGGCGCATTGTGGTGATCACAGGGCCGACTGCGACAGGGAAAACGTCGCTGGCCGTGGAGTTGGCCCTGGCTTTGGATGGTGAGGTCGTCAACGCCGACTCCATGCAGGTGTATCGGGGTATGGACGTGGGAACGGCCAAGCCGACCCCCGCGGAAAGGCAGGGGGTGCGCCATCACCTACTCGATGTGGTCGATCCGGATGAGACATTCAATGCCGCTCGATACCGGGAACTTGCGGTTCCGGTCGTCGAGAGGATCACGGGCCGCGGAAAGGCTTGTTTGGTGGTCGGCGGCACAGGACTTTATATCCGCGCCCTTTTGGGAGGGCTTTTTGAATGCCCGGAGGCGTCGCAGGAGCTCCGTTCAAGGCTGGAACGGGAGTGGGAAGAAGAAGGCGGAGGCGTTTTGCACGAGCGACTTCGGTCCCTGGACCCGAAAGCCGCCGGTCGGATTCACCCGAACGACCGGGTTCGGGTACTCAGGGCCTTGGAGGTCATAGAGCTCACGGGTAGGCCGTTTTCCTTCCTGACCGGAGTCCACCGGTTTCAGGAAGGTCCTTTTCGGTCGTTCAAGGTCTGTCTTTACACCCACAGGCAGCGGCTCTACGATCGGATCAATGAGAGAAGCCGGGCCATGATGGAAGGCGGTCTTCCGGAGGAGACCCAAAGCCTTCTCGAGCGAGGTTATGCTCCGGATCTCAAGCCCATGCAGGCCATCGGTTACCGGCACGCCGTGGCGCTCCTCGAGGGGATCCGGGGGCGGGAGGAAACCGTACAACGCCTTCAAGCGGACACCAGACGCTATGCCAAGCGGCAGATGACCTGGTTTCGCAAAGAACCCGACATTCATTGGTACAGGCCGGAGGATCGTGACCTGATTTTTCGAGAAACGGCCGGCTTCCTGCACCGTATTTCTTGACCACGCAAGCGTTTTATCGGATCATGACCCCAGGGTGGAAACGCGACTTTGCGGGAGACACGGATCGTGAATCCGGATGGGGCGGCGCTCCCACCGGATCGAAGGGCGCTGCGCCGCATGAGGAGGACCGTATGAAGCGACGAGTGTCGGGCTTGCCGTATGCTGCCTGGCTCGCCTGGCTGTTCGTGCTGCTCGGAGCTGCAGGCTGCGCAATGCATGCGTCGGTCCCCGAACGTCTGCTGGGCTCTTCTGAGCATCATCTGTCCAATGGAGTCAAACTCCTGGGAAAAGGGCGCCTGGATGCGGCCCATCGTGAGTTCAGGATCACCATCGAACTGGACCCGGAATGCGCCTTGGCCCATCGAGGGGAAGCGATCGTTCTGGGGATGCGGGGGGATTTTGACGCCGCCTTCACCGCCTCCCACAGAGCCGTGCGATATACCACCACGGAGGATCTCAGAAATCCGATTCAAGAGGAGTTCAGCCGGTGCGGCTCCATTCGGTGGAGTCGAAGCAGCCGCTGGAGACGAACATCCACTGACGAAGACATGGCCTCTCTGGCGCGGCCTTTTGTGGCGGCGTTCCTGAACGGATACTATCATATGGGAATTGCATACAAGTTCGGAAGGGCGCATGAGGAACACGAGGAATCGCTCAAAATGGCACTCTTCGTGACGGACGCCTTTTCCGAAGAGGCCTCGAGACACCTTCGAACAGCCGGCGCGTTCGATGAGTTCGCCCTTGGTACGGAGCTGGGGCGGGGCATGACATTTCTGGACCGCCTCAGCAGGGCTGAGGTTGCAGCCCTTCTTGTTCGAGAAATCGGTTTGGCGGACCTCATAGAAAAACCGGACGGCGGGACCTTCCAGCCTGCGCCGGAGCCGGCGTGGCATTCGGATTTGGCGGGACATCCCCTGGAAGAAGACCTTCGGGTTATTGTGGGCATGGGGATCGACGGCTTTGTCTTGTTCGAGGACGGCTCTCTTCGCCTCGACGCCCCCATGCTTCGCGAAGAGTATGCATGTGCCGCGGTGGACATACTTGCCAGGGTGCATCCAGGCAAAACAGACGGCGGCAAGGGACCACAGCTGGCTCCTTTTGAGGACGTATCCCTGTCTTCGCCTTGTTTGCGGGCGGTGGCCGCTTGTGCGGATCTCGGGGTCATGAGCGCGGAAAACGGCCGATTCCGTCCCGATGCACCCATTTCGGGTCTTGAAGCCGCTCAAAGCATTCAGCGCCTCAAAGAGCTTATTGCCCGCCCCCGCCAATAGCCTTTGAAACGGAACGTTATGAAGCACGTCGCCGCATACACAGACTCTGCCTCGGCTCGCATCCTTCTCTGTTTCCTGGCCACTGCGCTGTTGGTCCTGGGGATGGGTGAGACAGGCCTTGCAAGATCCGAGGAAAAAGACATGCCTGCCGGCATTCTGGCCGTCGGCACCGCCTCCGTGAAACAGGGGAACCTGACCGCAGCCAAGCGGCAGGCCCTGGCGGATGCCTTGAAAAACGGGGTGGAGGAGTACCTCCTGAGGCGACTGGGCGGCAAGATCGTCGCCGGGCGGCTTGCAAGGTTCGTCCAGGATCTCGTACCCGCGGCACAGAACGAGATCGCCAACTTCAATATTCTCGGCGGGGAGGAGGTCGAGGGCACTTACCGTGTGCTGGTGCGATTTCAGATGAACGAGCAGACCCTGGAGAAGACCCTGCAGGAAAAGGGGTTCCTGCTTACGCAGGGGCCTTCCGCCAAGATACTCTTTATGGTCAGTCAGCATTCCGCGGACTCGTCGGATTCGATGTACTGGTGGAAGGAGCCTGAGAGCGGAGAGGGGCTGACGCCTGTCGAGCTTTCCCTGAACCGTACATTCGAGAGCCTGGGGTTCAGCCTTGCAGGCAGGGCCATGGAGGCCCCTGAGGGGGAAAACGCGGAGGCACTCCAGGACATTGACCTCGCCCCTGAGGAGGCTTCGGAATGGGGCCGCATCTGTTCGGCCGATGTGGTGGTGACAGGTTCCTGTGTGCTCGGCGATGGGCTGGTGTCTCTTCACCTGCAGGCCGTCGACGTCGCCTCGGCGTCCGTCTTGGCGAAGCAAAGAGCCCAGGCGTCTCTGGATCCGGGCCTGAAAGGATCGAAAAGAACCCGCCGGGGAATAGAGCAAGCGGTGGAAATGGCGGCCGAGCCCTTGGCCGATGGGATTCGAGAAACGTTTCAGCGTCCCGAAAGCGATTCCAAGCGCATTTCACTCACCCTCGAGGGGGTCGGCAGCTTCACCCTTATTCAGCAGTTCACCCGGTTCCTGCAAAACAACATCCCCGGGGTGGCGTCCGTTACACAAACCGGCTTCAAGGGCGACACGGTCATGTTTTCCATCGACTATCCTCACGGGGCGGAGCGGTTGTTGCAAAGCCTGCTCAACAGACCCGAACCACCGTTTGCCATGAGCGCACGGAGGAATGAATCCGGAGAGATCGTGGTTGCGCCCCTTTGAGCCGTTCCGGTGGTGCTGAGCCCCGCCCGGCGGCGTATTCTCCATCAGCTCTGTGAGTCGCATTTCCGGACCCCACTGTTTTCCCCGATTCTTGGAGCCTTCACCGATGACCATTCCCAACCTGATCACCATGCTGAGGATCATCCTCACCCCGATCTTTATCATTTTTCTGCTGGACCGGCAGTTCGCGGCCGCACTCTTCATATTCGCCGCCTGCGGCGTGAGTGACGGCCTGGACGGCTTACTGGCCCGCCTGCTCAAGCAGAGGAGCACCCTCGGAACCTATCTGGACCCCATTGCGGACAAACTGATCCTGGTTTCCACCTTTGTGGTGCTTTCGGTCACGGAGCACGTTCCCGTCTGGCTCGGTGTGACCGTGCTCAGCCGGGACGTACTGATTTCTCTGGGGGTTGTGGTGCTTCTGCTCTATGGAATGGAGATTCGTATCCGCCCCTCCATTCTGAGCAAGATCACCACGTGCCTTCAGTTCATAACAGTGATCGGGGTTCTCGGATCAGAGTTCATCTCATTGCCCGAGCGCCTCTATGACGGGCTGTTCGGCCTCACAGCGGCCGCCACCATCGCTTCGGGCCTCCACTACATGCATGCGTGGTTCAAGATGATGGGAGAAGGGAGCGATTCTTCGGCCGCATCGGATGCTGGTATGGAATAAGCTCCGGATGGTCGATTCCCGCCGACCCCGGCGCCCGGGAACAGGAGGGGCCGTATGAAGACAAGCCCCAATACATGGGCACCGCATTCGAAATCCAGGCTTCGAATCGCCGTGATCGGTGGCGGAAGGCGATGTCTTTCCCTGCTCAAGGTCCTGGAAACGACCGATTCGAAAAAGGCCTTTAAGGCCGAGATAGTGGGCGTTGCGGATATAGACCCTGCGGCCGTGGGACTTGGTTACGCCCGGGAGACCGGGGTGTTCACTACATTGGACTACAAGGACCTTTTCGAGCTTTCCAATGTGGATCTCGTCATCAACCTCACGGGCAATGCGGATCTCTGCACGGCCATCGCCCGCGATGCGCCGGACCACATCCCCCTCCTGCCGTACCCGGCTTCGGTGTTGTTCCAGGAGATCGTCCACGACGTCCTCACCACCAGCCGGCGGGTTGCCGAGCAGGCCGACGAGATTCATCGGACCAAGTCCTTTGTTCGCGCCGTGGCCCAGGCCACCATTGTGGGGGCCATGGTCCTGGACACTGATTATCGGATCCAGTGGATCAACAAGGCCGGCGCCGGCATGGCGGGGCTCACCGAGAAGGAAGCCCTGGGAAGATACTGCTTTCAGGTGTCTCACCACCAGGTGGGACCCTGTTCCTCTTCCAGAATGCCCTGTCCCATGCAGGAGACCCTGGAAACGAAGCTCACGGCCCACGCGATCCACGAGCACCGTATGGGGGACGGCTCGACGCTTTTTTGTGATGTCACCACTTTCCCCTTGTTTAACAAGGCCGGGGAAGTGGTGGAGGTCGTAGAGTTCATTCGTGACATCACCTCGGACATCAACCACGAGGTGGAGCGCCGTACCCAGGACCTCAAGAAGGACCTGGCGCAACTCGTCCAGGAGGACAAGCTCATCGCCCTGGGCAAGATGGTGGCCTCAGTGGCCCATGAGATCAACAACCCCATAGCCTCCATCATCAACTTCACCAAGCTGGTGCGAAACGCCTTTCGTGAGGGGGATATGGATGAGGCCCGGGCCGTGCAGTATGAGCGGTATCTGGACTTGAGCCTGCGGGAGGCGGAGCGATGCGGAAAGATCGTCACCAACCTTCTCTCCTTTTCCAGGCAACAGGCGGTGGAGCCAAAAACCATCGACCTGGGAGTCATGCTGGAGGATATCCTGGCTTTGATCCGGCACAAGCTCGAGCTCTCCAACATCGAGTTCCATAAACGGATTCACAAGGAACCCTTGTGTGTGTGGGGGGATTACACGCAAATTCAGCAGTGCCTCATCAACTTGATCTTCAACGCCATCGAGGCCATGCCCGAGGGTGGGCGTTTGACGATTCGAGGCGGATTGGATGAAGACGGCGGGGAGGCCTGGCTGGATGTGTGCGATACCGGGACCGGCATTGCCGAGGACCATCTGCCCAACATTTTTGAACCCTTTTTTACCACCAAGACCGACGGCTACGGCGTGGGACTGGGTCTTTCCATGGTGTACGGCATCATTCGAGAGCACCACGGCCGCATCACCGTCCAGAGCAAGGAAGGAAAGGGGACCACCTTCCGGATGACCTTGCCGGCGGCCGCGGCTGAGGGTCAGGAGTGAAACCATGAGCGCATTCCACATTCTGGTGGTGGACGATGAGGAGGCCATGCGGGAGTCTCTGGCCGCCTGGCTGAAAAAGGCGGGCCACGAGGTGACCACGGCTTCGAGCGGCGAGCGCGCCCTGGATGTCCTGTCCCACCAAGGGTGCGATCTGGCCCTGGTGGATATCAAGATGCCCGGAATGGACGGCCACGAGCTTCTTAGCCGCATCAAGGAAGACCATCCCCGCGTCATGGTGGTCATGATCACGGCTTATGGGAGCATCGAGTCGGCGGTGGAGTCCATGAAGCAAGGGGCCAATGACTATCTCCTGAAGCCGTTCGATCCAGAGCACCTCATGCTCCTCATCGAGAAGCTTTTGAAACAAAAGGAGCTCATGGACGAGTACCACGTGATGCAGGCTCGTCTGGCCGAGTGGGACGCCGGAGGGTTCGAGGACCTGCTGGGGCAGTCGCCCTCCATGAGGAAGGTGTTTCATTTGATCGAAGAGGTGGCCCAGGCGGACACCCCTGTGCTCATCAGCGGCGAAACCGGAACGGGCAAAGAGCTTGTCGCCAGGGCCGTACACGTGAGGAGTCTTCGAATGTACGGTCCCTTCATTGCCGTGAACTGTGGGGCCATTCCCGACCACCTTCTGGAGAGCGAGCTGTTCGGACACGAACGCGGGGCCTTCACCGGTGCGGTCAAGACCCGCCTCGGCCGGTTGGAAATGGCGAATCAGGGAACACTTTTTCTGGACGAAGTGGGCGAGATCGCCCTGGCCATGCAGGTGAATCTGCTGCGCGCCCTGGAAGAGAAGCGGTTTCTCCGCCTGGGAGGTCAACGCGAGGTGACGAGCGACTTTCGTCTCCTTTGCGCCACGCATCAGGACCTGGACGCCCTGGTGGAAGAGGGGCGGATTCGGAGTGACTTTTACTACCGGATCAACGTGATCACCATCAGCGTCCCCCCCCTCAGGGAGCGAAGTGAGGACATCCCTCTTCTGGCCCATCATTTTCTTCACCACTTCGCCCAGGAGATGGGAAGGTCAGTGGAAGGCATCGCGCCTGCGGCCATGCGTGTGCTTCAGTGCTATGGCTGGCCGGGCAATGTTCGTGAACTCAAGAACGTTATCGAGCGCGCTGTGGTGGTTAATCGAAGCGGTACCATCACAGAGGAGGACCTCACGTTTCTTCGTCCCCGGGAATCGGCCGGGCCCGGACCAGCCACCCTCGAAGAGGTGGAAGCCGAGCATATTCGAAGGACCCTGGAGGCCTCCGAATGGAACATCTCGCAAGCTGCCCGCACCCTGGGCATTCACCGTGGAACTCTCACCCGGCGAATGAAGAAACTCGGCCTGGACAAGAGGTCCTGATCCGTCCATGGCTAAGGAAAACAACCAGAACAGCCCGGGCTCCTTTCTGGATCCGAGTTCGCGTCATGTAGAGATTTTGCCCATGGGGGAGGTGGACGGGGTCGCGGTCTCAGTGGCGGCCGCAAACCTTCAGGCCGTGCTGGGACTCCCGGCCGACGTGCTCCCCCCTTGCGCTGAACCGGCCTACGCCGTCATTCCCGCCCGCCGGCAGTACGACGCCCTTCCCATCCTCGAAGCGCTCCAGGCCAACGCATCGGATCGGGCCGTCCGGCTCGGTATTCTGAATGGAGACCTCTGTCTTCCCATCTTCAGCTACGTTCTGGGGGAGGCCCAAGTGAAGGGTCGCGCCGCCGTGATCTCCCTTTATCGCCTCAAGCAGGGCGGAGACGGCCGGGCCGTTGCGCCGACCCTGGTCTACGACCGCCTGGCCAAGGTCGCCTTACATGAGATCGCGCATGTCCTGGGCCTTACCCACTGCCGGGAGGAGGGCTGCCTCATGCGCTTCAGCCTCGGGGTGGAGCATATCGACGAGCTTTCCATGCGATTTTGTCCGGAGTGTGAGCTTCGGCTCATCCGGGCGCGAAGAGAGAGCGAATGAGGCGGCCCAAAGGCCGCCTCGAACCTCAGGTGTGAAGGAAGGCGCTCTTGAGCTTGTTCCACTCCAAGCCGGGAACCTGACCATAGATGTCGGACAAGGCCCGACCGCCCGTGGCTGCAAGGCGGTATCCGGTTTCGTCGGCGATCATGGAGGTCAAGCGTTCGGCTTCGTCCTCCATCCAGGCCAGGCCCTCCTGTTCGAAGAAGAGGTTTTTCAGGCCTCCACGCATTCGGACCGGCTCTATTACCATGAGCCAATCATCATCGTAGGGGGCGTCCAGGGGCGGTGGTTCATGATCCGTCACCTTGGGGTTCAAGGCCACCACCACACCTTCCAGCGGGCTGAGCCCTTCGGCTCCGAGGTCGCCTCGGATCATGCCGAAGCCGGGCTCACCTTGCCCCACCGTGGTCCCGAGCCCGGGCAGTTCCAATGCGTCCAGCGGTCCGAACAAACGCGAGGCAAAGTCATCCAGGCCGATCCGTACCCGTCCGCCGTACTCCACCCGGGCCCACGTATGTCCCTCGTGATAGTAGTAGTTCCGGGCCATGGCGAATCCGCTTACCAGGGTTTGTTCCACCCGGCTCAAGGGTTCGGTCAGGCCGGCGTCTTCGATCATCCGGTAATAGGCACAGTGTTCGCAGTCGTAGTCATTCACACAGTACTTGACGGAAACCCGGCCTGAGAGCATGTGGCGGCATTTCTTCTGCTCGGTGGAGCGATGGGGCAGATCCTCGGACACCTGCCAGCCCGCCAGGGCCCGGCCGTGTTTCAACTTGCCTGCGGCGATATCCTGCTTGAGCTTTCGGTCCAGAGGACATGAAAGGCAATCATAGGCATTCATGCAAGCAGTCGGCTTGATCACGCCCGCCCGGCTCCATACGCATAGGTTGCTGGTCATATCATAGACCACTGCCTGTTGAGCTCCCTTGGATTTCTTGACTGATGCTTTCATGGTTTTCCTCCTTGGCGAATCGTGCCGCCTGTTGAGGTTCACCCTGTAAGAGAGCAAGCATCGAGCCGAAACAAGCGCCCAAGGCGTTATTTTTTGCAACTTATTGGAATCTTAGGAAAATCGTATAATTCAGAAGCGAGGCAATTCGAGGAAGGAGGTATACAGGGTTGCCTCAAAAGACATCGGGAGCGTAGAAAATGAGGGCCACTAAGCAGCTTAATATAATGATTAAAGGAACTTAACCTATTTGCCGCAAACCACGCCAGCCTTGCTGGAGAACGCATCATACTCGAAGGCTGCAGCAAGACGCTTCAAAATGCGTCAAGCACCACAGTTCCGTGACGTGATGGAAACCTGCATTTTGGCAGGCATGTCAGCCGAAGATGTTGGGCAAACAGGGACGGCAAGGGGCCTTGTTTTGGTGCAGTATCCCTGTGTCCGAGCAAGAAAGACTTTACGCTCAAGGATTTACCGAGGCTCATCGAGCCCTGGGTCAAAGGCCCGGGAGGGCGCAGAATAAGGGTTGACAG
>CAZQCK010000071.1:0-16920 GCA_964591925.1 uncultured Desulfobacterales bacterium
TGCGGACATGTCCTTCCTCTCCAACTACACCCACGGTTTCGAGGACTGGGTCGATGATGACGGACGGGAGCAAAGGGGCTTCAAGTCCTTGATCCTGGAAGCCTACACCCCGGCCGAGGTCGCCCGGATCACCGGGCTCAAGGCCGATCGCATAGTGGAGCTGGGCCGGGCCTTCGGCAAGGCCCGAACCCCGCTAGCCGTCTACGGCAAGGGCAAGGGAAACCTCAACGGCAGTGTCCTGGAGTGCATGGCCGTGCAGGGGCTAAACGCCCTCAAAGGCAATATCAACAAGCCGGGCGGGGCGATCGTCCAGCAGGACCTGCCCCTGCTCGCCTGGCCCGGGGTGAAGCAGGACCGGGTGGCGCGGCAAGGGCTCGAGCGCGGTCGGCTGGACCGGGCCGGGAGCGCGCAGTATCCCCTGAGCAAGTCCCTGATCAACCGCTTCACCGACGTGATCCTGGAGAGCGGCGCCGGCAAGTCCGTGGACACGCTGCTGGTCTTCGCGTCCAATCCGGCCTACACCCTGCCGGACGGCGGTGCCTTTGGAAAGGCCCTGGCGAAGGTGCCGTTCGTTGTGAGCTTCTCACCTTATCGTGACGAGACATCAGCCATGGCCGACCTGATCCTTCCGGATCACACAGCCCTGGAAAAGCTCCAGGACGTGGTCTGGCCCACAGGCATGCAATACCCCTTTCTGGGAATCTCCAAGCCGGTGGTCAGACCCGTGTACAAGACCCGCCACAGCGGGGACGTGTTGATCGCCCTGGCCAAAAAGATAGGAGACCCCGTGGCCGGGGCCTTCCCCTGGAAGGGTTTCGAGGAAGCCCTCGAGGAGCGCCTCCAGGGTCTGGCCGAGACCCGGGGGCTCACCAGCTATGACGGATCCAAACCGGCATGGGAGGTCTTCGCCGGGGGGCGGTCCATTTCCTCGGACTACGATTCCTTTGACGATCTGTGGGACCAGCTGGAATCCAATGGTTTCTGGTACCAACCGACCCACTCGTTCTATACCTGGCGTTCCTGCTTTCAGACTCCCAGCGGCAAGTTCGAGTTCGCCGGCGGGCGCCTGGCCCGGGCCGTGAAAGCGGCGGCCGGGAGTGGAGACACCGCCGCCGCCCTGCGGAACATGGGGGTGGAGGCCGTCGAAGACCAGGCATACCTGCCGCATTATGAGCAGGCGCTCTCCGGAATCGTGGGTGAGGACGGACTGAAGCTGGTCCCCTATGAGCTCTTCAACGTCTCTACGGACTGGCTGCCCAATCCGCCGTTTCTGACCAAGACCCTGTTCGATACCCAGCTTCGCAAGGATGAGTCCTTTGTAAAGATGAATCCCGCCACGGCTGATCGGCTCGGTCTTGCCCAGGGGGATCGGGTCCGGATCCAATCCGATGCCGGAGAGGTCACGGCCCTGGTGGACCGCTTCGAAGGGGCCATGCCGAACCATCTTTATCTTCCCATGGGCTTCGGTCACACCGCCTACGGGATCTATCAGAAGGGCAAAGGCGTCAATCCCATGAACATCGTGAAGGCGGGCAAAGATCCCCTGAGCGGACAGGCCGTGTGGTGGACCACCCCCGTCCGAGTGAAGAAGGTTTAAACCCTGCTCCCTGTAACCTGCAACGTTGGGGTGAGGAATGAAGGCCAAAGAAGGAAAGTACAAGTACGGCATGGTGATCAACCTGGACAAGTGCACCGGGTGCGGGACCTGTACGGTGGCCTGTGCGGCGGAGAACAACCTGTCCGTGATCAAGGACGAGACGGACAAGCAACGGACCATCTCCTGGATGCAGCTGTTGAAGGTGACAAACGGCAAGCCGTTTCCGAACACCGAGGTCAGCTATTTTCCCCGTCCCTGCATGCACTGCCATTATCACACGCCCTGTGTCTCTGTCTGTCCTCCGACCGCCACCAAGATCGATTACAACAACGGCATCGTCAGCCAGATCTACACGCGGTGTATCGGATGCCGATACTGCCAGGCCGCCTGCCCTTACCACGCGCGTTACTTCAACTGGTGGGACGGACATTTCCCCCAGGGGACGGAGCGGTACCTCTCTCCCGAGGTGTCGGTCCGAATGCGGGGTGTGGTGGAGAAGTGCTCGTTTTGTCACCACCGCTTGATGCGGGCCAGGAACCAGGCTTATGCCGAGGGGCGCCGGGAGCTGGAGGACGGCGAGTACACCACCGCCTGCACCGACGCCTGTCCGGCCCAGGCCATCACCTTCGGGGATCTCAACGATCCGAATGCTGAGGTGACAAAGCTCACCAAGCATCCTCATGCCTTCAGGCTGCTGGAGCGGCTTGGGACCGAGCCCAAGGTCTATTACATCTCCAGCAAGGACTGGGTGCGCCGGCTGGCGGACAACTACCACCCCGACGAGTTTCAACCTGTGTAGATGTTTTGCGGTTGGATCAGGAGGAAAGATCAATGGATTCGGCACTGTTCCCGGAAGGTGTGAAGCGCTGCTCCCCCAAGGTCTTCCTGCTTTGGACGCTGCCGTGGCTGGCGCTGCTGGCCTGGGGAGGGCTGTCCGCCTTTCTCTGCCTTTACAAAGGGCTGAACCAGACGAACATGAGCAACATCTTCGCCTTTGCGCTCTGGATCGTCTTCGACCTCGCGGTAATCGCCCTGGGGGCCGGGGCTTTTTTCACCGGCTTTTTGACCTATGTGATCGGCCGAAAGGAGCTCAAGAGCATCATCAACGCGGCTGTGATCATCGGGTTCATCTGCTACTCGGGCGCCATTGCCATGCTGGGGATCGACATCGGCCAGCCCATTCGCGGGTGGTTCATCTTCTGGCACGCGAACGTCCACTCCATGCTCACAGAGGTGTCCTTCTGCATCACGGCCTATCTTGCGGTGCTGGCCATTGAGTACATTCCCATCATTCTCGGGAACCGCCAGATCGACAAGGTGCCCCACCTGCGCCTGTTCGGACACAACCTGCACCACGTCATGGGCGTGTTCGCCGCCACGGGCACCTTCCTGTCCTTCTTCCACCAGGGCTCCCTGGGCGGGATGTTCGGCGTCATGTACGCGCGACCCTTTGCCGAGCGCTGGGACTTCTACATATGGCCCACCACCTTCTTCCTGTTCGTGCTCTCGGCCATCGCTGCAGGTCCCTGCTTCACCATCCTCTGCACCAAGCTGACCGAGGCCATCAGCCGCAAGAAGCTGGTGCCGGACAACGCAGTCCAGTTTCTGGCCAGGCTCTCGGGCCGGCTCCTGGCCGGCTACATCGTGCTCAAGATCATCGACACCCTGGTCTGGGCAGGCACCACCCTTCCGGACGCCGGCCTCAGCATGAGCAGCATCTACCAGCAAGGATCCTACGGGGCCATGATGCTCATTGCGGAGATCGGGATCTTCGGGGTCATACCGGCCGTCCTGCTCCTGATCCCCCAGGTCCGGCAGAACCCGGCGGGGCTCATCATCGCCTGCCTCCTTAACTGCACGGGCATTGTGCTCAACCGGTTCATCTTCATCATCGGCAGCCTGGCCATCCCGGTGTTTCCCTTTGAACAGCTCTGGAGCTACCTGCCTACGTGGCAGGAGTGGGGGATCGCCATGGCGCTCTTCGGGTACGGCTTCCTGCTCTTCTCGGCCTCGTACCGATACCTTCCGGTGTACCCCAAGGAGAAGGAGTTGAACCCGGCGTTGTACGCCGCATCTTAGGAGGCCGGCAGAAATAAATTGGACAAAATTGCGCTCAGATTCGGGTCATATTTGGATGCGGCGATTGAGCAAAACCGCAGGCGTAGCTGGACTACGTCGAGGATTTTGCGATTGAGCCGCAGCCGAAGATGGCCTGAAGATGAGATGCAAGATGTTCAAGTTATTTTTGCCGGCCTCCTTAGGGAGAAAAGGTTATGTCACCGCTGTCATTTGAATGGCATTGGAATCCGGATTATCTGATTTTTATGGGATTGCTCTATGTAGCCCTGGCCATTATCGGGGCCGGGCTGATCTACACGTTTCTCAAGACCTGGATGGATCTGGAAGGCGAGGAGCACGAGCTTCCTTCGAACATGGCAAGCCGGCAAAAGTACTCCTCGTACTGAGTCGTTCTTACCCTGTGCTCACTTTGCCACCACAGTATCCCGTTTCCAGTGGGCGTCGTTCCGTTCCGGGTAGTCCAGATTGTAGTGAAGACCGCGGCTCTCCTTTCGCTGCAGGGCGCAGGTGATGATCAGCTCGGCGACGGTGGCCAGGTTGCGCAGCTCGAGCAGATCCCTGGTCACCAGAAAGTCCCAGTAATACTCCTTGATCTCCTGCTGAATGTTCAGTATTCGGGTTTGGGCCCGGGCCAGGCGTTTGCTGGTCCTCACAATCCCCACAAAGTTCCACATAAAGCGGCGAATCTCCTCCCAGTTCTGTGTGACCACCACCATTTCCTCGCTGTCCGTGGCCGTGCCCGGATCCCAGAGAGGGGCCGCGGACCAGGGCTTTTTGTTGTTGGCCTCCATGTCCTGTGCGGCGCGTAAGGCGGCTCTGCGGGAGAAGACCAGAGCCTCCAGCAGGGAGTTGCTGGCCAGACGGTTGGCCCCGTGGAGCCCGGTGCACGCCACCTCCCCGATGGCGTAGAGGTTGTTGATGTTGGTCATGGCATCCGTGTTTGTGAGCAGCCCGCCGCACATGTAGTGTGCGGCCGGAACGACCGGAATAGGCTCCTGCGTGATGTCGATGCCGTAGCCCAGGCAGGTGGAATAGATGTGGGGGAATCGTTCCTTCACAAAGTCCGCGGGCTTGTGGCTGATGTCCAGATAGACGCACTCTTCACCGCTCTTTTTGAGCTCCTGGTCGATGGAGCGGGCCACGACGTCCCTGAAGGCCAGATCTTTGAGTGGATGGTATTTCTCCATGAACCGGCGGCCCTTTTGATCCAGCAGTATTCCGCCTTCGCCCCGAACGGCTTCGGAGATGAGGAAGTTCTTGGCCTGAGGATGGAACAGGCAGGTGGGGTGGAATTGAACAAACTCCATGTTCGCCGCCTTGACCCCGGCGCGGTATCCCATGGCCACACCGTCACCTGATGCAATGTCCGGATTGCTGGTGTAAAGATAGACCTTCCCCGCCCCCCCGGTGGCCAGGATGGTCACTCGGGCCACAAAGGTGATGACCCTGCCTTCCACAACGTCCAGCACGTATGCGCCCCAGCAGGTTTCGGTGGTCTCCTCCGCCACAATGCCTCGCTTGACCAGGGTGCTCTTGGTGATAAGATCGATGGCCATGTAGTTTTCGAGCATCCGAATGTTCGGGTTTTCCTCGATGCGGTCCAGGAGGGCTCGCTCCACTTCGTGCCCGGTGCGGTCCTTTGTGTGCACGATCCTCCTGCGCGAGTGGCCGCCTTCCTTTCCCAGGTCGAGCGAGTTTTCTCCATTCTCCTGGTGGGAGAACCGCACCCCCAAGGAGATGAGCTCCCGAATGCGCGCGGGCCCCTCCTGCACCACCATGCGAACCACGTCTTCGTGACAGAGACCGGCGCCCGACTCCAGGGTGTCCTGAACGTGATACTCGAAGCTGTCCTCCAGATCGAACACGGACGCAATGCCGCCTTGAGCATAGTTGGTGGACGTCTCCGCCTTTTCCTTCTTGGTCACAATGGTGACCGTGCCCGACTCAGCCGCCTCCAGCGCGAAGACGAGCCCGGCGATGCCGCTTCCGATCACCAGATAATCCGTCTGAATCTCCATGGTTCAACCTTTCGAGTGCGCATTGACAGGTGATGCGTTTCTCTTTATGTTACACCCATCGTATGGGCCGGGTCTTCAAGGGCCGCTGCGGGGATTGTTTCCCGGAGCCCTCCTGTTTGCTGAAAATGTACTGCGCCGCTTATGATGAAGACAAGAAAAAAAGCCATGGCTGTCATTTTTGACTGTGACGGTGTCATGTTCGACTCCAGAGAGGCCAATACCCACTTTTACAACCACATCCTGGAACGCTTCGGCTACCCCCCCTTGATTGAGGAGGATGTGGCCTACGTGCACATGCACACGGCGGACGACTGCATTCGACATATCTTCCGGGGAACGCCTCATGTGGAGGAGGCCCTGTCCTACCGGTGGGAAATGGATTACGGCCCCTTTATTCGGGACATGATCATGGAGCCCGGACTCAGGCAGGTCCTCTCTTGCCTGGGCGTCTTCGGGGGGCTGGCAGTGGCCACGAACCGCAGCAACACCATCGGATGGGTCCTGGAGCGGCACGGCCTCACCGGGTTCTTCGACGTGGTCGTCTCCTCACTCGACGTGGCCCGCCCCAAACCCTATCCGGATCCACTCTTCAAGGTGCTGGACCACTACGAGATCGAAGCCTCAAACGCCTTGTACGTGGGAGATTCCTCTGTAGACGCGGAAACCGCCGCCGCCGCCGGGGTGCCCTTTGTGGCCTACAAGGACGAGCGCCTCCCCGCCGATTTCCACGCCCGGGATATGTGGGATGTAGCCGGAATTGCGTTGATGTAATGCCCGCCGGTAAGTCGCGGCTTTTGGGTCCTATTGGAACAAGGGGTCCACCGCGTGCTCCACAGCCTCGGCAATGGCCCGGTCAATGTGTGTGTAGGGTTCGGATCGGGTGTGCTGTGAGAGGCTGTATGCCTGGCGGGTCCGCGTCTCGGCCGAGGCGGTGTAGACCACGTCGCCGTTCACGGCATCCTGTATAAAGAGGTCCACACGGACGATTGGAGTGATCTTCTGGTTGTGCTTCTTGAAGGGCTGGTTCTCCTCGGAGCGAATGGAGGCGGGGAGCGGAATGTTCGGGCCGTTCCCGAACCACTCGTAGGCCTCCAGGCTCGAGATTCCCATGAAAGGGGTGTTTTCCCTGCGGCTGGTGAAGTAAAACGCCAAGACACCTTCAGGCTGGGAGAAGTCCGCCCACTTCGATCCGGACTGGTACACGGTCATTCGGCCGCGGATGATATAGTCCGCCTCGAACAGCGTGGCCAGGTCCTGCAGGGTTTGCCGGTCCAGGGCCGTACTGTTCACCTTGCCGTAAAGGGTTTGTGTGCCGATCAGGTTCTGGTGGATCAGAGCTCCGATCCTTTCCGACATCTTCGGGCTCCATTCGCCTTTTTCCGCTTCAAAGAGCAGCACTGAGGTGCGGGGCGATTCCTTTCGAAGGATCGGTGCGGCGTCCAGGATCACACCGGCTCTGATCAGCTGGTCGTTGACCGGCCTTCCGTATGCCACGGGCTCGATTCCAGCGGATTCCAGGGACTTCAAGAGCTCGGCCTGAAGGATGGCGTGGCACCTGGTGTGCCTGCCCGGAGAATCCTTCGAAGAATAGTCGGCAAAGGGAAGGAGCAGGGCCTTTGGCCGGCCGGTTTCCATGGATCGGGCCAGGTCGGCCGGGGAGACGGAGGCGGATATTCCGGAGGATGCGGCCGGCCTCACCGTATCCAGGAGGACGGGCCTGACCAGGGTGTGGAGCTGCGCGCAGGCGGTCAGGGCTGCGACCAGGGAAATTCCCACCAGGATTACGAGCCGTCTTTTCACGATACCTTTCTCCATGCCCCGCAGGGTCGAATGCCGGCGGCGGCTACTCGTTCGCCGCTACGATCTTGGGAGTGATGAATATGACCAGCTCCCGGCTCGTGACCGACTTGCTTTCGTGCTTGAAGAGCCAGCCCAGGCCGGGAATGTCCCCCAGCAACGGCACGCTGTTGTTGGTGTCACCCTCCTGCTTGTCGATGTGCCCGCCGATGATGAGGGTTTCCCCGTCCTTGATGCGCGCCATGGTGGACATTTCCCGCAGCCGCACCCGGGGCAGGCCCACCTGCGCGCCGCCAAAGGCCCGATACTCGATATCGTCGCCTGTGGGCGCCTGCTGGAGCTCCGAGGTGACCGGCACAATGTAGAGTACCACCTCGTTGTTGTCCACGATATTGGCCATAACCGCCAGGCCCAGGCCGGAAAGTACCGAGCCGGTCTCCACGGTGTAGGTCACGTTGCCGTTTTCGTCCGTGGTGGAGGTCACCTTGTCGATGTAGGTGATGTCCTCTCCCACGGTGATGGACGCGCCGTGGCCGTTCATGATGGTGATCTTCGGGTTGGAGAGCACGTTCGTGGTGCCGTATGTCTTGAGGGCCTCGATGGCCACGCTGAAGGCCTGTGGGGTCATGGTCATGTACTTGAGAAACTTGTGTGTGGGGTACACGGTGTTGGCGACCACCGCGCCGCTCTCCAGGGCGTAGTCTTCGCCGAAGGTGGCCTGGCCGCTGAAGGTCTCGCTGTTGGCGCGGTTGGCAACCGACAGGACGTTGGACCAGTTGATCCCCATCTGATGGGAGTCGTCGAGTCGCACCTCCATAATCTTGGCCTCTATAACCACCTGGCGGTAGATCTGTTCCTTGAGATCGTCCAGGTACGCCCGCACCTTGTCGTGGGTGTTCCTGGGGGCGTTCACCGTGATCACCCCGATGTGGTCGTCGACGATGAAGTGGCCCTTGTCCTCAGCCGCGGTGCTCTCCAGAATCTGGGTCAGGTTCTGTTCCAGTCCGGCCCAGAAGTCCAGGGGCTCGCGGATGTCCGCGCTTATAGCGGTTTTTCCGGTGATACGGCCTTCCACCGCGCCGCCTCCGATCAAGCTTCCGCCCACCGAGGTCTGAAAGTTCTCCTTGAGGGTGGGCATAACCACCTGGTAGCGCCGGGTGGTCTTGTACTGGATCACGATCGTCTCACCGGACAACTCGAAAAAGTAATCCTTTTGCCGGAGGAGGTTCTGGAGCGCATCCCAGAAGTTGTCCTCGGGCTGAATGTGGACGTTCACATTGGTGTCCGGATCCACGTCATCGGCCCAGCTCACCGAGAACCCCTGGCGGTCGGCCATCTGCTTGATCACCTCGATGAGCTTGACCGGGGCCCCTTTGCTCACGATCTCAGCGCCCACAGGCGTGTAGGGATGGCCTTCCCGGACCTCCATCTCCATGGGCTTGGTTCTGAACCCCTTTCGGTCCACGGACCAGCCGGGTTTCTGCCCGGGCTCGTCCTTGGGGGCGGGCCTCGCTTCCGGCTGGACGGCCTTTGTCTCGGAGACGGCCGGGGCCGGCTCCTGGGCCGCTTTTCGTTCGGACCCGGCGCATCCAGCGAGGAAGAGCACCACGAACACGAACACTGAGAATAGGATACCGTTCTTCACCCTGACCTCCTTAATCGCAAAGGGAGTTCACCTTCTGCTGAATCATGTTTTCCGTGGCCTCGTCCATGGGGAATCCCGAAAAGGAGATGTTGCTATACCGCTTGCACGCCTCGGAGTCCCGGTTCTTGGCCTCCAGCACTTTGGCGATGGCAAGACTCACATCCAGGGACGGACCGAATGTCTCCTCATGCTTCCGGTACACGTGGAGGGCGTCGGTGAACTTTCCCTCCTGTTCGAGAAACAAACCGTAGTTGAAGAAGGCTTCCGGCAGCTTGGGCTTTCCGTTGACAGCCGCTTCGAAAAAGAGCTCCGCCTCATCGTTCTTGTTCATCTGGGCGGCGGAAAGCGCTGCGTACAAGGCGGTCTCCGCATCTTTCATGCTGATCTTCAGCCCTTCTTTTGCAAAAAAGTAGCTGCGGGCATAGCGCTCCAGGCGGTAGTGGAGATAGGCGGTCTTCTTGACCAGGTCGATGTTGCCTTTCCACGCCTCATAGGCCTTTTCATAGTAGTGGAGGGCCTCTTCGTACCTGCCCTCGTTTTCCAGGTTATGGCCCTGAAGTATGAGCCGGCGTGCCTTACGTTCATCCTCCTTCTCCTTCTTGAGGACCCGGGCCGGGTGAAGGGCTTCGTCCGGAACCGAGCGGACCACGAGCTCACCCTCTTCCTTGTCCTCTTTGGGTCGAACCACGAGGATGTCTGCCCGCTCCATGACCTCCAGGTCCTTCATGTCCGCTATGATGTCCATGGCCAGGTCCCAGGGCACATCCTTGAGGCTCAAGGTGAGGGTCCCCTTCACTCGGTCGTCCACGATGAAGTTCTTGCCGAACATCTCGCCGAACAGTCTAAATACGTTGTGCAGGTCCTCCTGGTAGAAGTCTATATGGTGGATCTTCTTACCCGGGTACTTGGCCACCTTCTGGGCCTCGTCGGTCTTCTCGTCCTGGGTTTCCTGGTGGGACATGCCCAGCACGTCTCTCAAGGCCTTTTCGGGAAAATCGCCCGGCCCTGCGGCTCCCGCAGACGCCCGGCGTACGGCCTCGGTCGAGGCGCCGGCGGATGCCTCGGGCCTCCAGCAGCGCACGCGGAACGCACCCTCCTCTTCACCGATGTTGAAGTGGAACGGTTCGTCCTTGCGCGAGGAGTCCAGCACGATTCTAACGCGGTTTTGCCCTTCACCCACACGGATCTTGGACAGCACGGGCCCGTCCACGTCGTGGATCCTGGACAGATTTTTGCTGCGTTTGGTCCCCTCGAAATCTATGACCAGCCTGGCGGGTTTCGGGAGGGTAAAGGCACGATAAGAGGCGTACTCGCCTCTAATATAGACCTTCGTGTCATTCTTGACCTGTTCCACCTGGACTTCCGTCAACTCTGTGGAAAAGGCCGGAAGGACCCACACGCCCCATGCGAGGAGCGCGATGAGAGATCCCCGAATCCATCTTTTCCCTTTGGTGGTCATGCTCATCTCCTTGGCATAGAATGATTTCCAGGCCGGCCGCGCCCGATGCTATTCGAACGACCCGGGCATTTTCAACTCCACGTGCCTGTAGCTGATTTTGCGTTTCTCGTCCAGGTACGGCTCCTTGATCACCACCTTGCGAATGAGCTGCTTGCCCAGATCGGTCATTTTTTCCTCGTTGACGATCTCCTCCACCACGCCCCCTTCCTTGCCGATGTAGGTCCCTTCTTGGAGCATGTAGCCCTTTGCGCCCTTGGGTCCCTTGACCATGGCTACGGTCTGATCCTCGGTTTTGAGGATGGCGGTGAGTTCGACGGCGGCGAGCGGAATGGTCTGGAGCTCGGTCTTGGGCCGCTTGAGGTCCTGAAGGATGGCGAGCATCTTCTGCAACTCCTCGCCCGACACGTCGCTCTCCTTGACCTGGCTGAGGCTCTGGGATTTCTGTACGACAAAGGCATCAAAGGGATCGGTTTTTCCTTCGGGGTTGTAAGTGTATTCTGGCTCTTCCGACCCCTGGTCACCTTCGCCCCGGTCTTGGTCTCCGGCCGATGCCTCCGTCTTCGGCGGTGGTGTGTCGCCGGTCTCGGCCGTGGCCGCACTCGACGGCCCGCCACACAGAAGGAGGCATGTGAAGGCGATCCATGTAATGAATGCGTTCTTCATGGTCGGCAAGACTGCTTCCTCCTTTTCTTTTTCGGCTACTTTGCCGTAGCCTTGGCGGTGAACTGATAGGTGACCGCCTGGCAGCTGGTGACGAGCTCCGTGGACAAGGCCTGCCTGGGTTTCATGGACACATCCAGAATGTTGACGATGCGATCCATGCGTCCCACCGTGTCGAAAAAGCGGGCCACGTCGTGATAAGAGCCCTGCACGCGGATGGAGACCGGGATTTCCTTGTAAAAGTCCCGACCCCGTTCGTTTTGGGGGTTGAAGAGCAGGAACTGGAGTCCGGCCTCGTTGCCGAGCCTGGTGATGTTGGTGAGAAGGCTGGGAATCTCCTTGGAGTCGGGCAGGATCTTTAGGGCCTCCTCGAACTGGGCGCTGACCTGCTCGAATTTGGCCTCGAATTTTTCCAGGTCCCTGGCTTGCTTCTTGACATTGGCGAGTTTTTTGGAAAGCTCCTGCACGCTCTTTTCGGTTTTTTCGATGGCCTCGGTCTTGGGAACGTAGATGAACCAGGCAAAGGCCCCGGCCAGAAGGACAAGGGTCCCGACCAGTATCAGGATGCGAATGGGCATCTTGATCTTTTCTATCTTTTCCATGAAAGAAGGCTTATCTTGTTCCATGCTCGACCGCTTTCCTTTCACGCGGGTGGACCAGGCCCATCACTTGCCCTCGTCGTCTTGTTTGATCCTGGAAGGATCCACCTTGCATTTGAGACTGAACTCGGACACGTTCACCCCTTGAACGTTGCCGGATTTGCTGCTCTCCAGATCCACGGCCGTGACAATGGGAGAGTTTTCCAGGTTCACCATGAACTCGGCCACGGTCTCGTTGTTGCGGGCCGATCCTCGAAGGGTCAGGTTTCCTTTGGACTCCGCCAGGGCCGAAAGCCAGAGCCGGTCTTTGGGAATGGCCTTGGCTAGCTCGTCCAGGAGGTGGACCGGACCCTGCTTACCCTGCTCGAGCTTTTTGATGACATTGAGCTTCTTTTCGATCAGGTCGATCTTTTTGTTCAGTTCATTGATGCGGGCGATGGTCTTGCGGTATTTGGCCAGTTCCTGGTTCAGGGCCTTTTCCCGGGCCTCGGCGTCCGTGAGCCGGCCGTCGAGCTGAAGAAACATGTAAACCATGGCCACCGCCAGCAGAAGCACGCTGAGCACATACACCGTGACCTGTCTCTTGATGTTTTCCCGTTTCCTTGCGGCCCGGAAGGGCAGGAGATTGATGCGTATCATTTGTCTCCAATGCTTCTCAAGGCAAGACCAACGGCAACGGAGGCCTGCGGACCCATGTGGCTCAGGTATCTGGGATCAAAGACCTTTTCGTTGATCTGCAGGTTGGCGAACGGGTTGAGTTCCTCCACGGAGAGCTCGGTTTCCATTTCCAGGTACTTCCGGAAGCCCGGAATCCTGCTGGATCCGCCGGTGATGTACAGCTTTTCAATGGTTTCATCCGGGTATGTAGAGGCCAGAAAGTCCAGGGCCCGCTTGATTTCCTGACCCCATCCGGAAATGACGTTCGTAAAGATTTCCTCCAGTTCGCCCCGCTTCTCCTCGGCCTCGGATCCGCCGAGCTTGATCCTCTCTGCCTCGTCAAAGCCCACATTGAACTTGTTCATGATGGCCTCGGTGATCTGGGTCCCTCCGTAAGAGGAGTCTCTGGTAAAGATGGATACGCCGTCCTTGATGGCGTTGATGCCCAGCTCCTCGGCCCCCACGTTGATCAGGGCGTAACAGCCGCTCATTTCCCCCACATTGGCTTCAAAGGCGTTCTGCAGGGCAAAGGCGTCCACATCGAGCACCATGGGGTTGACGCCTGCCAGCTGCAGCAGGCTCACATAGTCCTCGACCATGTCTTTCTTGGCCGCCACGAGCATGACGTCCATGAGTCCGGACGACTCCGGCTTTTCCTCCTCGCCTTCTTCGCCCTCTTCTTCGGCGGGGGGCTCCAGGATCTCGAAATCGAGGTTCACATCGCTTATGTCAAAGGGTATATACTGCTCGGCTTCGTCGTGTATGGACTCTTCCAATTCAGAGTCCTCACGGCGGTCTATGGTTATTTTTTTGACTATAACGCTGTATCCGGAGATGGAGGTGGAGACGTTCTTGTTCTTGATCTTGAGGTTGCGGTAGAGATTCTTGATGGCGGATGAGACGATCTCCATCTCCTTGATGCTCCCCTCCACCACGGCGTTGTGCGGCAGTCCGATGAGCCCGAAGCTTTGAAGCGCCAGGCCCTTTTTGGACTGCCCGATTTCCACGAGCTTAATGGAGTGGGATCCGATATCCAGGCCGACTAGTTGGCTTTTCTTGGCGACGGGCATCGTCTCTCTCTTCACTTGATAGTTTAATCTTCCGGGAAAATCTGCTTCTTCTCGCCCAACTCGTATCCAAGTGCAAGAATGATCTTGCGCTTGGTCTCCATGCGACAGTCTTTTCCTTTTTCGATTCGGTCGATGGTCAGGGGCGAAACGCCCGCCTTTCGGGCAAGCTCTGCCTTGCTCATGAGAAGTGTCTCGCGGATTCCTTTTACTAGGTTGCGCCCCAATTTACCCTCCGAATGCAGATGTACCACAATTGAGTCGTGCCCCATGGTCAAGCATCATATATATGTGGTGCACTTTGTCAAGCACTTTTTGTTAAATTATTTTAATTTTGCTTAATTGGTATTTATATAGGGCTCAGCAATAACACCAAGCACTATATCTTGTGCTTGGTTTTGAGGGCAGAAAAGGTTGCTCCTTTCTTCAGGAGGCTTTTCTTTGTTCAGGTTTTCATGTAAAAAGAGAGGCGAGCAGGTGCGAACCCTTTGACCCCTCTTAATACCAATCGGACCACTTTACGGTAAGGAGTACTCATGCCCGAAGCTTCCAGCCCGCAAGACCTTGGTCCCCTTGCCGCCAAGGTGGAAATCGAAAGCCTGCCGGTCACTCGGGATTTTCTTCGAAGAAAACGCCTGGTGGAAGAGCGCGGGGAGCTGGCACTCATTGAAGACGGCATGCCCATACAACACCTGGGTTACTTCTCCCTGGTACCGGGCAAGGGGTACAGAGGCGGCCATGTGCACAGGAAAAAGGTCGAGCACTTCTACGTGATCTCAGGTGTTCTCCTGCTGGACCTGGAGGATACGGACTCGGGCGAAAGACGCAGGGTGCGTCTTAAGGCCGGACAGAAAGCCTTGATCCACCCCGGGTGCGCGCACCGGTTCCAGGCGGAGGAGACCGCCCGTGTCATCGAGTACTATGAGGGTGTTTACGATCGCGAGGACGACCACCCCCATCCCTGAGGCAGTAGTAAACGAGATAGGAAGCTATGGAGAACCCAGGCCCAAGTGCCTCAGGACTGCACTAATCATTGGAATAGGCGGGGAGGAAGTGATCTCTGTTCGAAAAGGTCTTCTGGATTCATTTGGCCAAGGCTTTTTTGAACGCTTTATCCGGATGGATTCTCCTCGTGGGAAATATGAAGCCTCGTTGGGTTACCAGGTTGGGATGTAGGGATTGGACTTTCATCCTTTTCCCGGTTTTTCGCTCCACGAGACTGTCGATCTCCTCAGTGGAGTGAAAAGAACGGGGGTCTCTCCCAAATCGCTTCTTAAAGATGTTTCCAGCCATCGGGCGGCTCCTCATCTAAGGGGTCTCACGCTGAAGCCAAGGAAGAGAAACTTGGTTGAACATTGAACAATTGTAACCTACAAACCAAATGGGGCAGGATTGTCAATCTTTTTCCCAAGGCCCTGGAGCGTTGGGACCTGATCGACCCCCTGGGCTACCTGGACTTCCTGGCCCTCCAGCGCCACGCCGCAGAGCGCATCTCCCGAATCCTTCAACGCACCCGGTGAGGCCCTCCCTCAATCTTTGCATCTCTCTTCTCTTGACCAAAAACTTCTTTTGAAGTATATTCTTTCGAAACACATGAGAGGAGACACCATGAGAGCAAGGAGACAGACATCCATCAAAGTCGACCCGGAGGCCTGGGATGCTGCAAAAGCCATTTTTCAGGAGTATAACTTAACGGTGCCAGATGCCATCAATATCTTCCTCAACCGGGTACGGCTCGAGCAGGGCCTGCCTTTCCCCCTTAAGTTGCCCTCGCCAAGGTTGAAAAAAGCGATGAATGAAGCTGAAAATAATAGCCTGGTACGATACGATACCGTTGAAGCGATGATGATCGACCTAAAGTCATGAAATATGGTTTGGCTAGGACAAAAAGGTTCAAAAAATCATTTAAAAAGCTTCGTTTGAAGGATAGTGATGAGACAATATATATTGATATCGTCTCAAAGCTTCTCAATGATATTCCCTTGGACGAAAAATACAGGGATCATCTACTAAAGGGAAACCCTCAAGAATACAGGGAATGTCATTTGAAGCCAGACCTTTTGCTCATTTATCGAATCTGCAAGGATGAAGTTCAGTTGATCGATATCGGTTCTCACAGCGAGCTCTTTGAATAAAGGCAGTTCATTCACTAATCTCCATAATTTCACCCTGCCTGCTGTCACCTGATCGTCGTCTCTTTGCCGAAAAAAACTTTCGCCCTGGAAGCCGATCCCGGGCATTCTCCTTTGACCCTTACTTGCTCGCTGAGCAATTCTGCTCAGTCATTGAGAAATGCAAGGCCGCCTTCGTCTGGACCCTGGAGCATCTTGCCACCACATTGCCTGCACAGTGCGTGTCCCCATAACAAATGCCGGCCCCCCATTGTGTGCGGGTATCCGCGAAGTGGCAGGCTTGACAACAGGAGCGCGGCTCACGAAAGTCGTGATCAAAACTACTCCTCTCACCTCCTCAATCACACAACATAACGTCCCGGCCTCATGCGCTGAGTGCACGGAAAACCAGCTTGACACGTTTAGGCTGGATGCGTACAATTGTACCCATGAAAATGATTGCCGACACCAGTACGTTTATAACAGATATCGGTTGATTTGAGGCAGACGAATATAAGATATGCCTTGAGTATCGCAATCAAATATAACCTATATGCCTATGATGCCTATTTCTTGGAATGTGCTCAATACCATCGAAGCCCGTTACTTACACTTGACCTTGGAATGCGAAGGGTAGCCCAAGAAATGGGGATTAGAGTTTTGGAGTAAGATATCATGAAAGTCTATACATATTCTGAAGCAAGACAGCGCCTTTCTGATGTTCTCAATACCGCAAGAAGCGAAGAGGTCGTTATCAAACGAAGGGGCGGCGAAACATTTTCGATCATCTATAGAAAAAGCAACAAATCGCCGTTTGATGTTCCTGGAATCCAAACCAAAGCAACGACAAAAGATATTCTCGCAGCAGTCAGAGAGTCCAGGGAACGGTCTACCGACCAAAGCGTTGACGATTCACAAGCTGACCCTCGAGGTCGATCCCGGACCCCCACGAGTTCCGGGGACACCTTACTTAATTCATAGCCCCGGAACTCTCCGTCCCCGCTCCCCTATCGCTTCTCTTTTTAAGAGACTAAAACGGCTTGAACTGTCTCATAAAAAGAGATAATGTGCACTCATGAAAAACGTCATCTTACAGCTCATCGATGATTTCCACGAACGGAGATTTCCGGAACCGGTTCCCCGAAGCAACCGTCTCCATGGCATTCCGGGCAAGGCGGACGTGGTGATCGGCATGCGGCGTTCGGGCAAGACCTGGTTCTGCTTTCAGAAA